>JABSPL010000196.1 GCA_013215105.1 Flavobacteriaceae bacterium
ACGTTTTACGTTAGGCATAGCCTCAGGGTCAAAAGCAGTTATTTCTGCCCCTAATTTCACTAATTCGTCTATCATATACAAGGCTGGTGCCTCTCTTATATCGTCGGTTTCTGGTTTAAAAGCCAATCCCCAAAGTGCTATTTTCTTTCCTTCTATATTACCATTAAAATAATTCTTTATCTTAGGTAATAATACTGTCTTTTGAGATTGATTAACCTTTTCTACAGCCTCTAGTATCTCAAAGTCAAAACCAGATTCTTTACCCGATTTATAAAGAGCTTTTACATCCTTAGGAAAACAAGAACCTCCATAACCAATACCAGGATATAAGAACCTACTACCTATACGGCTATCAGTCCCCATACCTATACGTACTTTATCAACATCGGCACCTACTAATTCACAGAAGTTAGCTATCTCATTCATAAAAGTAATTTTTGTTGCCAAAAAAGCATTTGCTGCATATTTGGTAAGCTCAGCCGATCTCTCGTCCATCATAATAATAGGATTACCAGAACGCACAAAAGGAGCGTACAAATCGCTCATCAGCTTCCTAGCCTTTTCCGATGAAGCACCTATAACTATTCTCTCTGGTTTCATAAAATCTTCTACGGCATAACCCTCACGTAAAAACTCAGGGTTAGAAACCACATCGAAAGCAATATCACAATTTTTAGCTATAGCCTCTCTCACCTTATCGGAAGTTCCTACAGGAACTGTACTTTTGTCAATTATAACTTTATAATCAGTTATTTTCTTACCAATTTGGTCAGCAACTCCTAGTATATAAGACAGGTCGGCAGAACCATCTTCTCCCTCGGGAGTAGGTAAAGCCAAGAATATAATATCAGCATGCTTAAGACCTTCGTCTAAAGAAGTAGAAAAATTAAGTCTATTAGCTTTTATATTTCTTTGAAAAAGTACGTCTAAGTGAGGTTCGTAAATAGGAACCTCACCATTACGCATCTGCTCTACCTTTTCTTTATTTACATCTATACAAAGTACATCATTACCGTTTTCTGCTAAACAGGTTCCCGTAACTAATCCTACGTATCCCGTACCTACTACTGTTATTTTCATTTATATTTTTGTTTTTTATCATAATAACTTTGCCATTTCCAAGCAGACTTTAAAGCATCCTCTATAGACAATTTGGCAAACCAATTTAACTCTTTATTAGCTTTAGTAACATCTGCAAAAGCTTGTTCTACATCTCCAGACCTTCTTTCTACTATATTATATGGTATTTTAATCTTATTTACCTTTTCAAAAGCACTTATAAGTTCTAATACTGAAGTTCCTTTTCCTGTACCTAAATTATATACATCATAAATTCTCCCTTCTTTGGATATTAATAATTTATCTAAAGCATATATATGAGCTTTAGCCAAATCTACAACATGTATATAATCCCTAATGCAGGTTCCATCTATAGTATTATAATCATTTCCAAAAACATTTAAGCCACCTCTTGTACCATTTGCTACTTGAGTAAGATATGGCACTAAGTGATTAGGCACACCATAGGCTAACTCACCTATAACACCTGAACCATGAGCTCCTATAGGATTGAAATACCTCAGGGAATAAGCTTTAAAATCGGTAGAACTGACTAAGTCTTTAATTATTTCCTCTCCTATCTGCTTAGTATTTCCATAAGGAGACATAGCTTCTACAACAGGGTGAAACTCTCCTATAGGAACTTGGTTTGTCTCTCCGTAAACTGTACATGACGAGCTAAATATAAAATTATTAATATTTAAATCTTGCATTATCATGAGTATATTAATAATACCTGTTATATTATTAGAATAATACTTTAAAGGGTTATTGACACTTTCTCCTACTGATTTATAAGCTGCAAAATGAATAACACCATCTATATTTATTTTAGTTAGATTTTCTCTAAGAGAATTAATATTTTTAATATCAACATCTAAAACAATTAGATCTTCTTTAGTTAGTTTTTTTAAACTATCTATTACCGATTTTTCTGAATTAGATTTATCATCTAAAACTATAGGGTTATATCCTTTATTATATAATTCTACAACAGTGTGTGAACCTATATAACCAAGTCCTCCTGTAACAAGAATGTTTTTCATTTATTTGAGTATTTATATTTTATTAAATTTACAGTGAAATACAAAATAGATATAGGATAGTACATAAAATATCTTTTTATAAGTTTAGGCTCATCTATCATTCTATACAACCACCTCAAGTTCAATTTATCAAATACTTTAGGATAGTAATTTATTTTTTCAGTAGTTTGATGAATAAACCCACCACAGGAATAAGCCGCACCTTTAAAACTATTTGCTTTTAATTTTAACATGAAATTTTCTTGATATGGAGTTCCCATCCCCACGACTATGACATCAGGCTTAAGATTAATTATATTTTTAATTGTTTCTATTTTTTCTTCTTCTGAATTAAAAAAACCATTTCTATATCCTGATATTTTCATTTTAGGGAAATTACTGGATATCGTTTTTATAAACTTATTTATATGCACCTCTTCTGATCCAATAAAATAAATACTCTTCTGAGTATTAGAAACATTCTCAAATATTGTCGTAGCTAATGATGTTGTGTCAAATGATTTTCTTTTGATTTGGAATCTAAAGAAATTTAATATATTAACCAACAAGATACCATCAATATAAATTTTATCAAATGAATTTA
>JABSPL010000197.1 GCA_013215105.1 Flavobacteriaceae bacterium
GAAGTATAATTTATCATAATGCATGGTTATTTGCTGTAATATAGCAATAAACCTGCATTTGACCATATACAAATAAGTGTTTTATGTATTTATTTAACTAAGTATTAGTTAAATAAATACTTTTTCAGCAGACCCTACTTAGAGTTTCTTTATTGTAGACATCTTCAAAAACCCATTTACCCATTATAGAATCTTTTTTCTGAGCAGAAACTGATATTGTTATTATCGTCACGATAAGTATTAATACATTTTTTACTTTCATATTATATCTGTTTTTAGTTTAAATATTTTAGACAAAAATATAAATATTACTTACGAATTATATGGTTTTTAATAATATTTATACTCTATATTGCAGATATAAAATATTCTACCAAACCATGAACAACACAACCGACTACTACCCCAAACGTATAGTATGCCTTACCGAAGAGACAACAGAAACCTTGTATCTACTAGGCGAGCAAGACAGAATAGTTGGTATATCGGGTTTTACGGTTCGTCCCAAACAAGCTAGGAAAGAAAAGCTTAAAGTATCTACTTTTTTGGATGCCAATATAGATGAAATAATAAAACTAAAGCCCGATTTGGTAATAGGTTTCTCCGACATACAAGCCGATATAGCAAAGCAATTAATTTCTGTAGGAATAACTGTTTGGATCAATAATCACCGTAGCGTAAAGGGGATACTCAATATGATAGTTCAGTTGGGTGCTTTGGTGGGTAAAGCCAAAGAAGCTATAGAAATAGTTAATACTATCAATACCAATATTGACAATATTGCTGAAATCACTAATAATTGGAAAGTAAAGCCAAAAGTGTATTTTGAAGAATGGTATGACCCTATAATAACCAGTATACAATGGGTTAGCGAGATAGTCGAGTTGGCAGGAGGTGTGGATGTATTCCCTGAAAACAGCAAACAATCGTTAGCCAAAAACAGAATAGTGGCAGATAATCAGAAAATAGTAAAGATAAATCCCGATATAATTATGGCAGCTTGGTGTGGTAAGATGTTCAAAAAACAAAAAATGCTGAGCCGTGATAATTGGGACGATATAGAGGCTGTAAAAACAGATAGTATTTATGAAATAGATTCGTCTATCATATTGCAACCTGGCCCTGCTAGTCTGATAGAAGGATTGCCTCTTGTTCATAAACATTTGGCTAATTGGGTAAGTAAACAAGTTTAAAAACTAGATAATCACAAATAAATAAGGTGGGATATCGGTATTGTAAGCAATTAATAGTGTTTTGGAATTAGTCTATGTTTAGTTTCAAGTAAAAACACTATATTTATGAGCTTAAAACAATATCAATCTTATGAAAATAAAAACGTATGCTTTTGCATTTATAGTTCTCGCTAGTATGTCTTGCGAAACTAAAAAAGAAAACAAAGAGGTTAATCCTCTGCTCAGTGAATGGAATACTCCTTTTGGGACTCCTCCGTTTGATCTAATAAGTAGTGAGCATTATCTGCCAGCTATCAATGAAGCCTTGGTTCTGCACAAAGCAGAATTAAAAGAAATAGAAAACAATAAAGACAAGCCTACTTTTGCCAATACGGTAGAAGCATTAGAGTTGAGTGGAGCTACACTTAACAAAGTACAGGCAGTTTTTTATGCTATAAATGCTGCTAATACCAACGATATACTTAAGGAAACAGCCAAAACTATAGCTCCTAAACTAGCTTCTCATAGTGATGATATTAACTTGAATAAAGTTCTTTTCACTAAAGTAAAAGAGCTTTATCTTAATAAAGAAGAGCTAAACTTAGAACCTGAACAATTGCATTTGCTTAACGAAACTTATAAGCAATTTGTAAGAGCAGGAGCTGATTTAAACGAAGATAAACAAGAAAACTTAAGGACTATAAATTCTAAATTAGCTAGTCTTTCTCAGTCTTTTGGGGAGAATCTTTTGGAAGAAACCAATGCTTTCGAATTTCATACCGAAGACAAAACAGTATTAGGGAACTTACCTAGTAGCTTGGTAGAACTAGCATCTTCGGAAGCTAAGAAACGTGGTCACGACAAGGGTTGGTCTATAACTACTCAACGTCCGAGTATCAATCCGTTTTTGCAATCATCTACCGACAGAGATGCAAGGAAAGTTCTTTTTGATGCTTATGCACAAAGAGCTAACAATGGAAACGAAAAAGATAATAAAAAAGTACTACAAGAAATAGTTTCTTTGAGAGTGAAAAAAGCTAACTTATTGGGGTATAAAAGTCATTCGGACTATGTTCTTTCTAATGCAATGGCAGAAAAGCCAGAGGCTGTATTAGATTTCATGAGTAAACTATGGGCTCCTGCTTTGGAAATGGCTAAGCAAGAAAGAGATGTATTAGCAGCTAAAATGAAGCAAGAAGGAGTTGTAGGTGAGTTTGGTGGTAGCGACTGGAGGCATTATGTAGAAAAAGTAAGAAAAGAAAGATATGCTTTTGATGAAGAACAAACCAGACCTTATTTCGAATTTACAGCCGTAAGAGAAGGGGTATTTGCACTAGCAAACAAACTATTCGGGCTTAGTTTTGTACAATTAGACAATGTAGCCAAATGGCACGAAGACCAACAAGTATTCGAAGTATTAGAAAAAGACGGTTCTCACTTAGGGCTTGTATATATGGACTTTTTTGCAAGAGAAAGCAAGCGAGGAGGTGCTTGGATGAACGCTATGAGAAGCCAGATGAACGTATCAGGGCATGTGACACCTATAGTTACTAACAACTTTAACTACCCTGCTCCTACTGCAAACTCACCTTCGTTATTATCGTTTGGTGAAGCTGAAACTTTGTTTCACGAGTTCGGTCATGCTTTACACGGATTGTTTTCGAAAGTAAAATACCGTTCGTTATCGGGGACTAATGTACCTAGAGACTTTGTAGAGTTTCCTTCGCAAGTGATGGAAAACTGGATGAGCGAACCAGAAGTATTAAAAATGTTCGCCAAGCATTACCAAACAGGAGAGGTAATACCAGACGATATGATAGAAAAGATGAAGAAAGCAAACTCTTTTAATGGAGGTTTTGGAACTGTAGAATATATGGCTGCTGCTTATTTGGATATAAAATGGCATAGTTTAGAAAGCTCCGATTTACAAGATGTAGAGGCTTTCGAGAAAGAAGCTATGAAACAAATAGGACTTATAGAAGAAATAATACCAAGATATAGAAGTACATATTTTGCACATATATTCTCAGGAGGTTATTCTTCGGGATACTATAGCTATTTGTGGTCTGAAGTATTAGATGCTGATGCGTTTAAGGCTTTCAAGGAAACAGGAGATATATTTGACCAAACAACGGCTGCCAAATACCGTAAAATGTTAAGTCAAGGAGGATCTAAATCGGGTATGGAACTTTATAAAGAATTTAGAGGAGCTGCACCAGAGATAGAGCCTTTGCTTATCAAAAAAGGGTTTATATTAGCTGAGTAATCTTAATTGTAGATATTACAAATCCCTCTATATAATGTATTATAGAGGGATTTGTTGTTTATCAGAGGTATAATCTATATTAATCATATACCGCACAAAAAAGGGGATAATCCATTAAGATTATCCCCTTTTTTTATATTCAATTAATTGTTATGCTTCACCTGAAGGTCCGAAATTCATAGGCATGTTTCCTTTATTTTCAGAAACATTTATCTTACCATGAGTTCTTTCATATATTTCTATATTCTGCTTAAGAGCGTTTAGAAACTTCTTAGTATTTTCGGCTGTCATTATAATTCTAGCTTTCACTCTAGCTTTAGGGACAGCAGGCATTACGTTCACGAAATCTACTATAAACTCAGAAGAAGAATGGTTGATAATAGCAAGGTTAGTATATAAACCCTCTCCTACTTTCTCTGATAGTTCTATATTTAAGTTATCTTTCTTATCTTCAGACATAATATTAATTATTAATTATTAAACTTCATCTTGTTTTTGCTCTTCTCCTTTATACCCAACTAAGATATTCTCGTAGTTACGCATACCAGTACCAGCAGGTATTCTCTTACCAACTATAACGTTTTCTTTAAGCCCTTCTAGGTAATCAATCTTACCATGAACAGCTGCTTCGTTAAGTACTTTGGTAGTCTCCTGGAACGACGCTGCCGATATAAACGACTTAGTCTGAAGCGATGCTCTGGTAATACCTTGAAGTATTTGTTCACCAACAGCAGGCTTAGCTTCTCTCGAAACTATTTCCTTTTTATCTGCTCTCTTAAGCATAGAGTTTGCATCTCTTAACTCACGAGTAGAAACTATCTGTCCTGCTTTTAACTCACTAGACTCATCAACCTCTTCTATTACATGTTTACCATATATTTCATCGTTTGTCTCAATAAAGTCAATTTTATGAGCTAATTGATTCTCTAACATAAGAGTATCTCCAGAGTCTATAATACGAACCTTTCTCATCATTTGTCTTACAACAACCTCAAAGTGCTTATCGTTTATCTTAACTCCCTGTAGTCTATAAACCTCTTGTATCTCGTTTACTAAGTATTGCTGAACTTTAGCAGGACCTTGTATTTTAAGTATATCAAGTGGAGTAATAGCTCCATCAGATAGAGGCATTCCAGCTTTTATAAAGTCATTTTCTTGTACAAGTATCTGATTAGATAGCTTAACTAAGTATTTCTTTATTTCACCAGTTTTGGTCTCTATTATTATCTCTCTGTTACCACGCTTTATTTTACCGAACGAAATGATACCGTCAACCTCAGCAACGACTGCAGGGTTAGAAGGGTTACGAGCTTCGAATAGTTCTGTTACACGAGGAAGACCCCCTGTAATATCCCCAGCTTTACCAGATTTTCTTGGTATTTTAACTAAAGTATGTCCTGAATCTATCTTGTCGCCATCCTCTACCATAAGGTGAGCTCCGACAGGTAAACTGTAAGATCTTAATACTTCTCCGTCAGCTTGTACTATCTGAAGAGATGCAATAAGCTTCTTGTTCTTAGAATCGGTCATTACCTTTTCTTGGAAACCAGTTTGCTCATCAACCTCTACAAGGTAGTTAACACCTCTTTCTACATTATCGAAACGAACCGTTCCTTCAAACTCAGAAACTATAACCCCGTTAAATGGATCCCATTGACATATAACATCTCCTTTTACTACCTTTTTATTCTTATTAATGAATATATGCGAACCGTAAGGTATTATATTAGTACTAAGTGTTGTTCCTAGTTTGGCATCTTTTACTTTAGCTTCAGCAGTTCTCGATATTACTATATCAATAGCCTCACCTTGAGCATTTTTACCTCTAACAGTATTCAGGTCTTCTATTTCTAGATTACCCTCAAACTTAATAACCATTTTATTGTCTTCCGATATATTACCAGCAACACCCCCAACGTGGAACGTTCTAAGTGTAAGCTGTGTACCAGGTTCTCCAATAGACTGAGCTGCTATAACTCCTACAGCTTCACCAATTGGAACAAACTCTCTTGTAGAAAGACTATTACCATAACATTTGGCACATATACCTCTTGTAGACTCACAAGTAAGAGCCGTTCTTACTTCTACCATATCAACAGGAGAAGCCTCTATAGCAGTAGCAGTTGCATCACTTATTACTTCATTAGCCTTAACTAATATTGTTCCATCCAAAGGATTAACAACATCGTAAAGAACAACTCTACCAAACAATCTATCTTCTAATGATTCTACTATTTCGTCATTTTTCTTAAGAGCTTCTACTTCTAGACCTCTAAGAGTACCACAATCAAACTCGTTGATTATAACATCCTGAGAAACATCTACCAAACGACGTGTCAAGTAACCTGCATCGGCTGTTTTAAGTGCCGTATCGGCAAGTCCCTTACGAGCACCGTGAGTAGATATAAAGTATTCAAGTATCGATAGTCCTTCCTTAAAGTTCGAAAGAATCGGATTTTCGATAATTTCACCACCTTCAGAAGTAGATTTTTTAGGCTTAGCCATCAATCCACGCATACCTGTAAGCTGACGTATCTGCTCTTTAGATCCCCTTGCACCCGAGTCAAGCATCATAAACACTGAGTTAAATCCTTGTTGATCTTCTCTCAGACGTTTCATAGATAGCTCAGTCAACTGACCGTTAGTCGAACTCCATATGTCAATTACTTGGTTATAACGTTCTTTGTTAGTAAGCATACCCATATTATAGTTTTCTATAATACCTGCTACCTCTACCTTAGAAGCGTTAACCATTGCTTCTTTTTCTTCTGGTATAATAATATCACCTAAACTAAACGATAGACCTCCTTGGAATGCAAACTTGAACCCCATGTCTTTAATATTATCAAGGAACTTACCAGTTTCAGGGATACTTGTTACTTTTAATACTTTAGCAATAATATCTCTTAAAGACTTTTTGGTAAGTACTTCGTTAATATATCCAGCTTCTTTAGGTACTACTTCGTTAAACAAAGCTCTACCTACAGTAGTGTCTATTATTCTTATTATATAGTTACCTTCTTTGTCAACATCGTTAGTTCTTAACTTTATAGACGCATTCAGGTCAACTTGCTCCTCGTTGTGAGCTATTATTATTTCTTCCGTAGAATAGAAAGTAAGTCCTTCTCCTTTAATTTTAACCTCAGGAGTTGATAAACGCATTTTGGTCATATAGTAAAGACCAAGTACCATATCCTGTGACGGTACCGTAATAGGTGCTCCGTTGGCAGGGTTCAAAATACTGTGCGAACCTAACAATAACAATTGAGCCTCTAATATAGCCTCAGGTCCTAGTGGTAAATGCACTGCCATCTGATCTCCATCAAAATCGGCATTGAATGCAGTACACACTAATGGGTGTAATTGTATTGCTTTTCCTTCTATTAATTTAGGTTGGAAAGCTTGTATACCTAAACGGTGAAGAGTAGGTGCACGGTTCAATAGTACTGGGTGTCCTTTTAACACGTTTTCCAATACATCCCATACTACAGGTTCTTTCTTATCTATTATTTTCTTTGCTGACTTTACAGTTTTTACTATACCACGTTCCATCAATTTACGGATGATAAATGGTTTGTAAAGTTCTGCAGCCATATCCTTAGGGATACCACATTCGTGAAGAGCTAAACTAGGCCCTACAACAATTACCGAACGTGCAGAATAATCAACACGCTTACCTAGTAAGTTTTGACGGAAACGTCCTTGTTTACCTTTCAATGAATCTGATAAAGACTTTAATGGTCTGTTAGACTCAGTCTTTACTGCCGATGATTTTCTTGTATTATCAAATAACGAATCTACAGACTCCTGTAGCATACGTTTTTCGTTTCTAAGTATTACCTGAGGAGCTTTTATCTCAACCAAACGCTTAAGACGATTGTTTCTGATTATTACTCTACGGTAAAGGTCGTTAAGGTCAGAAGTAGCAAACCTACCACCATCAAGAGGCACCAATGGTCTCAAGTCTGGCGGAATAACACGTATAGATTTCATTATCATCCATGACGGTTTGTTCTCTCTGTTCTTAGCCGAATCTCTAAATGCCTCAACAACGTTAAGTCTCTTTAAAGCTTCAGTTTTTCTTTGTTTAGAAGTCTCAGTGTTTGCTTTATGACGCAATTCGAAAGAAAGAGCATCTAAGTCTAATCTATCTAATATATCTATCAAACATTCAGCTCCCATCTTAGCAATAAACTTATCTGGATCAGACTCGTCTAAGTGCTGGTTTTCCACAGGAAGAGTCTCCATTATATCCAAGTACTCTTCTTCGGTAAGGAAGTCCATTTGTTCTAATGCTTCTCCGTCTAACCTTGAAGCGATACCTGTTTGTATAACAACATATCTTTCGTAGTAGATTATCATATCTAATTTCTTAGAAGGAAGTCCCAAAAGGTAACCTAATTTATTAGGTAACGATCTGAAATACCAAATATGAGCGATAGGCACTACTAAATCAATATGTCCTACTCTGTCTCTACGTACTTTTTTCTCTGTAATCTCTACACCACATCGGTCACAAACTATTCCTTTGTAACGGATACGCTTATACTTACCACAGGCACATTCATAATCCTTGATAGGACCGAATATACGCTCACAAAAAAGACCATCACGCTCTGGTTTGTGCGTACGGTAGTTTATTGTTTCAGGTTTTAGTACCTCTCCGCAAGACTCGTCTAGTATAGACTCTGGAGAAGATAGACCTATAGAAATTTTATTAAATTTCTTAACTGTGTATTTATCTGTATTTCTTGCCATGATGAAAATGGATTCGAATTAAAATTGTGAATAATAGCTAGTAAATACTTAGTCAAAAGTAATTACTAGCTATATAATATATGTTTACTATTCTTCTAGTCTTATGTCTAGTGCCAAACCTTTAAGTTCGTGCATCAATACATTGAACGATTCCGGTAATCCTGGTTCAGGCATAGGGTCTCCTTTTACTATCGCTTCGTATGTTTTGGCTCTACCCATAACATCATCAGACTTAACAGTAAGTATCTCTCTCAAGATACTAGAGGCACCATAAGCTTCCAGAGCCCATACTTCCATCTCTCCAAAACGCTGACCACCAAACTGAGCTTTACCTCCTAATGGTTGTTGAGTAATAAGTGAGTATGGTCCTATAGAACGAGCGTGCATCTTGTCTTCAATCATATGCCCTAGTTTTATCATATAAATGATACCTACGGTTGCTGGTTGATCAAAACGTTTACCTGTTCCTCCGTCATACAAATAAGTATGTCCGAATCTTGGTATCCCTGCTTTATCAGTTTTTTCGTTTATTTCATCTAGAGTAGCTCCATCAAATATAGGTGTAGCATACTTTTCGCCTAGTTTTTCACCAGCCCAACCAAGTACGGTTTCATATATCTGACCAATATTCATACGAGATGGTACCCCTAACGGGTTCAGTACTATATCTACTGGTGTTCCATCTTCTAAGAAAGGCATATCCTCTGCACGTACTATCCTAGCAACAATACCTTTGTTACCGTGACGACCCGCCATTTTATCCCCTACTTTTAGTTTACGTTTCTTAGCTACATATATTTTAGCTAATTTCAATATACCATTAGGTAACTCATCTCCTATCGCTATAGTAAATTTCCTACGTCTCAAAGTTCCCTCTAAGTCGTTAGTCTTTATCTTATAGTTGTGTATAAGTTCCTCTATTAGTTTATTCAAATGCTTGTCAGTAGTCCAAGAACCCTTAGTCAAATGCGTATAATCGTTTATAGAGTTCAACATCTTCTGAGTATACTTCTTTCCTTTAGGGAATATTTCTTCACCTAAGTCATTAAGTACTCCTTGCGATGTTTTACCTGTAACTAAGCCAAACAATTTATCTACCAAAATAGATTTTAATTCGTTAAACTTAACTACAAACTGAGACTCTAGTCTAGCTACATCTTCTTTATCTTGTATTCTCTTGTTCTTGTCTTTAGAAGCTCTTTTGAACAATTTCTTATCAATAACTACACCTCTTAACGAAGGAGAAGCTTTCAAAGAAGCATCTTTTACATCTCCTGCCTTGTCTCCAAATATAGCTCTCAACAATTTCTCCTCAGGACTAGGGTCAGACTCTCCTTTAGGAGTTATCTTACCTATAAGTATATCACCAGGGTTCACCTCAGCTCCTATACGTATCATACCATTTTCGTCCAAGTCTTTAGTAGCCTCTTCACTTACATTAGGTATATCGTTAGTCAACTCTTCGTCTCCTAGTTTAGTATCTCTTACATCCAAAGAATACTCATCTATATGTATAGAAGTAAAAATATCTTCTTTTACAACTCTTTCTGATATTACTATCGCATCCTCAAAGTTATAACCTTTCCATGGCATAAATGCCACTTTCATGTTTATTCCTAAGGCTAATTCACCTTTTTGAGTAGCATAACCTTGACATAATACTTGCCCTAGTTTTACAGTATCTCCCTTTTTAACTATAGGGCGTAAATTAATAGTAGTCCCCTGGTTAGTCTTTCTAAACTTGATAAGATCATAAGTCTTCTCTGCCGTTTCAAAACTAACTAAAGCCTCTTCTTCGGTACGTTCGTACTCTATCTTTATCTTGTTCGAATCAACATAAGTAACAACTCCAGTACCTTCAGAATTTATAAGTATACGTGAATCTTTTGCTACTCTTTCTTCTAATCCTGTACCAACAATTGGTGCTTGAGGATTTAACAAAGGAACAGCCTGACGCATCATGTTCGATCCCATCAACGCACGGTTGGCATCATCATGTTCCAAGAAAGGTATCAAAGATGCAGATATAGACGCTATCTGGTTAGTGGCAACATCCATATAATCAACTATCTTAGGGTCAACTACTGGGAAATCTCCATTCTCTCTCGATACTATTTGTTCTTTTACTATATTGAAATCGTCATCTAACTCTAGGTTAGACTGAGCTATTTTCATTCCTTCTTCTTCCTCTGCACTTAAGTAAGTATGATTAGTTCTATCAACATTACCTTCTGTTACTTTGTGATAAGGAGTTTCAATAAACCCTAAGTGATTAACCTTAGCAAATACCGAAAGTGAAGAAATAAGACCAATATTTGGTCCCTCTGGTGTTTCTATAGGACACAAACGACCATAGTGAGTATAGTGAACATCACGTACCTCAAAACCTGCTCTCTCTCTCGAAAGACCACCAGGTCCTAGTGCCGACAACCTTCTCTTGTGAGTAATCTCAGCAAGTGGGTTGGTCTGGTCCATAAATTGTGACAATTGATTAGTACCAAAGAAAGTACTTATAACTGACGACAATGTTTTAGCATTAATAAGGTCAATAGGTGTAAACACCTCGTTATCCCTTACATTCATACGCTCTCTAATGGTTCTTGCCATACGAGAAAGCCCTACACCAAACTGGCTAGAAAGCTGCTCCCCTACAGTACGAACACGACGGTTAGACAAGTGATCTATATCATCTATCTCTGCCTTAGAGTTAATAAGTGCTATTAAGTTTTTAATTATTGTTATGATATCTAATTTGGTCAAAACTTTTTGATCCATATCAATATCAAGATTCAATTTCTTGTTCATTCTAAAACGACCAACCTCACCTAAATTGTAACGTTGTTCCGAGAAGAATAATTTATCTATAATACCTCTTGCCGTCTCTTCATCTGGCGGTTCAGCATTTCTTAATTGTCTATAAATATGTTCTACAGCCTCTTTTTGAGAGTTTGTAGGATCTTTTTGCAAAGTGTTATGGATAATAGCATAATCTGCCATTTCGTTATCCTCTTTGTGCAACAAGATAGTTTTGGCACCTGCATCTATTATTACCTCAATATGTTCTTTTTCTAATAAAATATCTCTATCAATGATTATCTCATTTCTTTCGATAGATACAACTTCACCAGTGTCTTCATCTACGAAGTCTTCATGCCAAGTTTTTAATACACGAGCAGCCAATTTGCGACCTAAAACTTTTTTAAGCCCCGATTTAGAAACTCTAACCTCTTCTGCAAGGTCAAACATTTCCAATATGTCTTTATCACTTTCATAACCTATCGCTCTAAATAGAGTAGTAACAGGCAATTTTTTCTTTCTATCGATATAAGCATACATTACTTGGTTTATATCTGTAGAAAATTCTATCCAAGAACCTTTAAAAGGTATTACCCTAGCAGAATATAATTTGGTACCATTAGCATGGAAAGATTGTCCGAAGAAAACCCCTGGAGAACGGTGTAGTTGCGAAACAACTATCCTTTCTGCTCCGTTTATAATAAACGATCCGCTATCGGTCATATATGGTATAGTACCCAAATACACATCTTGTACTATTGTCTCAAAATCCTCATGCTCAGGATCGGTACAGTACAATTTAAGACGTGCCTTCAAAGGTACACTATGTGTTAATCCTCTACCGATACACTCTTGTATCGAATATCTTGGTGGATCAACAAAATAATCTATAAATTCTAAAACAAAATTATTACGCGTATCCGTTATAGGGAAGTTGTCTATAAATGTCTTATAAAGACCTTCTTCTCCACGTTCATCGGCTTTTGTCTGCAATTGGAAAAAATCTCTAAAAGATTTTATCTGAATATCCAAAAAATTAGGATACTCTAAATTGTTCTTAGCAGAGGCAAAATTTATTCTTTCGTTATTAGTTGTTTTCAATGGGAATAAAATTAAAAATTAAAATAAATCTCTAAACGAAACATATATATATACAAAATGGTTTAGGTCTAAAATATAATTTTAGACCTAAACCTTATAAAGTTCTTTTAAAAAAGACTATTTAAGCTCTACTTCAGCTCCAGCTTCTTCTAATTGCTTCTTGATAGCTTCTGCTTCATCCTTAGATGCTTTTTCCTTAACAACTCCGTTGTTATCAACTACTGCTTTAGCTTCTTTAAGCCCAAGTCCTGCTAATTCCTTAACAGCTTTTACAACTGCTAATTTAGCTGAACCTGCTGATTTTAATATTACATCAAATTCAGTTTGCTCATCTGCTGCTTCAGCTCCTCCTGCTGCAGGTCCTGCTACAACTGCTGCTGCAGCTGGCTCAATTCCGTACTCGTCTTTTAATATATTAGCTAATTCGTTAACTTCTTTTACTGTTAGGTTAACTAATTGTTCTGCAAATTCTTTTAATTCTGCCATCTTGATTTAATTTAATTTATTTTTAATTTACTTATGCGCTTATTTTATTTCTCAGACAAAGTCTTAAGAATACCAGATAATTTAGCACCTCCCGACTGTAGTCCTGAAACAACATTCTTGATAGGTGATTGTAACAATCCGATGATATCTCCAATAACCTCTTCTTTTGATTTTATGCTTACTAAAGAGTCTAATTGGTCATCTCCAATATATACTGCTGCTTCAACATAAGCTCCTTTAAGAACTGGTTTTTCTGAAGTTTTTCTGAATTTCTTTATTATCTTAGCTGGTGCATTACCTACTTCCGATAACATTATTGCTGAACTCCCTTTCAATACTGAAGGTAATTCTTCAAAATCCTTGTCAGAATTAGCCATCGCTATACTAAGCAATGTATTCTTAACAACTTCTAATTTTACGTTAGCTTTAAAACACTCTCTACGCAAATCTGAAGTAGATTGAGCATCTAAACCTGAAATATCTGTTAAATAAACAATACTACTTTCAGTTAGCTTAGCCGTCAAATCATTTATTACTACTTGTTTTTCTTCTCTTGTCATGATATTGTATTTTGCTAGCTATTATAAAGTTTTTGGGTCTATTTCTACAGAAGGACTCATAGTACTAGACAAGAATACGCTCTTAACGTAGATTCCTTTTGCCGTAGTAGGCTTCAACCTAAGTATAGTTTCCAATACTTCGTTTAAGTTCTCTTCTATTTTCTTAGCTTCAAAAGAAACTTTACCTATTGCTGTGTGAATTATCCCTGTTTTGTCAACTTTAAAGTCAATTTTACCAGATTTTATTTCCTTAACAGCTTTAGCTATATCCATAGTTACCGTACCTGTCTTAGGGTTTGGCATAAGTCCTCTTGGTCCTAATATACGTCCCAAAGGTCCTAACTTACCCATAACAGCTGGCATAGTTACTATTACATCTACATCAGTCCATCCGCCTTTTATTTTAGCAAGATATTCATCTAAACCTACGTAATCTGCTCCAGCTTCTTTAGCGTCAGCCTCCTTATCAGGAGTAACCAATGCCAATACCTTAACATCTTTACCAGTACCGTGAGGTAATGATACAACACCTCTTACCATCTGATCTGCTTTTCTTGGGTCTACACCCAAACGAACAGCTACATCTACCGATGAATCGAAGTTTACGTTAGTTATTTCTTTTATCAAAGACACCGCTTCTGCTGAAGAGTATACTTTCCCTGTTTCTAATTTAGAAACAGATTCTTTTTGTTTTTTTGTCAATTTCGCCATTTTATAATCGCTTTTTTTTGATTATTGAGGGAAATCCCCTTTTACAGTTATACCCATCGATCTAGCAGTTCCTGCTACCATTCTCATTGCTGCTTCTACTGTAAAAGCATTCAAATCGGGCATCTTGTCTGCTGCTATATCTCTTACCTGGTCCCAAGTCAAACTTGCAACTTTTTTTCTGTTTGGTTCTCCTGAACCTCCCTTAATTTTTGCTGCTTGTAAAACTCTTGCAACAACAGGTGGAGTTTTTACGATAAAATCGAATGATTTATCAGTAAATACAGTAATAGTAACAGGTAAAACCTGTCCTTTCTTACTTTCTGTTCTAGCATTAAACTGCTTACAGAATTCCATGATATTAACTCCGGCGGCCCCAAGTGCAGGTCCTACTGGTGGAGAAGGATTAGCAACCCCTCCGTTAATTTGTAACTTTAATACTTTACTTATCTCTTTAGCCATTAGTCTAAAATTTTTATAATTTATGCGGAAGCAAAACTATGTAACAATTATACTTTTTCTATCTGATTAAAACTTAAACTAACAGATGTCTTTCTATTAAACATCTCTACTTCTAGTTCTACCTTATTCTTTTCTATATATATTTCGACAACCGAACCTTTAAAATTAGAGAATGGTCCATCTATTATATTTACCATTTCACCTATATCATAATTAAAGTCTACAGTAGCATTTGCCTCAGTGTGCATATCATCTACTTTGTCTAATATTTTCCTAACCTCTCTTGCTGTAAGTGGCATTGGTTCTGAGTTTTTAGACCCTCCCAAAAGCCCCATAGAACTATTAACCGATTTTATTACGTGAGGAACTTCTCCCACCAAATTGGCTTCCAAAAAGACATAACCAGAAAAAAGAACCTTATCAACGTTCTTTTTCTTCCCGTTTCTTATTTGAATAGTTTTTTGAGTCGGTACTATTATTCTACCTATATGATCCGAAAGACCAAATCTTTCAATATCTGATTCTAAATGCTCTTTAACTTTAAGCTCTTTACCACCAACAACTTTTATAGTGTACCACTTTTTATTATCTTCAGCCACTATATATTAGTTAAATTGTTTAAAGAAACTGTCTAATCCCATTTGGAAAAAACTATCTACTAAAAATACTGATAGAGCAAAAATAACAGTAAATACAGCAACTACAACAGTAGATTTATTAACTTCTTCTTTAGAAGCCCAAGTAATATTAGTCCTTAGTTCTTCGAAAGATTCTTTTATATATTTCAATAATTTCATTTCTTATATTTTTAGATTGCACGGACAGAGAGACTCGAACTCCCGACACCTGGTTTTGGAGACCAGTGCTCTACCAACTGAGCTATGCCCGTAGCTTAATATTTTGAGAACCAAACCGAAATTCAGCTCTCAAATATATTTATTATTTATAGTATTTCAGTCACCTGACCTGCACCTACAGTTCTACCTCCTTCACGTATAGCGAAACGTAAACCTACGTTCATTGCTATTGCTTGGTGTAATTCTACAGTTATTGTCAAGTTATCTCCTGGCATTACCATTTCTACTCCGTCAGGTAAGTTTATAGTACCTGTTACATCAGTGGTACGTACATAAAACTGTGGACGATAGTTGTTATGGAATGGAGTATGACGTCCACCTTCTTCTTTTTTAAGGATATAAACCTCAGCTTTAAACTTAGCGTGTGGAGTTACAGAACCTGGTTTACAGATTACCATTCCTCTTTTTATATCTTCTTTAGCTATACCTCTTAACAAGATACCAGCATTATCTCCTGCTTCACCTCTATCCAATATCTTACGGAACATTTCGATTCCAGTAATAGTAGAAGTCAATTTTTCAGCACCCATACCTATGATATCAACAGAATCACCAGTATTAGCAACTCCTGTTTCTATACGACCTGTAGCAACTGTACCACGACCTGTTATAGAGAATACATCTTCAATCGGCATCAAGAAATCCTTGTCAACTTCTCTTGTTGGCTCCTCGATCCATGCATCAACAGCATTCATCAATTCCATTATAGAATCAACCCACTTAGGGTCATTATTCAATCCACCTAAAGCAGAACCTGCGATCACTGGAGTGTTATCACCATCATAGTCATAGAAAGAAAGTAATTCTCTTATTTCCATCTCAACTAATTCTAGCATTTCCTCGTCATCAACCATATCCACTTTGTTCATGAATACAACTAATCTAGGAATACCAACCTGACGACCTAATAATATATGCTCTCTAGTCTGTGGCATTGGACCATCAGTAGCAGCAACAACTATAATAGCACCATCCATTTGAGCAGCACCAGTCACCATGTTCTTTACGTAATCCGCGTGACCTGGACAGTCAACGTGAGCGTAATGTCTTTTCTCTGTAGTATATTCTACGTGAGATGTATTGATAGTAATACCTCTTTCTTTTTCTTCAGGAGCATTATCTATCTCATCAAAATTTACTTGTTGAGAAAGTCCTTTTTCTGCCAATACCGTAGTAATAGCAGCAGTTAATGTAGTTTTACCGTGGTCAACGTGCCCTATAGTACCAATGTTTAAGTGTGGTTTCGAGCGGTCAAAAGTTTCTTTTGCCATGATTGAATAATTATTTAGTTATATACTTAGTGTTCTTAATTCTCTTACTATTACTTTATCTTTTTTTTCGAGCCAATGACGAGACTTGAACTCGTGACCTCTTCCCTACCAAGGAAGCGCTCTACCAACTGAGCTACACCGGCTTTTAAAAACCTTGAGCGAAAGACCGGGTTCGAACCGGCGACATTCAGCTTGGAAGGCTGACGCTCTACCAACTGAGCTACTTTCGCATTTCCTTTACAAACATTTACTATCTTTAAAAACTAAAGAGCCAATAGAGGGACTCGAACCCACGACCTGCTGATTA
Source organism: Flavobacteriaceae bacterium (assembly GCA_013215105.1). Lineage (GTDB taxonomy): Bacteria > Bacteroidota > Bacteroidia > Flavobacteriales > Flavobacteriaceae > DT-33. The sequence continues at coordinate 16,745 of JABSPL010000197.1, forward strand.
CAAATCAGCTGCTCTAGCCAGCTGAGCTATATTGGCTTTTATTAATAAAAACAGTCCGTGTTTATAACGGACTGCAAATGTATAAAGTTTTACTTTTAATCCAAAACTTTTTCTGCTTTTTTTTTATTTTATATTAACCTCGGCTCTCGTTTAGTTGCTTTAAGCTTCCTAGCCAAGGACTTAACTGCCAATTGAATTCCTTCCTCGAAACTTTTCTCTTGTTTTTTTACTACAAATTCTTTACCTGGCAAGTTAATAATCATTTCTGTCACCTTATTTTCCTTGTCACTAGTCTTTTGAACCTTCAAAAAAACACTGGCACCTATAACCTTATCACTGAACTTAGTCAAATTTTCCAACTTCTTATTTAAAAAGTCAATTAACTTACTATCTGCATTGAAATTTACTGATTGAACATTTACTTTCATAATTTAGTTTTTTTTCTGCCTCTAGGATGAGACTGGTTATACACTTGTTTCAATTTATCTAACCTACTATGGGTATAAACCTGAGTAGATGCTAAGCTAGAATGCCCCAATAACTCTTTTATAGAATTCAAATCAGCCCCTCGCTCCAAAAGGTGTGTAGCGAAAGAATGCCTTAACATATGAGGACTCTTTTTTAGCTTCGTAGATACTCGACCAAGGTATGAATTTATTATCCTATATACAAATATAGAGTAGGTTTTATTAGCCTTATTTGTCAAAAACAACCATTGAACCTCTAATGATTTATTTCCTACAAAATCAGCCCTAGAAACTATATACTTATCAAGTAATTTAACAAAATCTTCTAACAGAGGAATTACACGTTCTTTATTGCCTTTACCTAAAACCTTAACACTTAGATTATTTAAGTCTGAAAGTTTTATATTTATAAGTTCCGATCTACGCATACCTGTAGCATAAAGCATCTCAAATATGCATTTATCCCTCAATTCAACAAAATCCGATTCACCAATATCATCAGTAGCTTTGAATATCTCTTCGACAGTAAAAGGTATAATAACCTTCTTCCCTACTTTTAACGATTTATGAGAAATTAGAGGAGAAATATCTAAAATGTTTATCTTACAAAGAAAAGAATAATAAGACTTCAAAGAGGACACCTTCCTATTTATAGTTCTATTGGACAAGTCAGAGTCAGAAAGGAAAACTATCCATCTTCTTATATGACTATAATCGGCAATATCAAAGTCACAACCATCATTATGGTTGCTATAATATTGTGAAAAAGACTCTATATCTTTGCTGTAAGCCAAGCAAGTATGTGTTGAATATTTCTTTTCTAAAGAAAGATATTCCAAAAACGAATTTAAGTGCATAAAAAAACCATTATAAAACAAATTTAATAAAATTAGTTATATAATGGCTTATTATTTTAGATGTAATATAAATTACGACATCATTTCCTTATCTCTAAGACCCTGTACATATATAGCTTTCTGCTTTTTTGCACGGTTTCCTACCGATGGTTTTATGAAAGTCTTACGTGAACGTAATTGTTTCATAGTTTTAGTTCTGTCGAATTTTCTTTTAAAACGTTTTAACGCTCTATCTATATTCTCTCCGTCTTTTACTGGTATTATTAACATAGTTTTTACCCTCCCTTCTTGTTAGTTTCCTCATAATCTTCCGATTTAAGGCTGGGGCAAATTTAATATTTATTTATTTATAAACAAATGGTTTTCTTCTTTTTTAATTACCCCTCCAAAATAGTAGCTTTATGACTTATTTTAAAGTTACAAGAATTAGCTATAAAACACATTTTATTAGCTTCCTTATGCAATAACAATGCTTTCTCTTGCATCTCACTACCTTTTATAGTGACCACAGGATTCAGAACAACCTCTTCAAACTTACCACTACCATTATTAAATTCTTCCATTATACCCGTAGCATTATCTATATAGTCAGTCACTATTATATTATTGGCCGAACAAAGATGCAAATACCACAACATATGGCAAGACGACAACGACGACAAAAACAAATCTTCAGGATTGTACCTCGACTTATCTCCCAAAAAAGATGGATCCGAAGACGACAATATAGCCCCGTATTTACCCTCTCCTTCAATAGAATGATTCCTATTATAAGACTTGTAATTAGAAGTCCCCAAACCTTCATTACCAGTCCACTCAACTTTTATTTCGTATTTATGCTTTTTCATATCTTTATTTGTTTTATATCCTATTAATATATAAATTCATCAACTAAACAAGTCTTTTATCTGACTAGTATTAAACGATTTTTTTATATTATCTACTTTTACAACACTGTCTGATATTTGCTTTTTACTCTCCTGAAGATTTAGTATTTTTTCTTCTATAGTATCCCTACATATCATCTTATAAGCCATTACCTTTTTGGTCTGACCTATTCTATAACACCTATCTATAGCTTGGCTTTCTACAGCAGGATTCCACCAAGGATCAACTACAAAAACATAATCTGCAGCCGTCAGGTTAAGCCCCGTACCTCCTGCTTTCAAACTTATCAAGAAAACTCTTATATCTTCGTTGTTCTGGAAATTATCTACATTATTCTGCCTGTTTTTGGTCTTTCCATCCAAGTATTCGTATTCCAGATCATTCTCTTCTAACCTTGCTTTTATAAGAGCCAACATACTTGTAAATTGAGAAAATACTAATATTTTATGGTTTGCAGTTTTCGATTTTATATTTTCTATTAACAAATCTAATTTTATCGAAGAACTACCATAGTTTTCATTGTCGTTTAACAATTCTGGAGAGTTACATATCTGCCTAAGCTTAGTCAAGCCCTCCAATACATACATTTGCGACTTATTAACCCCATTTTCATCTATCTTATCCATCAGATAATCTCTGAATTTGTCTTTATAAGCATCATAAACTTTTCTTTGCTCCACTCCCATTTCACAATAAAGTATAGTTTCTGTTTTTTCAGGTAACTCAGTCGCAACTTGTTTTTTGGTTCTTCTCAACAAAAACGGATTTATCATATCATTAAGCAAACTAGAAGCTTCTACATCTCTATTTTTATCTATAGGCTCCGAAAACTCTTTTTTGAAATGAGTCATATTCCCCAAAAGACCAGGATTCAAGAAATTCATCTGAGCATACAAATCGAAAGTATTATTTTCGATAGGAGTACCCGTCAAAGCCAATCTATTGTCCGATTTCAACAACTTTACTGTTTTATATCTCTTAGAATTAGGGTTTTTAATAGCCTGACTTTCATCAAGAATTATATAACCAAACTCAAATTCTTTTATCTTTTCTATATCGTTAATAACCGAACCATAAGTAGTCAATATTATATCGTACTGCGAAAATTTATTGAACAAAGGCTTTCTTTTAGCCCCTGTATACACCAAATATTTAAGGCTAGGGCAGAACTTTTCTATTTCCTTTTGCCAGTTAAATATCAAAGAAGTAGGCAAGACCAACAAGTGAGGTTTTATGTCTTTATCTTTCGATTTTATATAACTCAAAAAACAAATAGTTTGCAAGGTTTTACCTAAACCCATATCATCGGCAAGGCAACCTCCTAAATTATTTTTATACAAGAAAACTAACCAATTAAACCCTTCCATCTGGTATGGCCTAAGCGTGGCTTTTACATTTTTAGGCTGTTTTGCACTTATAGAAGTATTCAAGTTTTGCAATCTCTGTTTTTTCTTCTGTAAGTCTAACAAGAAATCGGGTGCTTTTTCCAAATCGTCATATAATTCATCTATTATATTGAACTGATAATTAGAAACCTTCACTCCTTTTTGGCTTACCTCCCCATATTTGAAATATTTAGTAAGCTTAGTCAACCACTTTTCAGGCAACAAACCAAGACTACCATCACTCAACTCTACGTATTTACTCTTATTTATTAATGCCTTTTTTATATCTTTTAACGAAACTATTTCTTTTCCGTATTTGATAGTAATATTAAGGTCGAACCAATCTATATTAGAACTTACACTAACGCTTACAATAGCTTTATTAAGATTGTATTTGAACGATTTCAATTCTTTAGCTCCAAAAATTTCAACACCTATATGTTTCAATTTCTCCGAAGCTTTCAATAGCCATTCATTCTCTACAAGCTGATAAGGAGTCAAGTAAAAAATATCTTCCTGATTAACGAAATCGGGATGTAATTCTTTGAATTTATCTAAAAAATCACTTTCTAAAGCTTCATTCCTATCAATAAGACCTCCGGTGTTTTTATCCAAAAGTTTTTCTTTAGACCCTAACATCACCAAATCTTCTTTGTATTTACATGCCAATTTGAACAATACATATTCCCCTTCATGGTCCGAAATACATAATTGGCGACTAACCTTATCGGCTGATATATTATTTTTAGCTTTAGAATATATTTTAGTTTCTACTTCGAAATGCTTACTCAACGGCAACACTATCTCATTATATAATTTATCGTAATATTTCTTCTGAAAATTAATTTCTTTATTGTTCAAAAACTTCGAAATATACATATAAGTATATGCATTCTTATAGAAGTATATTTTATCATTTAACAAACAAAAATGCGGATAAACCTTCATCTTGGTCGAACCCAGAACGTAAGATTTATCTTCCAATCTTATTTTAGGGTTTAAAGTATAAAAATCTTCATTCTCTTTTAGCGTAAAATACAATTCGGGGTGTTTAGTATCAAAAGAGACTTGAGTCAGATTTTTTTTAATAAAATTATCTTTACCTTTTTTTATATAAAAAACATATTTATCCGACAATTCCGAAATACTTTTCAACTTAGACAAAGAGTAATTCAAGTTTTCAATATCAGGACTCCTGTTACTTATGTTTACAATATTGGAACATTCCATTCCTTTTATCATAATGTTTTTATCCTCTTCCTTTATGAAATTAAAATAAGTTAACATCTCGCTCTCGTCTATACGCTTAAACGAAGAAGAGAAACTACCATCCTTCTTGTTTTTCTTTGCATTAAAAACAATCAAATCACATACATCTTCTCCTCTATAAGGTTTAGATATTTCGAAACAAAAACCTACACCATGAGTCGTTGTCATTTTTGGCTCTATAAAAGGAACGTAAATAGAATCTTCTTTTTCTTTATCGAATACTGGTAAAATACTTTTTTTGATAGAATCCATAGAAACAACTATGTTTTTGACCTTTTCTTCTACTTTAAAACCATCTATATCAAAGCTAAACTCAAAAAACTTACTATAGTCATCTCCCCTAGTCATATCATATTTCTTCAGGAAACCATCTATCTTAGCGTCCAAATAATTAGGAGAAAATACACCTTCGCCATACTTATTAATAACCATTCTAAGACATAGAGTCACGTGATTACATCCTTTTTTCTTAAAAGACTTACAAGTACAATTAAACTTCAATAAATTGGTCTCCACATCATATTCGAAAGTTTGTGTTGAAGGAGGATAGTTACCATACAATGTCACCAATTTACCTGAGCCAATTTCAATTATTTCAAAATAACCTGACCAATAATGATTATCATCGTCAATTCTCTTATATAAATCGACAATATATTCATCTTTCAATATACCGTCTTCCAAATACATCCGTTTTACAGACGATTTAGAAACCTCACTAAAGACCACTTCAGAAACCACAGTATTTTCAGGTGTTTCTCTTATAATATAATTAACAGCAGCTACCTCGTGCTTACACATCATACCATAATCATAAGGGCAAGTACAATCAGAACAAATATCTCCATCAGACTCATACACCTCTATTTTGTACGATTTTAGAGAGCTACCTTTATAAGAAAACAACCAACCTTTCTTGTTTCTTTCTGCATTTATCAATATTATATCGGTAGACCTACTTATTATCGTCGAATTAGCTGACCCTTCTATATATTCCTCTAATGCCTTTACATCCATATTTATACTTACTGAGTTTTAATAAAACACTATATTCTAATATATAATGTCTTTTATTTTTTCTTATAAAAAATCTATACTTCCTTTACCTTGCCTCACAAGCTCAGGTTCATCTCCCGTAAGATCTATTATAGTTGAAGCATAATTATCTCCATAACCGCCATCTATAACCAAATCGACCTTACTACCCCATTTTTCATATATTAATTCAGGATCGGTAGTATACTCTACAACCTCATCTTCATCTCTTATAGAAGTAGAAACAATAGGCTTACCCAGAGCTTTAACCAATTCTCTTATTATATTATTATCAGGAACTCTTATACCTACAGTTTTCTTATTTTTAAATACTTTTGGTAAGTTTTTTCCTCCTGGCAATATAAAGGTATAAGGGCCTGGTAGAGTTTTTTTAAGAATTTTAAAAGTAGAAGTATCTATTTGCTTTATATAATCAGAAAGATGACTTAAATCATTACAAATAAAAGAAAAATTAGCCTTCTCTAGCTTTATTCCTTTCAACCTAGCTAGTTTTTCTAAAGCTTTATTATTACTTATATCACAACCTATACCATAAACGGTATCGGTAGGATATATAACCAAACCTCCTCTTTCTAGTATCTTTACTGCTTTCCCTATCTCCTTAGGATTGGGGTTTTCTGGGTATATTTTTATTAATTCTGACATATTGTTGTATTATAGTAATATATAACTGTAAAGATAATAAAAAACTTATATTAATATTTGAATACTAGAGTTATAATTGATATAAGCTTATTTTTGATATTAAAACATTTATATATATTTTGCGACGGCATTAGTATAGTACATATTACACCTAAATATAACACAACAAACACAAGTACAAAACCATGTCTACCAACAAAGAAGAGTACATTACCGCTTTGAAACTGAAATTCAACAGTTACTCACCTGTATCTGAAAAGTCTTGGCAGTCTATCATAGCCTTGATTAGATTTAAATCAATAAAAAAAGAAGAAATACTATTACAAAACGGACAAACTGCAAAGAATATATACTTCGTATGTAAAGGAGCTTTAAGAGCATATATAACAGATCTTGAAGGAAACATCTACAATAAAAACATATTCTTAGAAAACTACTTCGCAGGCTCTACAGCTTCTTATCTATTAGAGAAACCATCCAATTTCACACTAGAAGCCCTAGAAGAAACTACATTAATAAGCCTAGACTACAAGAAATACAGGGAGTTAATAAACACAAATACCGACTTAACTAACTTTTACATAGCTTACTTAGAAACTAACTGGGTTATAGAAAAGGAAAAAAGAGAGGTATCGTTGGTAATGGAAAATGCAACCCAGAGGTACTCTAAACTACTATTACAACACCCAAATATAGATAAAAGAATACCACAAATGCACCTTGCCGCTCACTTAGGAATAAGCCCCACACAGCTAAGTAGAATTAAAAAAGAATTAAAAAAAGTCTAGAATCAACATATGTAAATGTGAGTACTATATTTTGAATGTATTTTTGCCTAAAAAATAATTATATATATATATATCATATGAATTTATTAGAAAATCTAGAATGGAGATACTCCACCAAACATTTTGATTCTTCAAGAAAAGTTTCACAAGACAATATCTCAAAACTTAAAGAAGCTATAAACTTATCTGTTTCTGCCTACAGACTGCAACCATACAAAGTAATAATAGTAGAAAACGATGAAATAAAACAAAAGCTAAGAGATGTTTCTTGGGGGCAGAGTCAAATAACAGATTCCTCCCATCTTTTTGTATTCTGTAACTACACCAATATCAATGACAAACATGTCGACGACTACATAAACCTAACTGCTAGTACACAAAACATAGACCCGTCCATAATAAATGATTATTCTAATTTTATGAAGGGAGATATAAACTCAAGAAACTCAAGTTTCGCACCCTTAATAAATAAAGGTTTACCTGATTTTTCAGCATAAAAAAAAGCATGTAATCTCAGGTAAACCCTTGATTTAATTGTATTTTAGTAGAACCAACAACAAAATACAAAACATGCTTAATAACAA
>JABSPL010000198.1 GCA_013215105.1 Flavobacteriaceae bacterium
AGTAGAATGAATTATACCACTCAAGCTATTAAAACCTCTACGCATATCTGTAGGGTTTGAATAACAATAAAACTCATTGTGACTTCCTAATGCAAACATATTTAATTAAATTGATGAATGTCAAAATTAAGTAACATTTTAGAGTAAATCAAGATGTGAGTAGCCGAGCGCTTACTCTTGTTTCATATAATTTTTAAGGCTATCACAAGAAGCTATACCTAAAACTGTTACTATTAATATAATTGTTTTTTTCATATTATATATACTATAGACCCTTTATATAATTATATAAAGGGTCTAATTAATTTTAAAGTGCCGCTATTGCCATAATCAACAGGGCTATTTCCATTATTTTATACCTGTTTTCATATATCCAATCAAATCCTTCTCCTACTCCTTGCCAGAAGCTTTTCCAACCCCTATTAACTAAAACATCTCCTACCTTAGACATAGCTTCTTCATAATTATCACCATACATTATTTGGTTTATATCCTTACCTTCTAATACTTCATCTGAAATCAAAAATAATTCTTTGGCATCATAATCAGCAACTATATCCTCATCATTAGTTTCTGCTAGCTGTAATTCATAAGAAGCTTCTAGTAGTTTAATACCTTTTTTAGAAAAATAAATACTCTCAGGTATTTCTGATGAAAACTCTTCAAAACTAATATTTCCTACTTCTCCTCTGGCTTGTTTTTTAGCTTTGGCATATTCCATAGCTGGTTTTAAACTTTCATTTATCTCTACCATATTAATAGCTAAGCCTTCTCTTATAAACTCTAATGTCTCCAAGTCCTTTATCTCTTGTAGTTCCTGTTGTGTTAACTCATCTTGAGTTTCATTTTCTGAACAAGAACTAAATATAATTACGCTCATAAACATAATTGCTACTGTATAAAATCTAATTTTTAACATAATAAATTATTTAATAGTTATATTTTCTTTAAACAATCTCAACCTTATGCCTAAGGTTTACTTCATTAATTTCATAAAAACGTAATTATTTTTCCAGATTGAAAGTTGAACAACATTTGTTTGCTTTCAAATCTTTTGTACACCTAAAAAAATATTTAATTATTTATGTTTTTTTTCTTTTTCCTATTTAGTAATAAACAGTTAACTATTTGACAAGTATATGATTATATCACAAAAAAAAATAGAATGCTAATTTATATTTATTATAAATAATATACAGGTATATCTATATAAGATGAATTGAGTAAACATTATATTAAGTAGTCCGTATTTATGTAATAATCGTAAGAGACATTATTATCATTTGTAACTTAATATCTTTCAGACTATGAAACACTATATATAGGTAATACCATATTGAAAGACTTATATTTGTACAAAATACTACCCAAACATAAGCCAGTAAAAGCAGAATCTTCTACAACAGTTTTCAAATTGGTCAAGGAGTTAGATAAATATCGTTAAAATATAAAATCTATATTTCTAAGAAAATTTGTTTTAATAGTAAAAAAAACTATAAATTAGCCTTAATGTAAAAACAAATACTAATGGTTAAGAAAATAGATGAAATTGATATACAAATTTTAGGCTTACTTCAAGAAAACTCTAAAATAAAC
>JABSPL010000199.1 GCA_013215105.1 Flavobacteriaceae bacterium
TTGAATGCTTTCTGAAGATTGAATTTACTCTTAATAATATTTTTAGAATAAAATATTACGTAAGGAGATATAATATTTGGAATTATGCCGAAATCTAAAATTTAGATAAGTTAATTCTGTTAGTTTCTCAGCAAACCCTAATTATAAGGAAGCAACTAATATTATTATTTTTACCTCTACTTATGGCCAAGGCGATGCCCCAAGTAATGCTAACGGTTTTGAGAAATTATTAGATAAAACAATACAATCAAATACTATAAATTATTCGATTCTTGGTTTTGGTTCATTAGCATATACTGACTTTTGTAAGTTTGCGATAGATATAGATAGTACTTTAAACCAACAAGAAGCATTTAAACAACAATTACCATTATATAAAATAAATAATCAGTCTTATGAGGAATTTATATTGTGGGCTGAAAACTGGGGTAAAGCTAATAATTTAAGCTTAAAAATAGAAAAGCCAATAAATATAACTAAATCACAAGCCGATTTTATAGTTATAAACAAGAGTGAACTTAATATTGATGACACTTACACTATACGTTTACGCTCTATAAATAACAAAAGATTCGAATCAGGCGATTTGTTATCTTATATGCCAGAAGATGGTATAGAGCGTTTGTATTCTATAGCCAAATATGAGGGAGATGTATTATTAAGCATCAAAAAACACTCTTTAGGAGTTGTATCACAATATTTTTACACCCAAAATATACATGAAAATATAAAAGTAGGTATATATAAAAACACCGATTTCTATTTCCCTAATAAAGTTAAACAAGTATTAATGATTAGTAATGGTACTGGTATAGCTCCTTTTTTGGGAATGATAAATCAAGCTTCCAAAAAACAAGAAATACATTTGTTTTGGGGAGGTAGAACCAAAACGTCTTTTGAAATTTATAAAACCTATCTACAAACCAATAATATTGAAAGTGTATTTTTTGCTTATTCTCAAGAATCAGAAAAACAATATATTCAGAACGTTTTAGAGTTACAGAAACAGTTACTAATAAATGTACTTAAAACTAGGGGAGTCATAATGATTTGCGGTTCGGTAAAAATGCAAAATCAAGTATTAGATATTATAGAGAAAACAAGTAAATCGGAACTTAATATGACATTAACTGATCTGAAAAACAACAATCAATTAAAAATGGACTGTTATTGAATTATACGAAAAGACTTGTTGATAAACTCTAAATATAATTAATATATCTCTGGATGTTAATTGTTACCGTATATTATGTCATGTATCTACGTTTATACAAGTATTTACAAGTCGATGAGTAATCGGTTATTATTAAACACTATTGATGTCCTATAAAAATATAAAAACCTCTGTCAAGCTAGTAGAATGGGTTAATAAATGACTTTTCTAAAAGTAAGTCCCCTTTTTATTAGTTATTAAATTTTGAACAATTCATTGGGGTTCGAGCCTGTTTTTAGTAAATATTTTCTTAAAAGATTTGATTTATCTAAAAACATAATCATTCAAAAAAGTAACCAGCAACACTGATGCAGAATAAGAGTTCACGCTCAAGGGCGGGGATTTATACGCTATGATTATTTCTGAAAAAATAGAAGTTCGGATCATAGTCTTTATTATATATTAAAACCAAAAAGCAGGCTATATTAACAGCCTGCTTTTTGTCTTCATAACAAATTATTACACAAACAACAACTATTTCTTAATATAAGTTCCCTTATAGTCACCTTGTCTTAATTCCATTTTGTTTTGCTCTGGGAAGAATTCATAGTACATAGATTCTGCATAAACTTGCTCAAACTCAAAGTAATTACCTCCTCTATAAACCAAATTTTCTTTAAGATCTTCTTTCATTACTAGTATTAAGAACTTCTCATCACTAGTAAAAGTAATATTCCAAGCTTCTTCTCCTTCTTTTACTTCTTCCTCAATATAAACGCCTACATATTTTTTTAAGTCAGCCTCCGATATTTCAATCAATTCGTCATTAAAATAATATTCTAATGCCGTAGTCATTATTTCATTTTGGTTATTATCCATTCCGTTAGATAGTAATGAAATACTCAATTTATCTTTAGGAAAATATATAACTACCGATTTGAAACCATCTATAGACCCTCTATGACCAAAACCTTCTCTCCCACTTATAGAAAACCTAAAAATACCCATTCCATGATTGTCACTAATTACAGTCATCATATCTAGACTCTTCTTCGAAATTATTTTTTTGGTAAACAATAAATGCATAAATTTATTTATCTCGCTAGGAGTAGAAACTATAGCAGCAGCTCCCATACCGTTAGATAAGTCTGCCTCAGCTTCCTTTACCCATTTATCATCTTTGTATTTATAAGAATAACTTTCGTTGTTGCTTATATCTGTTTTACCTCCATAATAAGTGTTTTTAAGCCCAAACGGTATAGATATCTTTTCATGTATCAATTCCTTTAAACTCATATTATACACATTTTCTAGTATTACAGATAACAATACATAATTAGAATTACTATAAGCACCCTTGCTATTTGGCTCAAAATCACTTTCGTAAGTCGATATCATATCTACCAACTTTTCGGACGGTGTATATTCTGTATAATAAATTCTAAAAGCCTTATCACTAGTATAATTATATATTCCACTACTGTGATTAAGCAAGTTCCCTATAGTTATTTTACTTGCATTTTTTACTTTAGGAAAATAGCCGTCTATAGTCTGTTCTATTTCCAATTTACCTTCTTCTATAGCTTTTAGAACCAATACAGCCGTAAATGTTTTAGAAATAGAACCAGTTCTATATTTAGTATTTATATCAGAAGCTTCCTTAGTTTCTATATCGTCAAAACCTATAGAGTTAGTATATATAGATTTCCCATCATATGCCAAAGCTATGCCTCCCATATATTTTCTGTTATCGCTATACATCGCCATCAAACTATCTAGCTTAGGTTCATCTAAACTATACTTGTTTATAACCTGTTTTACTTCTTCTCGATTTGCTTGTTTTGTTTTTTCTCCCCACGAGCAAGACGATAACATCATAATAATGGATAGAGATAATAATAATTGTTTTTTCATTTTATTAGTTTTTAAATTATAAATATTTATTTCTTTAATATTCGGACTCTACAAACTTATGATGTTATAGTTATTCTCTAAAAAAAACACCTTTACTATTACCTTGCGTATACTCTACTTTATTTAGTTCTGGAAAAAACCTATAATGTATAGCCTCTGCATAAATCTGTTCAAATACAAAGTAATTACCTCCTTTATAAACCAAATTTTCTTTAAACTCATCTCCTATAGCCAGTATTAAGAACTTCTCATCACTAATAAAAGTAAAATCACCAGGCTCTTCTCCTTCTTTTACTTTTTCTTTTGGTTCAAGATAAACACCTACATATTTTTTTAAATCAGCCTCTGATATCTCTATTAACTCATCGTTAAAATAGTAACCTAACGCAGTAGTCATTATCTCATTTTGGTTATTATCCGTTCCGTTAGATAGTAATGAAATACTCAACTTATCTTTTGGAAAATATATAACTACCGATTTGAAACCACTTAAATCCCCTCTATGACCAAAACCTTCTCTTCCACTTATAGAAAACCTAAAAATACCCATTCCATGAGTACCGCTAATCACAGTCATCATGTCTATACTCTTCTTAGAAATTATTTTCTCGCTAAACAATAAATGCATAAACTTATTTAAGTCGCTAGTAGTAGAAACTATAGCACCTGCACCCATAGCGTTAGACAGATCTCCCTCAGGTTCCTTTACCCATTTATTACCTCTGTATTTGTAAGAATTAGTTTCGTTGTTACTTAAATCTGTTTTACCTCCATAATAAGTGTTTTTAAGTCCAAACGGTATAGATATCTTTGCCTGTATCAATTCTTTTAAACTCATATTATATACCTTTTCTAGAATTACAGATAATAACACATAATTAGAATTACTATAAGCCCCTCTGCTGTTTGGTTCAAAGTCACTTTCGTAAGTCGATATCATATCTACCAACTTTTCAGACGGTGTATATTCTGTGTAATATGTTCTAAATGCTTTGTCGCTAGTGTAATTATATATCCCACTCCTGTGGTTAAGCAAGTTGCCGATGGTTATTTTACTTGCATTTTTCACTTTAGGGAAATAACCTTCTATAGTCTGTTCTATTTTTAATTTACCCTCTTCTATTGCTTTAAAAACCAATACAGCTGTAAATGTTTTAGAAATAGAACCTATTCTATATTTAGTATTTATATCAGAAGTCTCCTTAGTTTCTATATCGTTAAAACCTATAGAGTTAGTATATATAGACTTTCCGTCGTGTGCCAAAGCTATTCCTCCCATATATTTTCCGTTATCACTATACACAGCAAGCAGACTATCTAGCTTAGGCTCGTCTAAACTATACTTGCTTATAATCTGTTTTACTTCTTCTTCGCCTTGTTTTGCTTGTTTTGTTTTTTCGCCCCATGAGCAAGACGATAACATTATAATAATGGATAACGATAATAATAATTGTTTTTTCATTTAATTAGTTTTTATGGTTTAATAATATCCTCTACATATATTCACGGAGCAAATATAACACATAGTATTATGTTATGCAAGGTAATATTTAATAAAAGGAACATTCCTATCTAATATACTTGTGTAACAATAATATACACATCCAAAAAAACAGTAATATTGTATTGTTATGAAAATAAAAAGCTATAATAACACCTATTAAAGCGTATGAAGTTAGAGAATAATAATATATTGTTATTTTATTCTCTAACTTTACAATATAGTTTAAGATGTGATGCTTATACTTAATAAAACTTACAAACATTAGGATTAATCATGTAAATAAACTAAACTAGCAATATTATGTAGTTAATTTAAAAACAATCATTATGAGAAAAATAATCACAAGCTTAATACTTATTGTAATTATAGCTTCATGCTCTAAAAATGAATCAGTCGATATACCTAAACCTGTCGAACCTGAATTAGTAGGAGAATGGAAATTAACCGAAATTTTGGCTGACGCAGGAGACGGAAACGGAGTGTTTCAGCCTACAGAAAGCAATAAAACTATAAGATTTAAGGCTGATGGAACTATAGTATCTGATATATCTTTATGTAATCCTTATTCTGAAGAAATTATATATCATGCAACTTATGACCTTAGCACTAACAGTATAACTACAGGTTGCGAGAATACAAATATATCTTCTATATGGTTCGAAATATCTGGTGAGAATCTGATATTAAACTTCTTGTCAATTGAAGGTTATTCTCAGAAATTTGAGAAAATAGAATAACCTATTTAGGTTATAAAGATAATGAATACAATATGAACTAAAACTCATCTCAGGACTGATACTATATGTCCTAAGATGAATTTTTAGTTTGTAAAAATGGAGCTATTGTCTTTAAAAGTGCAACTAAACTTTATATTAGAATAAAAGCTACATAACCTTTTGATTATATAGTACATTAATATTCTCATCGACAACCCTAAAAGATATAATTTGTAACATATAAGAATCATTCATGATAATATAAATATTTAACATCAGTAGATGCTCTAATTTCATAAATTTATATAACTTTGAATTTCTATTTTAAAACTTAAACTATGAATGAATTTTTTGAAGGAATGACTAATATAGAACAAACTTATTGGATAATTGCTCTAATAGGTTCTACTATTTTTCTGTTTATTTTCGTCCTAACATTCGTAGGAGTTGGTGATACCGATATGGAAATAGACATAGAACAAGTAAGTGGCGATGATGGAGGGGTAGGTTTTCAATTCTTTACATTCAAAAACTTAGTAGCTTTCTTGACCATATTTGGCTGGACCGGTATTATATGTATTGGAAATAATCTATCAGGCACAATGACTATCGTAGTTTCGTCTATAGCAGGTTTATTGATGATGACCGCTACTTCTTTTCTGTTTTTATGGATAAGTAGACTGTCACATTCGGGAACATTAAGAATAAAAAATGCTATAGGAGTCATCGGAGAAGTTTATTTGCCTATTGGAGCTAATCGCTCTAAAATGGGGAAAATTCAGATTACCGTGCAAGGTAGTTTACGAGAATTAGAAGCTATAACCGACAATAACGAAGAACTAAAAACAAATTCTATCATCAAAGTAACAGATGTCATTAGTGGCGAATTGCTTCTGGTAGAAAAATTTTCAAAATAAAACAAAAACAAAATTTTATGAACACCATTTTATTACCATTACAGATAAGTTCTACAGGAGCTACAGGAGTCTACTTGATAGTAGCAATACTTCTAATATTTTTTGTATTTATCTTCTCTATGCTTAGAAGGTACAAACGATGTCCTTCAGACAAAATACTAGTTATTTACGGTAAAACTAGCGGGGAAGGATCGTCTAAATGTATACATGGTGGAGCTGCTTTCATCTGGCCTATAATTCAAGATTATTCTTTCTTAGACTTAACTCCTATTTCTATAGAAGTAAACTTGATAAACGCTTTGAGTAAGCAAAATATTAGAGTTAACGTACCTTCTCGTTTTACTATTGGAGTATCTACAGAACCTAGCATAATGCGAAATGCTGCCGAGAGATTATTAGGCTTAAGTATGGATATGATAGAAGAATTGGCACAAGAAATAATCTTCGGTCAATTACGTTTGGTAGTTGCTTCTATGGATATTGAAGAAATAAATACAGACAGAGATCAGTTTCTATCTCATATAACCAATAGTGTTGAGGCTGAGTTAAAAAAAGTAGGGCTGAAATTGATAAACGTAAACATTACCGATATACATGACGAGTCTGGATATATTCAGGCTTTAGGTAAAGAAGCAGCTGCTAAGGCGATAAACGACGCTATTATTTCTGTAGCTCAAAAAGATAGAGATGGTGCTATTGGAGAGGCACAAGCCGTACAAGACCGAAGAACACAAGTTGCTGCTGCAAATGCAAAAGCTATAGATGGAGAAAATACCGCTAAGATAAAAGTAGCACAGTCTGATGCCGAAAGAAGATCGAGAGAAGCTGAGTCTGAAAGAATAGCTAATGCAGCCGAGAAAGTACAAGCTGCAAAGGCACTAGAAGAGTCTTATGCTGCAGAAAAAATAGCCGAAGACGCTAGAGCTAAACGTAAAGAAGCAGAGCAAGGAGCCGATATAATTGTACCTGCACAGATAGATAAGCAAAAAATAGAGATAGATGCCGAAGCTGCTGCCGAAAAAATAAGAAGAATCGCTAGAGGAGAAGCAGATGCAATTTTCTTGAAAAAGGAAGCCGAAGCAAAAGGTATTTACGAAATATTAACTAAGCAGGCTGCTGGTTTTGAAAGAATAGTAAAAGCCGCTGATGGTAGCTCTAAAGACGCTGTACTACTATTAATTGCCGACAAACTACCTGAGCTAGTTAAGACTCAGGCTGAAGCAATAAAAAACATAAAAATAGATAAAATAACAGTTTGGGAGAATGGAGGAGGAAAAGATGGAAAAACATCTACTTCTAACTTTATCTCGGGAATGTATAAAGCGGTACCTCCTTTGCAAGAAATGTTCAATATGGCTGGTATGGAATTACCTGAATATTTAAAGGGAAAAGATGTGAAAACACCATCTACAAAGGGAACTGATAAAACAGATACTGAAACAGGTGAAAACGATAACTAATATATAGATAAGTTAGTCTATTCAAATTATTTTAAACATCTTAGTAAAACCTTCTATTATTGGTTTTACTAAGATGTTTTTTTGTGTTTAGATATGACTTTTGACCTATAGAAATGAAAAAACGTAATAATAACTGTATCACTTACAGTACCTGAAAAATCACATCACTAATCACACACATATCCCATAAAACAATATTTAAAACAGGTATTTCATTCTATCGAAACCTAAATCTAATTAGTTAAATTCAATTCAATAGCCAACAAATTATATTTATTTCTATACCTTCTTAAAGCTGATTCATTATTTTTATGAGTTTTTTTCCATTTCCCTTGACTGTATCTCCAACTGTTTTCAGATGTATCAGCAGGTACTAGTCCTATAGCCGGCTCATAAGAGACTCTTATATGCTTTTTCTTTGAACCCTCTGTAGTATAGGTGCTTTCATGCCTGTTGGCCTCTATTATTAACCATTCTACAGATACAAAAAAACCTTTTTTAGGAAATTTTATATTCAATTTGGATATATCTATTTCGGTAGTTCTTTTTCCTTTCCTAGCTACTCCTATTATATTCCCATCATAAATATAACCCTCAGGCTCATCCCTATCATTTACATCATATAATCTTATATTAAATTTAGAATTCTTAACATCACTATTAGTTAGTAGTGTTATATTATTTATGAAAGGTGTGTTTTTGTAATCTTTTTTATAATTGAAAAACCTTGCAGTCATCCAAGGTTTTGTTCCACAGCCAAAATAACTATTGATTTTAGATTTTTTGAATTTCCCAATTGTAAATTCTCTAGTTAATTTTCGGACTTTAATAACGACTTCTTTTAGATCGGTAAGTTGTGGATATAACTGTACCAAATCATTAATTTGATCTGATTTTATTATCCTAGTTTTAAATCCTATCGCAGAAAAAACAATATTTTTAGGTGTATAAACTTTCAATTCAAATTTCCCTTCTTCATCAGAAGTAGCTCCTATATCTTCATTTTCTACCCATATATTTACATAAGGTATTTTTTCTTTCGTTATGCTATCTATCACTACCGATTTTAGCTGACTAAAACCGAAACTATATATCAAAATAATTATTATAAATATACGTTTTTCCATACTTTCAATTTTAAATATATTAAGGTGTTATATTGTGTTTTTAAGGATTGTAATTTACCTTTATTACAGAATTCAACCTTTAAATACACTACAAACATAAATTACACTATTCTTCTAAAGCTTTGTTATATTCAAATAATCATAAATCACCTCCCCTTCTCCCAAATACTCTTAGCCTCAAAGCAATATTCCCCATCCTTCAAGCTTCCAAAACAAGATATCATCGCCTTAGCCAGAACACTCGTAGGAAGTGGTTTATTAGATTTTAATAAACCAATTTTATTAAACAAACTTATTGTTTTAACAAACAAAACTTCAGCGGTTCTATCTGTGTCTTTCCTTAATAAAACTGAAGGCTTTAATATTATCAATTTCTTAAAATTAAGAGCTTTTACATCTTCTTCTAACTGTCCTTTCATTCGAGAATAAAAAAACTTAGAATCGGTAGACCCGTAAGCTGCAGACACCAACACATAGCTTGATATATTGTTTTCTTTAGCTATTTGAGCAAACTTATATTGGTAATCATAATCTACTTTCCATTGTTTCTTTTTACTTCCTGCAACCTTCAAAGTAGTCCCCAAACAAGAAAACAAAACATCTCCCTTGACCAAATGTTTCCACTGCTCAGGCTTTTCGAAATCTATAATATGTGTATTAAGTTTTTTGTGATTTAAGTTTATATCTCGTCTCACAAAAACATCTACTCTAGTAAACTCTTCGTCTTTTAACAGTAATTCTAGTAATTCTTTACCCGTAGAGCCTGTTGCTCCTATTAATGATGCGTGTTTGTTCATTTTATAGTTTTATTGTGTTTGTTGCTTTTAGAGTCATTAATACAACAAATCTAACTTATTTTTTTTTATATTTAGAACTCTAATATTGTTTTTCTCAGTACATTTACTGAAGAAGAATTAAAAAACATTATTTTAATAAACAAAACCATGAATTCCATACAGCTAAAAAAAACATCTGACAATTATTTTCAAGAAGCTTGGAGCTTATACGAAGATGCTTTTCCTGTAGAAGAAAGAAGATCTATAGAAGCACAAGAAATCATTATGAATAATTCTAACTATCATTTTGACATTCTGACTGAAAATGATAGTTTCATAGGTTTTATACTTTGGTGGGAATTTGAAAACCACCGATATATAGATCATTTTGCAACACTAAAACAGCTAAGAAACAAGGGTTATGGCAAGTTAATACTTGAAGAATTTATGAATAAAAATAAAAAGCCTATAATTTTGGAAGTGGAACTTCCTGACTCAGAGATAAACAAACGTAGAGTTAAGTTTTATCAGAGAATAGGGCTTATTCTGAACAATCATCATTACGAAGTACCTTCTTCCGAAAAAGGAGAGCTGCCTTTGGAATTACTATTGATGTCTTACCCTAATTCACTTTCAGCAAAAGATGTAGAATTGTTTATTGCAGATTGTCATCCTGCTGTTTTTGGACATGCGAAAAAATGATTACCCTTAAAAAACAACAATTAAAACTGAAACATAAGTAATAAAATAAGTCTTTTTTTTAGTTTCCCATACCAACACCTCGAATATTTATCTATACAAGTAGTAGAACTACCTCTTCTGATAGGGGTACATTTCATAATATTCATTATCCTCGTTTATACTATAACCTGCTTTTTTATCTTCTATATATTCATCGTAAATTTTACTCGACTGCACTTCCCTTCCTAGTTTCATAAGACAAACCGATTTATAAAACTTCACATCAGAGAAATTATTATACAATATTAATGCTCTATCAAACACAACTATCGCTTCTTCGTATTTTTCCAATTCGTAAAGTGAGATACCAAGGTAAAAAAGCGATGTAGGGTTTATCCACTGCTCACCGTCTTCGGCAAATTGTTTATCTACATAGTTTGAAAACAACTCTTCTGCTTTATCGTATTGGGTAAGCCCCAGATAGCAAAGTCCTAAATAGAAATCATACGAATGATCCATAATATAGCCATCTTCTAATAATTCGGAAGCTTTATTAAAATCTTCGATAGCCGATTTGTAGTTTTTAACAAAAATACATTTTATAAAAGCTCTATAATCTAACCATCTTTGCTTATCGTATTTCACAGCTTTGTTCAAATACTTCATACCTATTTCATATTTCCTTGCTTTAAAATAGGGCATAGCTTTTTCTTGCCACAACCTAGCTATAGTTTTATCTTGTTTTAAGCCTTTATCCAAGCATTGTTGCCAATCATTCATAGATATAGTATAGCTATGGGTTTTAGCACAATTAGTATAGTATTTGTCTATTATTTGGTTTTGAGATTTTACTTTTTCTTCTAAACTTTTACAAGAGGAAAGTAACAGTAAAACTATTATGGCTCTGTTTCTATAAAGTATTGATAGCATTTTTCTTAAATTCAGTATCCTATTAATTGTAAATAAAAAAAGTCAATTCACCTAAGTAAATTGACTTTTTTAAGAATTATTTGTTTTATTCTACTATAATATTATCTCCTTTAGGATTCTCTCCGTATTCGTTACTTCCTATATCACTGTCTGTAACGAACAATACAAGTAGCCATATAGCCCCCACCAAAGGAATAAAAGCTATAAGATACATCCATCCACTTTTCCCTATATCGTGAAGTCTTCTTACCGAAACAGCTAATTTAGGAATGAATAAAAGTACCGAATAAATAAATAAAAGATAATTATTTCCTGTTATATATGACATCGCAGACAGTGATACTGTAAAAATAAAATTAAACAAAACGAACATCCAATATTCTTTTCGTCTAGCTCTCCCGTTAAAGTCTGCATATTGTTTTAAAACTTTTATATACCAATCCATTTTTATTCTTCCCTACTCATAGGCTTTTCGGTATCGCCTCGTTTTTTTAGTGATATCTGAACTTCACTTTCGATATAACAAAAGCTAATATACATTATTTAAACAAATACTATTGAGTTTTATACATAAATATAATATGGTATAACACAAAAAAAAGGCAGACACTCGAAAGTATCTGCCTTTTTTATATAATAGTAAAATCCTTAATAAAAAGGAATTTATATTATTTTTTACCGTTAACTATTTTGTCTGCCATTACAACAGCGTTATATGCGTTAACAATTCTACCAGTAACTGAGATATCCGAAAGTAAAACTTTTTCAGTACTACCTGGTTTCAATATTTCTATATTCATTTTAGTCCCAGAGTTCATTATTATATGTTTCACCTGACTAGCAGACAATTTAGGATAATAAGATCTTATAAGTGCTGCAACACCAGCTACCGAAGGAGCCGCCATAGAAGTACCACTCATTTGCTTATACTCATTATTAGGTATAGTAGAATATATCTGATGACCTGGAGCAAAAACATCGACATTATGTTTTCCATAATTAGAGAAACTAGCCAATAATTTATCATCATTACTAAAACTTAAAGCTCCTATAGTAAGTACATTATCAGAGAATTCAATAAAGTCTTTACTAGCATCAGTAGGGAAAGAATTAGTGACATCGATATCAGCAGCATCGTTACCTGCAGCGTTTACTAACAATACATCGTGAGCTGCAGCATACTTTATAGCTTCAGTTACCCATATTTGTTCAGGAGAATAACCTTTACCGAAACTCATGTTTATAACTTTAGCCCCGTTGTTTACAGCATATCTTATTCCTAATGCAATATCTTTATCTCTTTCATCTCCATCAGGTACAGCCCTAAGTGCCATTATAGATACGTTGTCAGCAACACCATTCATACCTTTGTCATTACCTCTTACTGCTGCTATTATTCCTGCAACGTGAGTACCGTGACTTTCATCTTCTTTCGAACCTATTACAAATCTGTTTCCGTAGTCTTTATCGTCTATATTAGTAACATCATCGCTAGTCATTCTTCCTTTGAAGTTAACATCGTAATTAGGAGAATCTTTCTGATTAGTATAATGTTCTATAGCTCCATCCAATTGCTCTAACATAGCAGGTAAGCCTTCTGGATTACTAGCAACATACATCATTTTACCTTTTGCTTCTTTCATAAAATCACTAAGAGTAGTGTCATCAATAGCATTAAGGTCTTCTACCGAATATTTATCTTTTCCTAAAAGCTTAACTATACTATCGTTAGAGTTTATAAAAGTTTGTTTCATTTTAGTATAGAACTCACTCTGAAAACCAGCTTTTTCTACTCTTTCTTTTATTTTACCCGCTAATTCAGTATATAAATCGTAGTTTTCTTTGTCTTCTTCAGAAACCTCCTCTTTAGTTTTACCTTCGAACTGAGATTGATATTTAGCTACTATTCTAGTCATTTCTAACTGTTCAGGAGCATCAACACCTTCACCTCCCAAAAAGTTCCAACCGTTTATATCGTCTATATATCCGTTTTTATCATCATCTATATTGTTACCTGCTATCTCATCTTCGTTTACCCAAGTAATAGACATTAAGTCTTCATGCTCTATATCTAACCCCGAGTCTAACACTGCAACTATAGTATTTATCGATTTTTTACCTTCCAAAAACTTATATGCTTTTTCAGTACTAAGCCCCGGGATAGTATCCTTTGCTAAGTCTAAATGCATCCAGTTGTTCATTTCATTTTCGCTAAGCACTGCTTTTTTAGCACCTATGTTCACTATATTATCTATCCCTACTGGCACCTCTCTGTTCTGAACCGACTTACATCCTACCAAAGAAAGTCCTGCTATTGCCAAAAGACCTATTTTCTTATTTATCATTCTATTTATATTTATTGGTTTTTTTTAAAAAATTTCATTCCATTTAAAGGTTTCTGATAGCCTTATACCTCTTTCTGTTTTTTTCAATGTACACAATTCATTTACACTATCGTGCTCCATAAAGATATAGTAATCATTATCAACAACCATATTAAGAAAATCAGATTTTTCGCTCATAGTAAGTAAAGGTCTAGTGTCGTAACCCATAACATAAGCCAGAGGAATATGTCCTACAGTAGGTAACATGTCAGCCGCAAAAACTATAGTCTTACCTTTGTATTTAATTATAGGTATCATTTGTTTTTCGGTATGCCCGTCAACGTATAGCACCGAAAAGTTCAGAGGTGATTCTTCTAAGATACTACCTTTACCTTTGTTTACAAATTTAAGTTGTCCGCTTTCTTGTATTGGAAATATATTTTCTTTAAGAAAGGAAGCTTTTTCTCTAGGATTTGGTTCTGTAGCCCAAAGCCAATGTTGCTCGTTAGACCAATATGTTGCATTTTTGAATGCGGGTCTATAACCCTGTTTGTTCTCTGTCCATTCTACAGAGCCTCCACAATGATCAAAATGTAAGTGAGTCAAAAATACATCGGTGATATCGTCTTTAGTAAAACCGTGCTTAGCCAAAGATTGTTCTAAACTAAAATCACCAAAAAGATGAAAATGCCCAAAAAACTTTTCGGATTGTTTATTCCCTATACCTGTATCTATAAGTATAAGTCTATCTCCATCTTCTATAAGCATAGAACGCATGCTTAAAGTTATAAGATTATTAGAATCGGCAGGATTCGTTTTCTGCCAAATGGTTTTTGGCACTACTCCAAACATAGCTCCTCCGTCTAGTTTAAGATTTCCTGTCTCTATAGGGTATATTGTCATGAGTTCCTTTAATACTAAATTATATAATTGTCCCAAAATTATATAATTTAGTTTAATAAACTATTATATAATTTTATAATTAATTGTTAAATACGATATGCAAAACAAATACATTTCCACAAGAAAAAAGGCATCTATAAAAGATACCTTTTTTTCCCTTTTCGATTACACTTTAAATATTATTACATAAGTGCACTTTATAGCAATCCCCCCGCCTTATAAGTCTATAAAATATTACATTTACCGACTTTCGAACACTACTTTTTTTAGTAGCGATTATCAAATGTAAACATTATTATTCATATACACAAGTTTTTACGTAATTTCATATATTTACTTACACTGGTTCTCTATAAAAAAATTCCATTTATTGGAACTTTCTTATAGACCATCCAATCTTTAGTCAGATAGTAAATTTACTAAAAAAAAAGTAAAACACATACTATCCTTTTCAAACACTGTATGGCAAATAACATATAAATCTGAAAGCTCAACCAGAAGGGTGAAATATGATGTATAATATACCGTACCTACGGTATAAGCCTAAAACCAAAACAATAGTTACATTAATAAATATTGAATAGTCAAAACAAGGATATTGAGGTTGGGCTGTACCACCCCTCTACGAGATATCCCAACGGTTAACCTCTTATATATTTTTATTTTAAACTAAAGCTAATACCAATTAAATTTCTAAATGTCATAATAGAAATAGAATTATTTATTGCTTTAACAAGGCGAAAAATCTAAGTATAGCCTTAGCTATGGTTCTATTTTTTAACGCTGGTAAAGTGAAAAAGAAACTATATATATAGGACAGATGGATGTTTAACTGGTATAAACCAAATATTGAAATATTTTTCATACTTTAGTACAGTAATAAAAAAGAAAACTATTATGAAGAAATTAATATCAGAAAACATATATATAACCACATTATATCGTCTAGTAATAATCATATTTTTAGCCTCAATAATATCTTGTAAAGGACAAAACAACAACAAACAAGTACAAGTCAACCGGCCAGTAAAACCAGAGCTAACCAGAAGAAGTTTTCGTACCAAAACACCTGTTTTTGAACAATATCATTCTAATTTAGACGGTATAGTTAGCGAGTTTGTAAGAAAAATGTATCAAGACACCAGTGGTAATATATGGTTTGGTACCAATGGAGACTATACCGTCGGCTATAACGGGACATCTATGCAATGGTTTACTGCCGACCAAGGTGCCTATGGTTCTGCCATAAGAGGTATTGCCGAAGATAAATACGGTAATATATGGTTTGGAACATCGTCAGGGCTTAACAAGTACGATGGTAAATCATTTACTAATTTCTCCGAAAAACACGGCTTACTAAATAACGAAATATGGGGGATAGAGATAGACAATAGCGGAAAAATATGGGTGGGTTCTGGAGGAGGACTTAGCGTTTTTGACGGTAAGAAATTCACGACTTTTAACTTCCCTAAAGCCGATATAGAAAACCCAAAACCTATGCTTTCACTAGATAGAGTTTCAAGAATAATACAAGTAAAAAATGGTGATATATGGTTTATTAACGACGGACAAGGCATTTGTATATTCGACGGAAAGACTATAAAACACTTGACTGACAAAAACGGGCTTACCACCAATAATATTGCCGATCTTTTTGAAGATAGCAAGGGCAATATATGGATAGGGACCTATTTTGGAGGTGTTAGCAAATACGATGGAAAGAAGTTTATAAACTACACCAAAGATGGTATTATTAAAGGTATAGAAGCATATAATTTTTGTGAGGACAATAAAGGTAATATTTGGTTTTCGGTAGAAAATATTGGAGTCTACAGCTACGATGGTGAAAACTTCACTTTGTTCACCAGTAAAGACGGGTTAGCATCTAATACAATACAAAGCATAATGGCTGACAACAAGGGGCAGATATGGTTTGCTACTTGGTCAGGAATAAGTATCTATGACGGTAAAACCTTTACGGACGCCAGAGATAGAGAACCATGGCTTAAATAATTATGACAAACGGACTATAACAATATACACCACCTTTAATAAACTTCAATTACAACTATCAGAACAAGCTACATTTACCAATTAAATAATACATCTGATTTTTTAGCTATTCATTATTTTTACAACTCCAGTTTTGTATAAATCTAATGCTTTTTTTAAAATACATTCAATCGTGTTAATATCTATATCTTTATTAGGATTCACTCTTAAAATCTTCATTCGGGAACGACTTCCTTGTTCCAAAACAGGATGAGTAAGGTGCTTTCCTTCTACCATTAATATATACGGCTCATCTGTTTTCTTGTCAATCCACAGGTAGCAAAACATTTTTTTCTTATAACAAAAACAAGGCATTCCATATTTTTTGGTTTCGGATATATTTTCACCTACATTAAGGATAAGGCTACGCAAAGCCAATAAACAACTTTTGTTTGGCTCTTTTATATTAAAATAAAAATCATCTGTGTCTTTCATAATATTTATATGTTAGTGAACATCCTAATATGTTTCAGAATTATAAATTAATAATTGGTATCCATATTTCTTCTTCCGAATTAGGATCATTACTTTTGTATTTGTCGCCCAATACCTCAAAGTGAGGTCTATTGTCCAATTCATACTCCGAATTAGGTAGCCAAGACTCAAATATATACTGAAATATACTAATATCCGAACTAGAACCTTTATAATAGAAAACAGCATAAAGCCCCCCTGACAAAGTGAATGATTCCATCTGATTAGGAATATTATCGAAATTGGTTACTTCAACTGTTGCCCATTTTTCAAACTCATTGCTAGGTTCAAAATTTTCATAATATAAGGAATCATAAACTTGCATAGAAACCAGTTCTGTCGTTATATTGTTCTTTATTTCATTTATTCTAGGTGTGAACTCAGCCCAAAGCTTATGAGTCAAGTTATTTGTCAAACTCATTTTTATTCGTTTTCCAATTAATTTCTTACCTTTTATGTTTTTTATACTAGGTTTCATTAGTTTTATATTCTTATGATTGAGGGTTTGATATGTGTTTTAATTATTTAAAGATATATTTAAATCTAGAGCCTTTGAATTATAGAGGTGTATAAGGGTTTTGAATTGTAGAAAATCATAAATCCTTGGTTTAGAAATTTCAAAAAAATAAAACACAAAATATTCTTAATCACAAAAGGGTATCAAAAACACATAGAAAGCTGAATTCTTTTACGTTCCAAATCAACTTCCTCTACTCTAACTTCTACCTGTTGTTGTAGTTTGACTATATCGTTTATATCTTTCACAAAATTATTAGACAACTTAGAAACATGAACCAAACCACTTTCTTTGATACCTATATCGACAAAACAGCCGAAATTGGTGATATTGTTAACTATACCAGGTAATATATCTCCTGTTTTTAGGTCATTTATAGTTTTTATACTCTTGTCAAACTCAAAATTCTTAAGAGGTTCTCTAGGATCTAAACCTGGTTTTTTTAGCTCGTCTATTATATCTTTCAAGGTAGAGACACCTATGTTTTCATCTTTGTAAACCGAAACATCTATACTATCAAGCAAGTCTTTGTTCGAAATAAGACTTGCCAAGTCTATATTGTTGTCTTTAGCTATTTTATTTATAAGACTATATCTTTCAGGGTGAATTCTGGTATTATCCAGAGGGTTTTTAGCATTTTCTATTCTCAAAAAAGCTATACTTTGCTCATAAGCTTTATCTCCTAATCGCTTTACCTTTCTCAGTTGCTTCCGGTCAGTAAAAGCACCATTTTCGGTTCTGTAAACAACTATATTTTCGGCAAGTTTAGGGCCTATACCCGACACATAACTAAGTAAATATTTACTAGCAGTATTCAAATTAACCCCTACTTTATTCACACAATGCTCTACCGTATTGTCAAGTTCACTTTTAAGTTTAGTAGCGTCAACATCGTGTTGATATTGTCCTACTCCTATTGATTTAGCATCTATTTTGACAAGTTCCGCTAAGGGGTCGGCAAGCCTACGACCTATAGAAATAGCCCCTCTTTGAGTAAGGTCTATATCGGGGAACTCCTCTCTTGCCACTTCCGACGCCGAGTATATAGATGCACCAGCCTCGCTAACTACAAAAACAGAAATATCACTATCTAGGTTTAGTTTGTTTATAAACTCTTCGGTCTCCCTCGAAGCCGTACCATTACCTATAGCGATAGCTTCTATATTGTATTTTTTTATGTGATTAGCTACAGTATCGGCAGCCTCCAAGTATTTCATCTGTGGCTCGTGAGGATATATAGTGTTATATTTAAGAAAATCTCCTTGCTTGTTAAGGCTCACAACCTTACAACCCGACCTAAAACCAGGGTCTATTGCCAATATATTCTTACCCGACAAAGGTGATGAAAGTAATAATTGCTCCAAATTGGTAGAAAACACTTTTATAGCTATATCTTCTGCTTTTGTTCGGTAAAGACTTAAAGTTTCGTTCGAAATAGCTGGTTCTAACAATCTTTTATACGAATCGGCTATTGCAAGTTTTATTTGTTCGGTGCTCTGACTGTTTCCTTTTGCTAGTTTTCGTTCGATAAACGAGATAGACACCTCCTTGTCTATAGTTGTTTTTGTTTTTATAAAACCTTCATTTTCGGCTCTGAGTATAGCCAATAACCTATGCGAACTACATTTGCTGATATTGGTAGTCATATTAAAATAGTCTCTATACTTCTGAGCTTTGGGGTCTTTTTCTTTAGATTTTACTACTTTACTAACAACAGTTGCTCCTTCCGAAAATCTTCGTCTAAGTCCGTTTCTGATAAGCATATTCTCACTAACCCACTCGGATATTATATGCCTAGCACCTTCCAAAACCTCATCTTTATTCTTTATATTTTCATTAGTAAAACTATCGGCATATTTGGAGATATTCATATTAGTATCTTCCATTATTTTCTGGGCAAGAGGTTCTAAACCGTTCTTGCGAGCTACTTCTGCTTTAGTTTTACGCTTTTTCTTATGCGGAAGATAATAATCTTCTAAGTCAGAAAGACTTTGAGTTTTGTTTATATTATCGAACAACGAACTATCCGAAACTCCTCTTTCGTTAAGAGTTTTTAGTATATATTCTTTTCTTTTGGAAAGTTCTTCGTAGTTCTTTTTACTCTTTTCTATTTCAAAAATATCAACTTCGTTTAAGCCTCCCGTTTTTTCTTTTCTGTAACGAGATATAAAAGGAATACTATAGTCTTGGTTAAGCATAGACACCGTGTTAGTTATCTTGGTAGTATCTAGTCTGGTGTTGTTTTTTATAAACGAAATTAAGCTCATTGATATTGTTTTTTTTGAAAGTGTAAGATATAAAAAAACTAGATTTTTCATATGATAAAATGCTGGTTTTTTTTGTGGGGTTTAGTATGTTCAAGAAGTGTCAACTATTATTCAGGACTATTGTTTTAGCTTCTAGTTTGTTTTGTTGGTCTCGGTTGAATCATATCTATAAATATCAACGTCTGTAGTTGTCTTAGTTTTATATATAAATTCTATCGTTCTTAGATCGTGTCCAAGTGTAGGAGTTGACTGCTCTTGATTAGTATCAATGTCCATAACAATTCCTAAAACCGAAGTCAAATCCAAGTCCCTTTTTAGTTTATTTATTATTTCGATTTTATCGTAAAGTAGGTCTACTATTTCTGTAACTATATTATCAAGAAAGATTGATTCTTTCCCTTTCTCTGTCGATAATTCCCAGCATGAGTATTTCGTTCTTGGGTTATAAATTCCTTTATCACCTTTTCGCCAACTGACCGTAGGTTTTGTACCTAGCATATTAGTCACTATTTCTGGGTCAAAGTCGTCCCCTTGGAGAGCAAAGTATATGTAAGAGTTAGATTTTTCCATTTCTATTTTTTTTTGATGTTCTACAACGACTAGCATATGCGGTGTAGGAGTTTTCGAAGAGCTACTTTATATTCATAAACCGAACACCATTAGTATATACGAACTCCATTCCTAAGGTACTTTTCCTATGGATTATATGCAGAGTTAACAACAGTTTAATTATTTGTGTTTGAGATTATATTCTTTTTCATATTCAGCGTCATCCACGTAATCCAACATATTACCAAATTCTTTTATGAAGATGTCGGTAGCAATATTATCAGTTGAAAACTCATACATCAAATAATTCTCTTCATGTGTACCTCCGATCTGCCCTTTGATATGTACTAGACCATCTTTACTCATTGTAAACTCAACAAAGGCATTTGAATCATTATCCTCAATTTTAGTATGTCCTTGATTTGAACTAGTCATATCGATTAAATCAGCACACAGTTTTTCAATTTGATCTTTTCGAATACAAAAGTGACTTGTTCCTGAAAATTTGCCACTTCTTACTGTTAGGTCAAATGTCAAATTAACCTGTACCATATATCTAGTAGCAAAGGAAATTTCATCTTTCGCGTCTGTAGATTTTAACTCTATTTTATCTGCTAATTCTAACATTTATTTATTGTTCAATTGCTACTAACGGCTAGAATATATGACGTAGGGGCTTCGAAGTTCTACATTCAATTTCTAAACTACTATCCCTATAGATTGTATGTCTTGTTGTGCAACGTATTTTATATTTTATTTAAAATCCAATTCGATATTTTTTCAATTCGGAATATTATTATTAGCGTCAAAATTGCTTTTAGAATATAGTTTGCAACTGCAAAATCAGGCAATTCAATTTCTTTGTTTCCATTCAGCATTGAAATAAATTTTATGCAATATTCAATCAAGCCAGGAAGCAGATAAAACATTTTAGCTAACCAAATAATAGCAACTGTCAATAAAATCACTTTAGTCAGTGATTTTGGATTCAATTCGGTTTTGATTTCGCTTTTCGTTTTCACGAGCTTTTTAGAAATCCAGTCCGCTTTTATGAAAAGAAATAAAGAAACAATGATATTCGCAACAGTCAGAAATGTTCCCGTAAAATAGAATTTATCTATCGGTTCACTAAGTAATTCGTCAAATCTGGCCATTGTTGCGGTTCCGTAAATTGAAAAGAAATAAGCTCCGAAATGGTCAAAAATTTCAGTAAATAAATAAATTCCAGCTATTCTTAAAATTAAGGTTGTTAAGGTTTGGTTCGTCATCAATTTTTAGGTTGGTTTATATGTTGCACAATCCCCAAATATAAATAATTAATATCATCCATCTAAGTTAATATCTATGTTATTTGCCATTTTGATTTATATAACACTACAAGTGCTGAGATGTAACTAATTAAATTACGGATAAAACAGTAAGCCGTAGGGATTGCTTCGTGCCTCGCAATGACGTATTGTTAATTGTTCTTAATGACTGTGGGGTTTA
The DNA here is from genome assembly GCA_013215105.1 of Flavobacteriaceae bacterium. Lineage (GTDB taxonomy): Bacteria > Bacteroidota > Bacteroidia > Flavobacteriales > Flavobacteriaceae > DT-33. The sequence goes on from JABSPL010000199.1 coordinate 21,753, forward strand.
GTATGTTCAAGAAGTGTCAACTATTATTCAATACAATTCAATTTAAACAGACTACTTTGTCAACTTAAGGTGTTTGGGGAGGTTCTGTTTGTTTTTTTGTTTTGGTGTCTTTCGGTATGGGTTGTGTTACCTGTGCTTAGCATACCCAGAAGAGCGAGGGGAAAAGATTTTTAGAGTAGTAGTATATTTGATAGATTAGATTTTGAGAATGCTCCTCTATGGTTATGCCATGCTGTAGAGATCTATTTGTTTTAGTAAGTTTAATATATTATCTGCTTAGTGTTTTTTTAGTTTCAATTATCATTACACTTGAAAGTTAAAAATATTATGTATATTTAACCTTCTTTAGGTGAAAAGAGAGCATATTGCTTAATTCAACCTTTAGATAGAATAACCATTTTAAAATGAAAAAAAATACAGTATTAAAATTTATTTTTTGTTTATTACTATTAATAGCTTGTAACGAAAATAAAGATAATCTACACACTGATATAAATTCAGAATGGTTTGATATTGACGATATAGGTCATAAAACTTATAGTCTCGAAGAACCTAAAAGCGATCAACACAACGTGAGTTATTTGCTTTTAGGAGACTCTAAAGCTATTGTATTTGACACCGGATCGGGAGAAAACAAGGCTATAAACGGTTTTAAAATTAAACCAATTATAGATGAACTAACCAAACTACCTGTCACATTACTAATGTCTCATTTTCACTTTGACCACAATCAAAATATACATGAATTTAGTAATATAGGTTTTCCCGATTTGAGCTTTTTAAAAAATAATGTTAGCTCTAACGATATTTACACTTTTACTTCCGAAGATTTATTTTATGGTAATTATCCTTCAGAAGTAAAAGTTAACAAATGGCTACCTATAAATACCGATATTGACTTAGGTAACAGAATTATTCAACTTGTAAATATACCTGGGCATACCGATGAGTCTATCGCTATTATTGATAAAACCAACAAAATGGCATTTCTAGGTGATTATCTTTATAATGGCACCTTGTTTTTATTTAACAATAATGATATCACTCTTTACAAAAAAAGCATAAAACACCTTGTTTCCATATTAGACAGCGATTACAAACTATTTGGGGCACATGGATCTCCAAAAATTGAATATAATAAGTTATCCAAATTGAATAACTTTCTTATTTGCATTGAAAATAATGAATGTCAATATATAGCCGAAAAATTATGGGGCGAAGATGTGTTTATCTACAAATATGAGGGTATGGAAATTCTAATTTTTCAATAAACCTGACCTCCTTTATTATTGCCTAATTTATACTTTTTATTTTTTTTATTGCTTTGTTTGGGTAATTAGTAATTAGCCCATCTAATTTCAAATCTATTAGATATTGCATTTTTTCTTCATCATCTACGGTATACTTCCATACCTCTATGCCATAACTATGCGCTAAGTCCATAAAGTCTTTTGTTATTGTAGTTTTAGACCCTACTCCTATAGCATTAGAATTTATCATTTTGGCATATTCTAAAGTGTTTTTGTCTGCATAACCTTTTAAATACAGTATTTGTATGTTTTTATCTAGTTCTCGTATTTTGGAAATTACAGGGTAAGAGAATGAAAATATAATAACTTCTTCATTCATTTCTAGGTCGTTTATTATTTTTAACACACCTTCCTCTATTCCATCCACTTTTATTTCTATACAAACCTTTATTTTGCCTTTAGCCAACATCAATGACTCTCTCAGAGTTGGTATTTTTTCATCTTTATACTTATCGCTAAACTTATCAGGGTAGCCAACTCTTACATCTACTAACTCCTGATATGTCATATTTGCAACATATCCTTTTTTCGAAAAACTAGTTTTATCTACAGATGAATCATGAATCACAACTATAGAATCGTTTTTAGTCTTATGTACGTCTAATTCGAAATAATCGGCTCCAGAGTCTATAGCTTTACTAAAAGCAATTAAAGTATTTTCTGGAGCTATACTAGAAAAACCACGATGTGCTATTATCTTGGTTTGAGAGTTTATTGTCATTGATATTAATAATAACAATGACAATATGTTTTGTTTTTTAATTATATTCATGAGTAGTTTGTTTGTGTTTAGTTATCCGTTTACGACTATACAAATATATACTTATTTAGGTGTCAACTGTATTGTTAAGCGCCGTGAAGCCTATATTTAACCTAAACATAACGAGCTGTATACAATGGGGGTTTTTGCTTTCTTTAGTACTGTTACAAGAATATTATTTAGGTGAATTCTCGCTAATAGTAACTATGTTTAACCCTATAGACCTTTCCAGAATATTGTTATTGTTACAACTTGACATAGCAGCATTACTAGGATATACTGGAGCAGTATTCCAAAAATTCTTTGGTACTAGTATGGGGATGATAACCTCTATAGCTATGCTTTCGGTATGGGTTGTGTTACCTGTGCTTAGTATACCCGGAAGAGCGAGGAAGAAAGATTTTTAGAGTAGTAATAGTAGATTTGATAGATTAGATTTTGAAAATGCCCCTCTATGGTTAGCCATGCCTATAAATGTGTGTTTTTTTAAATTAAATATCTAATTACAGAGATATATTATCTTTTTAAAGTATTTGTGCTGATTTGTAAATTGGAAGTTGTTTTTTAAACAATATATTTGTAACCACAATCATAAAACCTTTTTAATGAAAATTAAAACACAGTATATCCTAATTCTTGTATTAGTTATATTAATTTCTTGTAAAGAAAAAATTAAAACAGAAAACAACAATACGACTATAAATATAAAATCATCAAAAAAAGAAGAGGTAAAACCTTATAAGATATATAATAGTGAAGTTTTTTCTATAAAATCGGATATTATAGGGAAGGAGTATAAGATATATGTCAAATTACCTAAATCTTATAAAAAATCAGACAAGAGCTATCCTATATTGATGCTTACTGATGCTAATTATTCATTCCCTTTAGTTTCGTCTATTTACCGAAGACTGAGTTCTAAGGTTGATCCGTTTATTATAATTGGTATTTCTTACGCAAAGGGAGAGCATTTCGGAACAAGTAGGACAAGGGACTATACACCTACGTATTCTCCTAATGAACCAAATGGCTATACAAAAGAATCAAGACTTTCATCAGGGCAAGCAGATAAATTTATAGATTTTATGACTAATCAGCTGATGGTTACTTTACAAAACAAATACAGAATAGACGCTAGTAAAAAAGTGTTTGCAGGGCATTCGTTAGGAGGTTTACTGGCAAACTATATGGTTGTGAGCAAGCCCGAAAGCTTTGATTATTATCTGTCAGGAAGTCCTTCACTCTGGTATCATGATAAATCTATATTAGAAATAGAAGAGAAATATAGTAAAACTGTAAGTGATATAAAAGCTAATTTGTTTATGTGTATAGGAGGTAAAGAAGAAACTCAAGGAGAGTATAAAATGATATCGGATATGTACGAATTTCAGAAAAAACTACTGTCTAGAAACTACAAAAGCTTAAATATAAAAAGTGTAGTTGTAGACGATGAAGACCATGAAACGGTATACCCTAGTTTTATAACAAAAGGTATTATTATGGCTTTTGGCAAAGGTTTTTAGAGTAATAGTAGATATGATAGATTAGATTTTGAGAATACCCCTCTATGGTTACGTCATGATGTAGAGAGGTGTTTTTTTCGGTTTAGTATTTATAAAAGTTATCTGTTCATATAAAGCTGAGCACAAGCACGAGCATCAGAAAGAGCATCGTGATGTTGTAATTCTATATTGTCAACAGCGCAACATTCGTTAAGTTTTCCTGAAGGATATCTATCGTTTGCTCTGCACATTTTCATGGTGCATTCCCATTTTTCCTGTATGTTTAATTCAGAATAATCAAGGTTGTTTTCTGCCATTGTTTTTTGCAATACTCTACGGTCGAACGATTCGTTATGAGCAACTACGATTTTTCCTTGCATTCTTTTTCTTATTTCAGGGTAAATTTCAGAAAAATCATGAGCATTACGAGTGTCCTGAGCAGTAATACCGTGAACCTTGGTTGTAAACCAGCTATACTCATTGTTAGGTGGTTTTATTAATGTGTGATATTCGTCTATTATTATACCGTCTTTGATAGTGACAATACCAACGGAACAAATATGATGTTGTATTGCTGTTTCAAAATCTATTGCTATAAAATTCATTATTTGATGTTTTATTTGAGTTTTTGTATTAGTTTTCGGACTTCTTGCAAAACTACAATATTAATAAATATTTCTTGATTAATATTGTCTGTACCTGTGTGAGACGAAAAAGGAAAGTCTAATTCCCATGGTTTATTGGCTATTTTTATTTTATAGCTTTTATCTATTGTAACAAAAAATATTTGATATCGTCTTGATAGAGTAATATAAATAAAAACACATGAATAAAATATTTAAAATAGCGTATAGATTAGTTCAAATAGTATCGGTAACAGTATGGTCTTTTTCATCAATTATGTTTGTTGTCTCTATTCTGTCAATTGTAGAATATTCTTCTGGATATGATTTTTCGTTCATAGAAATATTATCAAATGATACAAATGATTTAGCAAAAGCACATCTTTTTGGGTCTGTAGATATAAAAGTAAATACTATTTTGACTGTTGGAGGAGTTATTCTGTTATGGATGTTTATTTTCTATTATAGCTATTTTCTATATTTATTATTAAGAATTTTGAAAAATATAAAAGGGATTAAATTGCTAAAAACATTCTCTTTATACAATATAATCCCGTCAATAATAGGCTGTATAGTTATTGTTTATAATCTGATTGTTAATGGCGTTTATAAATCAAAATCGGATATCCTATCATTTTCGGCAATGCACTTGCTTATATTTGTTTTTAGTTTCGTGATTTATTACAAATTGAGTTTAAAACAGGAAGAGAAATTATCATATTGATTATAAATTTAATGTATTCATAAAGCTAGATGCTAATATTATCAAATATTGATATGCTATACATCTTGTTTTACTTAGTGGTACAAGTCTATTAAGGAGTAATCTGTCTTTTGTTTATAATTCCAAAAGACAGCTCTCTTAGACTATAATGTTACAGTAAAACCGTATTTATATATTACTGTTTTATATTTGTTTTAGGTGTTATATATGATAGCCCCACTAACAATGGCTGTATATAATAATCCTGATGCTTTTGGCTTGAGAAAACCAATACCGTCGATTGCTAAGATGAAAATTGTAGGGAACATAATAGAGTTAAATAAGCCCACTGCCAAAATACTCCACATACTTACCAAACCAGTAGTACTAATTGATATTAATATCAGAGTAGTAGTAAAGAAGGCAAAAATCCCGAGTGCTTTTCCTGGTTTTATTATCTTGATAAGACAATATCCTGCAAAACGACCTACCATAGCACCAGACCAATATACTGTTACAAACACACCTGCTATGGCTTTATTATCGTTTTGGGTAATCCCATAACTAAGTATAGTTTTGGTAATAATATAGTCATACCGCCTATTATAATAAAATACGCCAACATAAATACCCAAAATATACGATATGATGCCGCAGTATAAAAAAGTAAGCAACCCAATGCCATTGTCGTTAACCCCAAAATGATTCCTTTATCAGATATCGGAGGTGTTCTGTGACAATATAATCTATAATTATTGCCAACCTCTATTTTATGAATTCCCCAACCTCCATATTATATATCAAAACTATTCAAATCGAATCGTGTTATCTTATCAGCCCATTTTTGGCATAAGTACAAGTGTTTTCCGTCTGAACTTATGTCTAAATCATAAAAGCGAGTTTCTTTTAATAAAAGTGAATTAACTTCTGCTTTTTCAGAATTATTATCTAAAATTATCAATCCATAATCTGTAGAGTAATCATCTCCTAGTATGGATTATGTTTTGTTTGTATTTTGTTAGTTTTTAGAACTTATCATAATATTTATGTAGTTTGCTATTTACTTACGTATTTCTTCTTTTTATTAAACTAATCATTGTTTTTCATTTTTATTTAGGATATAAACGTGAATATACTAAAAAAAACAAACATTTATTAAGTTGTAGGTGGTTCTAATTTTATATATTTACACCCGTAATATTAACCAACAATAATCAATTAAATGAATAGACTAAATAAATTTCTTTTATTTTGCTTCATATGCTTGTCATCAAGTGTAGTTCTAGCGCAAAACAAAGACTTATCTTACAATTATATACCTGAAGATATGCTCAAAAACTGTGATGCAGTAATCAGAATAGATAATATGGATATAGAAATAATATCGCAAGACTTAATGAAAATAAAGACGAGTTTTGCTATTACTGTAATTAACGAATCGGGCGACCATTATAGTAGAGTTGTAATTCCTTATGACAAACACACTACTATTAAAAAAGTGAAAACAACTATTTACAACGAAGCTGGAGAGAAAATAAAAACTATAAAAAAAAGTAAATTCAGAGACTATAGTGCTGTAAGTAGTGGTACATTATATTCTGACAGTAGAGTATTAGCTTACGTTTATAGTTCTCCCAAATACCCATATACTATTTATAATGAGCAAGAAATAGTGACTTCTAACACTTTTAGTATTCCTAGATGGGTTTCGGTTTCTGGATACAATACCTCTGTAGAAGAAAGCTCTTATAAGCTTAAGAGTCTTAAGAACAAGTTTATGGTGAAAACCGATAATTTTGAAGACCCGAATATAAACTACACAGCTACAGATACCGAAATAAATATAAAGCTAAAAAACATAAAACCGATGAAAGGTGAGAGTATGTCAGGTTCTTTTATGAGTAAAGTACCCAATATACAGGTTTCTTTGGAAAACTTCAACTTATGTGGAGTACAAGGAACGGCAAAAAACTGGAGTGAATACGGAAAATGGTTTAACGACAACCTATTAAATGACAGCTCTATTATCGATCAGAAAACCTTATCAGAAATAGACGAATTAACTAAAGATATAAGTTCGGACAGAGAAAAAGCTAAGCTAGTGTACGAATATGTACAAACTAAAATGAGGTATATAAGCGTACAGGTTGGTATAGGAGGTTTTCAGCCTATAACTGCTGATATAGTAGACAAGGCAAGCTATGGAGACTGTAAGGGATTATCCAATTACACCAAAAGACTGTTAGAATACGTAAAAGTTCCAGCATATTTTGCTTTCGTAAAAGCAGGAAGCACAGGTAAAGGCTGTGAAGAAACTTTTTCGTCTATGACTCAGTTTAACCACGTTGTATTATATCTTCCTATGCAAGAAAATAATGAAATATGGTTAGAGTGTACAAGTAAAGACTCTCCGTTCGGATATGTAAGTAACTTTACCGACGACAGAAATGTATTTATCCCTATGGGTGAAGACGGAAAAGTAATGAAGACTCCTAGTTATGAAAGTTCTGAAAACAGCAGACTAACCAATGCTGATATCAATATAGATGAGTACGGAAATATAGAAGCTAAAGTAAGTATTAATACAAAAGGAATACTTTATGGTAATCATTATTTTCTGAAAGATAGAGATCCTGATTATTTGAATAAATACTATAAAAAGAACTACTGGCACTATTTGAGTAATGCTGAAATAAAAAACATAAGCTTCGATAATGATAAAGATAATATAGAGTTTACCGAGAAATTAGATGTAAACATCAGTAATTATATAGGTAAAGTAGGCGATGATAATATAATTTGCTTAAATATATTTGACAAAGATGTATATAACCCTAGTAAATACCGAAACAGAAAATTTGGGCTAAAAATAAGAAGAGGTTATACAAAAGAGGCTTCTTATAATATAAAAACACCTGTAGGATACAAAATAAACATAGATGATAGTTCTCGTAATTTGGAAAGTGAATTCGGTAGTTATAGCTCCGAAATAACCGAAACCGAATCAGGTAAATACATCTATAAACGTAAGCTTGTTATAAACAAAGGTGATTACCCTAAGGAAAAATACAAGGTTTATTCTAAGTTTCTGAAAACAATAAAAAAAATGGACAACACAAAACTATTACTTAGCAAAATATAAATGGAAAAGATAAAAACACTAATATTCATCATATTCGCAACGACAATGATGAATGCACAGAACTATAAATTCGGTAAAATATCGAAAGAGGATTTATCCGAAACTCAGTATTCTATTGATTCTACAGCCAAATCGGTCGTTTTATATAAGAAAAGGAATACTTATTACAGGGAAACTACTAATGGACTCATGAAAACAGATGAGTTTCATTATAGAATAAAAATATATAAATCGTCTGATTCTAGATGGGCTAGTAAAAAGATATATTTATACAAAAACGGTTCTGCTAGAGAAAGTTTATCGGGTTTGAAAGCTTATACTTACAATTTGGTTGATGGAGAAATAGTAAAGACTAAACTAAGTAAAAAGGAATTATTCAAAGATAAGGAATCTAAAAATCTAAATTATACAAGTTTCACTATGCCCAAAGTAGCTGACAACTGTATAATCGAATACAAATACAGTATAGTTTCTCCCTTTTATAGTTCTATGACCGATATGAAGATGCAGTATTCTATACCTGTCAAAAAATATGAAGGAGAGGTGAAGATGTATAAGTATTTGTATTATAATAAAACTCAAAAAGGATATATTACTCTTAAAATAGAACAAACAGACAGTTACAATCCGTCTAGTTTCAAAGTTAATGCTGAGAATATACCAGCTATGAAAAGCGAAGGTTATGTTGATAATATAACAAACTACAGAACAGGAATAGTTTTCGAGTTAGCTAGTATCACTATACCTGGGCAGGTTTACGAATCGTTTGCTAGTACTTGGAACGACGCTTGTAAGCGTATATATAAAAGCAATGCTTTTGGTGTTGAGCTAAAGAAAAGAAATCCGTTAAAAGACGAGACTTTAATTATAAAAAACAGCGAAAAAACTGATAAACAGAAAATACACGATGCTCTAGAGCTAGTGAAAAGTAAAATAAAATGGAACGGATCGGGAGGGATATACGCTTATAAAGGCTCTAGGAAAGCTTTGAAAGAAAAAATAGCAGCCACTGGAGATATGAATATTTTACTTATAAAAGTATTAAAAGATTTAGGCTACACAGCCTATCCTGTACTGGTGAGTACTAGGAGTAATGGTATAAAATTATTTCCTACTATAGACGGGTTTAACTATATGATAGTTGCGGTGAAACTAGGTGACAAATACGAATATGTAGATGCTGCTAGCGAATATGGGTCTATGAATATAATGGAGAACAAGGTGCTTAACTGGAAAGGTAGAATAATACTAGACAAAGACAAATCTGATTGGATAGACCTAAACCAGATAGCTGATATAGCCAAAAAGACTCATAATATAATGGCTAGTATAGATGAGTTTGGCGCTACTATAGGTAAAATAAGAATAGTCCGAACCAAAGCGGAGGCTCTTTCGTTCAGGAATTATTACAATAAGGATTCGGAAGATGAGTTAATAGAAAACATAGATAATAAATATAAAAGGATAGAGGTATCTGATTTGAAGCTTAAAAATAAAGAAGAAATACTAAAACCTATAAGTCAGTCTTTTGAATTCGAGTCAGAGGAATTAATGGATAGTAGTATACCTGGTAAGATATTTTTTAAACCTTTATTGTTTTTGAGCAGTGACATGAAGAATCCGTTCAAAATGAATAAGAGGCTTTATCCTGTAAACTATACCAATCCGTTTGAATATAACTACAATATAATGTTGACTATTCCTGAAGGTTACAAGGTGGCATCTATGCCCGATGCAGTTAATATGGCTTTGCCTAAGTCATATGGAGGCTTTAAGATAATAACAGCTAGCAACGGAAACAAGATAACTATAAAATCAAGTTTCTCTATAAAAACATCTGTAATATCGGCGATGGATTATGAATCTTTGAAGCAGTTCTATACTCAGATGGAAGCTAAGCTTAATGAGAATATTGTTTTGGAGAAGAGTTAGGGTTGTTAGTAAGATACTGTTGGTCTAAAAGCCTAAATTCCTTTTGTAGAGAGGGATTTAGGCTTTTATACTTACCTACAGGTAATCAAATCTACTTTCATCTTTAAAGCAAATGTTAGCGGAAGTGTATTTATTCTTATTTATACTGGATATTATTGATTTTAGGGTTGATGGTAAGTTTTTTAAAAACCTCAATAGCTTCTTAATCTTTTTTGTAATGAGAATTTCTTGGAGTCTTTAGTTTAGTTCCAAAATTATGTTTCATATAAACCTTAAAGCATTATATTTTAGATCTATATCGTATTTCGACTCAGAAAACATCTACTGAACTGTGTGAGTTTAAAAAAGAATAGTTCATTTAAACCATAGTTGTTGAACTATTTCTTACCAAGAAAATACAACCCCAACCCACCAGGGAAAAATAAATTATGCCACTATGTCATGGTTAAATTTTTGATTTGTATATTTGCACTGTTTTAAAATACCAAAAAACTAATGAGTAAGGAGAAGGTTATAATAGAGAAGAATCAGGGGCAGGCTTTGATGACTAGTAGTAGCGTAAAAAAGGAGAAAAAACTTTATATAGAAAGCTACGGTTGCCAGATGAATATGAACGATAGCGAGATAGTCGCTTCTATACTTGAAAAGGAAGGTTACGGTACTACCAATTTGCTTCACGAAGCCGATTTGGTACTAGTTAATACTTGTTCTATTCGTGAAAAGGCAGAGCAAACAATACGTAAAAGACTTCAGAAATACAATGCAGTAAAGAAGATAAACCCTAAAATGAAAGTTGGGGTTTTGGGCTGTATGGCCGAAAGACTTAAAGAAAAATTCTTAGAGGAAGAAAAAATAGTTGACTTAGTGGTAGGTCCCGATGCTTATAGAGACTTACCTAACTTGCTTAGAGAAATAAACGAGGGTAGAGATGCCGTAAACGTAATACTGTCTAAAGACGAGACTTATGGCGATGTAGCTCCTGTGAGGCTTAACAATAACGGAGTTTCGGCATTTGTGTCTATAACCCGTGGTTGCGATAATATGTGTACTTTCTGCGTCGTTCCATTTACCAGAGGTAGGGAGCGTAGTAGAGATCCGCAGAGCGTTATGCAAGAAATAGATGACTTATATAACAATAACTACAAAGAAATAACCCTTTTGGGGCAGAATGTAGATAGTTATTTGTGGTACGGAGGAGGTCTTAAAAAAGACTATAAAAAAGCTTCGGATATTGCTAAAGCTACGGCTGTTAGTTTTTCGCAATTGTTAGACATGGTTGCTATCAAATATCCGACTCTTAGGATTCGTTTTTATACTTCGAACCCACAAGATATGGAAGAGGAGGTGTTGCATATAATGGCTAAGCACGATAATATATGTAAGTATTTACATTTGCCAGTTCAGTCAGGTAGTAGTAGTGTGTTGAAACGTATGAACAGACAACATACTCGTGAGGAATATATGGAGCTTATCGATAAAGTTAAGAGAATAATCCCAGGCTGTGCATTGTCTCAAGACATGATAACAGGTTTCTGTGGAGAGACAGAAGAGGAGCATGAGGATACTTTGAGTCTGATGAAATACGTGAGATATGACTATGGTTTTATGTTCGCTTATTCGGAAAGACCAGGTACTTTGGCAGCTAAAAAGATGCCTGATGATGTTCCTTTGGATATAAAGAAGAGAAGACTTGCGGAGGTTATAAAACTGCAAAGAGAAATAAGTCTGGAAATAACTCAAAGTTATATAGGTAAGACTTTAGAGGTGTTGATAGAAAACGAATCTAAGAAGTCTAAGGACGAATGGATGGGGAGAAATCAACATAACTATGCTGTTGTTTTTCCTAAAGGAGACTTTAAGATAGGTGATTTTGCTATGGTTAAAATAATAGATTGCACCTCAGCAACATTAAAGGGTATTGTGGTAGAGAAATAAAAAAAAGCTATGGAAGAATTACAAGATATAAAATCCCGATTTGAAATAATCGGGAATAACCAGCAACTCAACAGGGTGTTGCAAAAGGCTGTTAGGGTTTCCTCTAGTGATATAAGCGTGCTAGTTACTGGCGAAAGTGGAGTGGGTAAGGAGATTATTCCTAAGATAATACATCAATATTCTAAGCGTAAGCACTCTAAACTGATAGCTATAAACTGTGGAGCTATCCCTGAGGGAACTATAGATAGTGAGCTTTTTGGTCATGAAAAGGGGTCTTTTACGGGAGCTCAATCCACAAGGAAAGGTTATTTTGAAGTGGCTGATGGTGGTACTATTTTTCTGGACGAAGTAGGGGAGTTACCCTTGACTACTCAGGTAAGGTTATTGAGAGTTTTGGAGAATGGCGAGTTTATGAAAGTAGGTTCTTCGGAGGTTCAGAAGACAAACGTAAGGATAGTCGCGGCTACCAATCTTAATATGCAAACAGCTATTAAGAAGGGTAAGTTTAGAGAAGATCTGTATTATAGGCTGAGTACTGTGGAGCTTTTCTTGCCTGCTTTAAGAGAGAGAAAAGATGATATTTATTTGCTTTTTAGGAAGTTTGCAATAGACTTTGCCGATAAATACAAAATGCCAATAATAAGACTTCAAGACGATGCTGTGGCTTTGTTAGAAGAATATCGTTTCCCAGGGAATATACGTCAGTTAAGAAATATAGTAGAACAGATTTCGGTAGTGGAAGAGTCTAGAAATATATCGGCATATCAGTTAAAGGAATATTTTCCTAACTGGAATTTAGGTATGTCACCTGCTGTTGTGAGTTCTTCTTCTTCTGAATCTGGTGATGATAGTTTTTCGAAGGAGAGAGATGTTATTTATAAGATGATATTTGAGCTCAAAAAAGAGTTAAATGACCTTAAAAAGATGACTTTCGAATTTATGGGGCGAAAACCAGAAGACCAAGACGCATCTCAATATGTAGAGGAGCCTAAATATATAGAAGAGGAGACTAAACTGTTACCGGTAAGTGCCGATGGGGACGATTTGGCTTATGCTCGCTTGACACCTAAAGACGAAGTTTATGACGAGTCAGAGTTTGTAGATGCGACCAATGTAGAGCCAGAATCGTTATCGCTTCATAAGAAAGAAATGGAGATGATAGTGAAGTCTTTAGAAAAGTATAAGGGCAAAAGGAAACTGGCTGCGGATGAGTTAGGGATATCAGAGAGGACATTATATAGGAAAATAAAGCAATTCGATTTATAATAATCGGATAATATATTTATATTTGATTTTAAAAAACACAATTAATGAGATTATTTACAAAAGGGATTTTACTTACAGTTAGTTTGGTATTTGTTTCTTGTAATATTTACACTTTTACTGGAGGAAACACGGGAGATGCTAAGACAATACAAGTAGATTATTTTTATAATAACGCGGCTATAGTTGAGCCATCGTTGAGTCAGCAATTCACTCAAGATTTGCAAGATTTGTTCATCAGGCAGACTAACCTTAGTTTGGTTAGCGATAGTGGTGATTTGCAGTTCGAGGGGGAGGTTATTAAGTATTCTATAAGTCCTACGTCTTCTCAGGCTGATCAAACGGCAGCTCAAAGTAGGTTGACTATAAGTGTTAAAGTTAGGTTTTTTAACAATTTAGTCCCTGAGGATAATTTTGAGAAAAGTTTTTCTTTCTTTTTCGATTTCGATGCTCAAGACAATGTTTCAGATGTGCAAGAAGATGCTTATAAGACTATTTTTGAAAGAATAACACAAGATATTTTTAATGCTTCGGTAGCTAAATGGTAAATAATATGCAAAAAGAAGAGTTTTTTGATTTGGTAGACTGTAACTCGGTTGTAGGGTCAGATAGCTTGGATACTGTAATAAAAGATTACCCTTATTTTCAACTAGCAAAGGCTGTTAAGTTAAGATTGTTAAAGCAAGAAAATAGTACATCTTATAATAGTTTTCTTAAAGAAGTGTCAGCTGTAACTGTTGATAGGAGTGTTCTTTTTTATTATATTTCTGGTTTTGAGAATGTAGAGGTAGCCGAAAAGGAAACTGATATTCCGCAGGGAAGTGCAGTAGAGGATACTATTGTAGATGATAGTATTATAGAAACGAAAAAAGCTGTAGGTGCTTGGAGAGAAGTGAAGATAAAAAAAGCTAGTTTGCCAGAGGAGGTGGATGTAGAAAAAGTTAATTTAGTCGATGATACTACAGGTGTATTTTCCAAAGAGACGAAAATAGAGCTTGAAGAAATTCAAAGAGATATAAAAGGAAATATACAAGAAGAGATTGTAGTTGACGAATTGAAGAATGTTGTTTCTGAGGAGGTTTTTATAGAAGAAGATTTTAAAACAGATGCAATAAAAGAGTCTATTCGTATATCGAAATTGTTGACTGAGCAGGTAAGATCGGTTAGCGAAAACTTGAATATAGGTAGTCCTATTAGTTTCAGTAAAGACGATGAGCATTCGTTTAACGAATGGTTGTCTGTATCAACTGAGGAGTTACAAACTAATGAAGAGGAGAGTGTGTTAGGAGGTGTAGAGGTTAAAAAAAGTAATATATCGAGCAGATTGATAGAAAATTTCATAAAAAATAAACCGAGAATAAAACCAGTTAAAAAAGAAGCAAAGCCTACTAAGGTTTTTAGGGTTCCAGAGTCTAATACTGAGGAGTTAATGACTGAAACTTTGGCGAAAGTTTATTTGGAACAGAAGAAATATGACAGTTCAATAAAGGCTTATGAGATATTAAGTTTGAAATATCCAAAAAAAAGTGTTTTCTTTGCTGATTGTATAGAGAAAATAAAACAATTAAAAATAGAAAATAGATGACTTATACCGTTTTTTTAGTATTAATATTGATAGTGGCTTTGCTACTAGTTTTGATTATAATGGTTCAAAATCCTAAAGGAGGAGGCTTGTCTTCTTCGTTTGGTCAATCAGGAGGGCAAAACATAGGAGGAGTACAAAATACTAATAAGTTTTTGGATAAAAGTACTTGGACTTTGGTTATAGCGTTGTTTACTCTTATATTATTGTCTAACTATTCTATAGACAGAGGTAATACTTCTGGTAAATCTCAACTTGAAGACACTATAGAAAACAGAATAATAGAAGTGGAAAATACTGAAAGTGCTTCTGAAGAAAATATAGAAGCAGTTGAGTCAACAGAAGAAGTTGAAGCTGAATCTAAATAAAAAAAAGTAACAATTTATAAAAAATTCCTTTTTCATTATTGAATAAGGGATTTTTTGTGTTTAAATATATATTATAATGAAAGAATATAAGTTTATAAAACAAAAGAGTACTCCAATCAAGAAAGATTCTGATTTCGAAGAATTATTGAACAGTTATGCCAAGACAGGTTGGGATGTTGTGAATGTATTTGTTCACAGAGGTATTGTAAAGGCAGTACTCGAAAGAGAAAAAGAGGATTAGGTTTATTCTAGTTTTTATTTTGGTTAATATTATATTAATCAGTAAATTTGCACAACTTTTGGAGGTTACAAGCTTGCCCGAAAGTTTTTAAAAAAGTTTTTATATAAATTCTCTCAGAGTTTAATATCTATAGCAAGTTTGGCTAAGTTTTGAGATACAAATAAATCAGCATAAGATGTCTGAAGAAACAACAAACCAAGAAGAGTCTGCAAAAGAAGTGCAGGCAGTTAATCCAGAGCAATTCCTTAAAGAATTTGATTGGGATAAGCACGTAGAGGGAATAGAGGCTATAAACGATGCAGAAACTGCAGAATTTGAAGCAGCATTAGAGCAAGTAGTAGGTTTTCTTAACGAAAGAGACGTAGTAGAAGGTACTATCGTTAAAATATTGGAAAGAGATGCTATTATTGACGTTAATTCTAAGTCGGAAGGAGTAATATCTCTTAACGAATTTAGATATAACCAAAACTTGGCAGTAGGAGACAAAGTAGAAGTATTAGTAGACCGTAGAGAAGATGCTTCTGGTCAATTAGTATTGTCTCACAAAAAAGCAAGAGTGATAAAAGCATGGGAACGTGTTAACGAATCATTCGAGAAAGGAGAAGTAGTTTCTGGTCTTGTTAAGAGTAGAACTAAAGGAGGTATGATAGTTGATATTCACGCAATAGAAGCATTCTTACCAGGGTCTCAAATAGACGTTAAGCCTATTAGAGATTACGATCAGTATATTAACAAGCATATGGAATTTAAGATCGTGAAAATAAACCACGAATTTAAAAACATAGTTGTTTCTCATAAAGCTCTTATAGAGGCTGATATCGAAATTCAGAAGAAAGAAATAATAGGGAAACTAGAAAAAGGACAAGTATTAGAAGGTGTTGTTAAAAACATTACTTCTTATGGTGTATTTGTTGATTTAGGAGGTGTTGACGGATTGGTACATATTACTGATTTATCTTGGAAGAGAATCAACCATCCATCAGAAATATTAGAGCTTGACCAAAAAATAAACGTTGTAATACTTGACTTCGATGACGAAAAATCAAGAATACAATTAGGTCTTAAACAATTACACCCTCACCCATGGGAAGCTTTTGACGAAAACATAAAAGTTGGAGACAAAGTAAAAGGTAAGGTAGTTGTACTTGCTGACTACGGTGCATTCATCGAGATAGAAACTGGTGTTGAAGGATTGATACACGTATCTGAAATGTCTTGGTCTACTCACTTACGTTCTGCACAAGATTTTGTAAAAGTAGGTGCTGAAATAGAAGCAGTGATCCTTACTTTGGATAGAGAAGATAGAAAAATGTCTCTAGGTCTTAAGCAACTTCACCCAGATCCGTGGGTTGATATTGACAAGAGATACCCTGTAGGTACTAAGCTTACTGGTTCTGTAAGAAACTACACTAACTTTGGTGTGTTTGTTGAGCTAGAAGAAGGTGTTGATGGTCTTGTTTATATATCTGACTTATCTTGGACTGAAAAAATCAAGCATCCATCTGACTTCGTAAAAGTTGGAGACAAGCTAGAGGTTGAAGTTTTAGAATTTGACTTAGATGCAAGAAGACTTAACTTAGGACATAAGCAAACTCAAGAAAATCCTTGGGATAAATATGAAACTGAATACGCTCTTAACTCAGTGCATACAGGAGTAATGAAAGAGAAAAATGACAAAGGTGCTATCATTGTATTCGGTGAAAACTTAGAAGCTTTTGCTCCTAACAGACACTTAGAAAAAGAAGATGGAACTAAACTTGTTGTAGGTGATACTTCTGAGTTTAAAGTTATAGAATTTAAGAAAGAAAATCGTAAGATTGTTGTTTCTCATAGTGCTATACACAGACAAGAAGAGACTAAAGCAGTAAAAGCAGCAGCAGCTAAAGCTGATTCTGCTGACAAAACTACTCTTGGAGACATAGGTGGATTGGCTGACTTGAAAAAGAAAATGGAAGAGAAATAGATCTCTATTAATAAGTTATAGAAAAGCACCGTTATTTTAATGGTGCTTTTCTTTATTAAAATATAAAAAGATGACTACAAACAGAACATTTACAATGTTAAAGCCTGACTCGATAGAGAAAGGTAATATAGGAGCTATACTAGAAAAAATATCTGCTTCAGGATTTAAAATAGTAGCTTTGAAACTTACTCGTTTGAGTAAGGCAGAAGCGGAAAGCTTTTATGCTGTACACAACGAAAGACCTTTCTTTGGTGAATTAGTAGAATTCATGACAAGAGGAGCTATCGTAGCTGCGGTTTTAGAAAAAGAAAACGCTGTTGAAGATTTTAGAACTTTGATAGGTGCTACTAACCCTGCTGATGCTGCTGAAGGAACTATCCGTAAAATGTTTGCTGACTCTATGGGTGAGAACGCAGTTCACGGTTCTGATAGCGATGAAAATGCTAAGTTAGAAGCTGAATTTCACTTTTCAGGAAGAGAAATGTTTTAAGGTTTTAAATTAAAACTTATAAAAAATCAGTTTAGTATTTGTTTACTAAGCTGATTTTTTTGTTTAATTTGTTTTTGATTGGCGGTCTACAGTTGTCTTAACGTAATATCGTTCCTATGGAGCTTTAACTCTATGTATACATGATTTTTATTTATATTTCATCCCTCTGGGCTTAGATTGTTTAAGTGAAGTGGATGTGAGAGCTCAATCAAGTGTTTGTGAGATTAGGGGGGGCTTAGCTTAATGCTCTTTATTAAGTTTAATACCTGCATTTACTCTTAATTTTATATCGTTTTCTGTAGGGGGGACAGGGCAAGAATATTTATCTCTATAGGCACAGAACGGATTATATGCTTTATTGAAATCTATAACTATAGTATCTCCTGTGGGGATATTTAAGTCTATATATCTGCCGCCTCCGTAAGTACTTTCGTTGTTGGTTAGGTCGGTAAAAGGTAAGAATAAATGGTTTTTGTACTCATCCATAAGTCTTAATTGATGACTCTGATATATTGTTAGTCGGTATTGTTTGCCTTCGAAAGTAAAAACAGCTTCTGCATATTTGTCGTAAACAGGCATTCTGTTTGTAGATGTTTTCATTCTAAAAGAATTCCCCGTCTCTAGTCTTATGAATTTGGCTTTTATCCTAAAAGATTCATCTATTTCGAAAAAGTCGTGAGCCTCAAATTTCTTAATAGCTTCTTTGGATAACGGAGATTTTTTTGGGTTAGAATATTCTTTATTTAATTCGTCTTGAAATTTTCTAATTTCTTCTGTATGTGACAAATCTTGTGCTTGTGTGGTGTATCCTAAAAGGATTAATATTAGTATTGTTGTTATTCTCATTTGTATATTTTAATTTTGGTTAATTTCAAAACTCATCATCCAGTTTATACCAAACTTATCTGTTAGCGTACCGAAATATGACCCCCAAAAAGTATCTTCCAAAGGCATAGTTATTTTGGCTTCTACCGACAAGGCTTTAAATAATTTATCGGCTTCCTCACGACTATCAGCGTTTATAGATGCCGAAAAATTATTTCCTTGTACAAATTCACCAGAAAACTCATTAGAAATATCGCTACCCATCAGAACACTTCCTCCTATAGGCAGGGATATGTGCATTATTTTATCTTTATCAGATTCTTTTATTTTGATATTTTCATTAGCGGGCATATCTACATATTTGCCTATATGTTGAAATTCGCCTCCAAACACTAATTGATAGAAATCAAAAGCTTCTTTGCAATTACCGTTAAAGGTTAAGTATATGTTTATTGTAGCCATATTTTTATTATTAAATTAGGTTTAAATATACAAAAATAGTTAGTATTCTTTTTAGGATAATTATTTATTTGGAGAGACACTCTTTTCGTACAGGCAGGATAACTAACCTGATAGTTTATGCTCGTGATTTATTTAGATATTAGAAACAATAAATTTATTAATAGTATGTATTTTTTTTTACGTAACTTTGTGGTTCTAAGATATTTAAATTATATTTAGGTGTTGGTGATAAAAAAATGCATATGAAAAACATACAATTATTAATTTTTATAATTTTCGTAAATACCATAAGTTCTCAACAGTTATATACTTTTAGTGGTATAGTCAAAGATAAAGATAGTGGTGAAACATTGATAGATGCTACTATAATGATTTCGGATATTAACAGAGGTGTTACGACCAATGAATATGGTTATTTTTCTATAAACTTACCTAGCAGTACTTATAAAGTCATAATAAGCTATATAGGGTATGAATTTATAGAGGAAACTATAGAATTGAATAAGAATATAAGGGAAAACTACAGTCTAAGTATGCTTTCCTCAGAGTTGGAAGAAGTGAGCCTATCATATAATTACAAAAAGTTAAATTTAAGGAAGGCAGAGACTAGTGTTCATAAGCTTAATATTGAAGAGGTTAAATCAATACCAATGGTTTTGGGCGAGATAGATCCTATCAAAAGTTTGTCGTCGCTTCCTGGAGTTAGTAATGCTGGAGAGAATACTATCGGTTTTAATGTAAGGGGTGGTGCTGCAGATCAGAATTTGATAACTATAGATGAAGCTGTTATATATAACCCTAATCACCTTATAGGTTTAGTCTCTTCTTTTAATGGAGATGCTATAAAAAGTATGAAACTATATAAAGGAGGTATACCTGCAAAGTATGGAGGTAGGATATCTTCTTATTTAGATATAAAATTAAAAGACGGTAATACTAAGCATATTAAAGTAGAAGGAGGTATAGGTGTAGTTTCGAGTAGACTTATGATAGAAGGACCTATCAATAATAAAGAAAATGGTTCTTTTCTTATATCAGGAAGAACATCTTATGTCGAGAACGTAGCTAAGATTTTTACTGATATTAAAGGATTTAGATTAGGTTTTTATGATCTTAATGCTAAAGTAAACTATAATTTAAACGAAAATAATAGACTGTTTATATCTAGCTATTTGGGTAAAGATGATATAAGGTGGAATGAGATACATAACGATTTTGGTAATTTTACATCGATAATAAGATGGAACAATATAATAAATAATAAATTGTTTTCGAACTTATCTTTGATACATTCCAATTATGAATATAATCTTAAACTCGATTACAAAGCGATGTCTTGGGAGTCTGGAATAAAAAGTTATAATGTGAAATATGATTTATCTAACAATTATTCTGATGTTCTTAATATAGAATATGGTTTAGCATCTACATATTATGTGTTAAATCCTGGATATATAACGCCTTCAGAAGCAGGGTCGTTGATAGTTGTTAAAAAGCTACAAGACAAAAAGGCAATAGAATCAGCTTTGTATATATCGGCAGATTATGAACTTAACGATAATATATCTATTAGGTTAGGTCTCAGGTACAGTATGTTTCACCGATTAGGTAATTATACACTAAAACTGTATCAAAACAATGCTCCCATAATATATGATGATCAGTTAGGAGTCTACACTAAAGGAATTGTTACTTCCGAAAAAGATTACGGCTCAGAGTCTATAGCCGTATTTTCGGAGCCAGAACCTAGACTAGCTATTTCTTTTGTGCTAGACGATCACAATTCTCTGAAGTTTGGATATAATAGAACTATTCAATATATGCACCTTTTATCTAACACGATATCACCAACTCCTTATGATAATTGGATACCTAGTGGTAAATATATAGAACCTAAAAAAGCTAATCAATATAATATAGGTTTGTATAATAATAGTGATGATTATATTTATTCTACCCAAATAGAGGCTTATTATAAGGAGACCAAAAACATATTGGACTATATTGATGGAGTCGATTTTATAGCCATAGAAAATGTAGAGCAAAATATATTGAGAGGAGAAGCAGTATCTTATGGTTTAGAATTAATGGTTAAAAAAAACAAAGGAAATTTCACTGGTTGGATTAGTTGTACGATATCTAAAGCTAAGCAGCGAGCTAAAGGAGATATTGAAGGAGGCCCTGGTGTTAATAATGGAGATTGGTACTATTCTAACCAAGACAGGTTAATTGATATATCGATTGTAGGAATGAACAAACTTACTAAAAGGTGGTCTACGGGATTTAATTTTACATATCAAACAGGTAGACCTAGTACTTTTCCCGAGTCAAGATATTCTTATGGCGATTTTCTTCTTCCTAGTTATTCTGACAGGAACACTGACAGGTACACCCCTTATCATCATTTAGATATTTTTTTTACTCGTAAGAGAAAGGCTAACCAAAGACGAAGGTGGAAGGGCGAATGGGTTTATAGTATATATAATGTATACAATAGGCAGAATATGGATTTAATCTATTTTGATAATGAAGAAGAGGGAGGCTCAGCTACAAAATTCTCTTATTTTGGTATAGTACCTTCGATTAGTTATAATTTTAAATTTTAGAAACATGAAAGCATTTTGTATTTTAATTATAGTATTCGTATTATCCTCTTGTACCGAAATAATAGAGGTAGAAACTTCATCTGAAAAAGAACGTTTAGTTATAGAATCTTCCTTTGTTTTAGGAAAACCCATCACTAGAATCTATTTATCAGTAAGTTACCCTTATTTTGAAGCATTAAACGATGGGATAAATCCTTCTGATGTTTCTGAGGTGTCTGTTACTACTAGTAAAGGTAATACTTGCCGTTATCATTTAATACAAGGGGATTATAACTATATGGGTAAATATACATATCAATCGGATGAATTATTGCTGAAATTAGACGAAACATACACTTTGAAAATAGTCTATAAAAACGAAATTTATATAGGGAAAGAGACATTATTAGAAACACCAGAAGTAAACAGGGGAAACTTCAATTACAATCAAGGTATTTATTCTGATACTACATATTTTACATTTTTTTTCGATGATTTATATGTTGAAGATAACTTTTACATAATACAAGACTACTCAGATAGGATATACTATTTTGTAGATGACAATAACAAATCTGATGATGAGGTGTGGGTTAGAATTACCGAGTTTGATTATTCTAATGTAGTGCTTTTAAATACTTCTGAACATTATCAAAAGTATATGAGTGTGTTGGTAAGTCAAAGGGATGTGCAGTATGACCCTTATGCTAACGCTACTTCAATAGCGAAAGGGAATTGTTATAATAAGACAAATCCTGATAATTATCCCTTGGGGTACTTTAGTGTTTTAGATGAAAAAGTGATACATTTACCTGATTATATAGTTCCAAATTAAATAAGATGTTCTACTCTTGTTTGGCTTTATTATGTCATTTTAATATTCGTTTGTAATAAAAGAAATACACTTGGTTTTATACTTGTATTAGTTTCAATTATGATGTCTTATTGCATTTGCAAGCCTCAACATTAATACATACTTTTACCTAATGGAATTTGAACTAGAATCAGAATTTAAACCAACAGGAGACCAGCCTCAGGCTATAGAACAACTTGTAAAAGGAATTAACGATAACGAAAAATACCAGACCTTGCTAGGTGTAACTGGTTCGGGTAAAACATTTACTATTGCCAATACTATCACTCAGGTACAAAAACCAACATTGATACTTGCTCATAACAAAACCTTGGCAGCTCAGTTATATGGTGAATTCAAAGAGTTTTTCCCTAATAATGCTGTGGAATACTTCGTTTCTTATTACGATTATTATCAACCTGAAGCTTTTATTCCATCTTCGGGAACTTATATAGAAAAAGACCTTAGTATAAACGAAGAAATAGAAAGGTTAAGAATCAAAACATCTGCCTCACTTATGTCGGGGCGTAGAGATATAATAGTTGTTTCGTCGGTTTCTTGTATTTATGGAATTGGAAACCCTATAGAATTTAAGAAAAGCGTAATAGCAATAGAAGTTGACCAGCAAATAAGTAGAACAGATTTCTTATACAAATTAGCAAGTAGTCTTTATAGTAGAACCGAAGTCGACATGAAGTCGGGCTCGTTTATGGTCAAAGGCGACGTTATAACTATATTACCTCCATACAGCCAACATGCTTTTAAAGTTCATTTTTTTGGAGACGAAATAGAAATAATAGAAAGCTACGATTTAGAAAATAACGTGATTTTAGAAAGTTACGACAACCTCGATATTTACCCTGCTAACTTGTTTGTGACCTCTAAAGATTTACTGCAAAAGGCTATAGGAATGATACAAGACGACTTACTGAAGCAGTTTAATTATTTCAACGATATAGGCAGGAAATCGGAAGCTAAGAGGATAAAAGAACGTACCGAGTTTGACTTAGAGATGATAAAAGAACTAGGTTATTGTAGTGGTATAGAAAACTATTCCAAATACTTAGACGGCAGAAATACGGGAGATAGACCTTTTTGTCTTTTAGATTATTTTCCTGACGATTATTTGATGGTTGTTGATGAGTCTCACGTTACTGTATCGCAAGTAAGTGCCATGTATGGTGGAGATAGATCAAGGAAAGAAAACTTGGTGGAATATGGTTTTAGACTACCATCGGCTATGGATAATAGACCTTTGAAATTTGATGAATTCGAAGAAATACAAAATCAAGTAATATATGTAAGCGCTACTCCTGCCGATTATGAATTGGAGAAAACGGATGGTGTTTTTGTAGAGCAAATAATAAGACCTACAGGTTTACTAGATCCATTAATAGAAGTTCGTCCTAGCGAAAACCAGATAGATGACCTTACCGAAGAAATACAAATAAGAGTAGAAAAGGACGAAAGAGTACTTATAACTACTTTGACCAAGCGTATGGCCGAGGAGTTGACTACTTTTTTGACTAAAGTACAGGTTAGATGTAGGTATATACATTCTGATGTAGCGACTATAGAAAGAGTCGAAATACTTGCCGACCTAAGAAGGGGGCTATTCGATGTGTTAATAGGTGTAAACTTACTAAGAGAAGGTTTAGACTTACCTGAAGTGTCGCTAGTAGCTATACTCGATGCTGACAAGGAAGGTTTCTTGAGGTCGCATCGCTCACTTACCCAAACCATAGGTCGAGCAGCCCGAAATGTAAATGGACTTGCTATACTCTATGCTGACAAAATTACCAAAAGCATGCAGAAAACCATAGATGAGACTGCTAGACGTAGGGAGATACAAGAAAAATACAATAAAGATAATGGTTTGGTGCCTCAGCCCCTCAAGAAATCGTTAAACTACGGTTTTGGAGATAATTTCACCAAAGAAGAAGATATAAAACTAAAAGTAGCAGAAGAATCAACTGCTTATATGAACGATATTCAGTTGAAAGATAAAATAAAAGAAATGCAAAAAGCCATGGAGAAATCGGCTAAATCTTTAGATTTTATGGCGGCAGCTAAATATAGAGACGAGATAAAAAGACTCAAATCAATGATTGAGTAGCTCTATTTTTAATATTCATATCTATATGGTTCCTTACCTTGTTTTATTATCTCGACCACTTCATTAGGGGCTTTCTGTGCCGAGTAATAAAAGTGTAATTTGTTTTTTATTACATCAAAGATATACTTATGTTCAAGTAATAAATGCAATTTTTCTTTTAAAAAAGATACGGTACATATTCTAGTTTTATGAATTCATAAATGTTTCAGGTCTATTATTTTCACTATAAATAGGACACTATCTTTAATGGAGTCTCCTTAATTTTACAATAGATATTTTATGTTCATATATCGGTAAATATAAATAAAACCCAACTAACCCTCTCTAAATAAAATAGTACTAATTAGAGTAATTTACCACCGATCAGAGCAGTCTCCCCATTTAGGGGTTCCCGTATTTATAGCCCCATCATTAAAACCAGAAGGTTCTGCAGCTACTCCACATGCTTTCCAAGAACTTAAATTTTGATTAAAGTCAACTGCCTGATTAAACATGTCTGTCATATCAGAAACACGGCTAACATCCCATTCTCCTATATCTTGATTGAAAGGAGTATTAGCAAACATTGATCTCATAGAATCCACATTACTAACATTCCATTCTCCTATATCTTGATTGAAAGGAGTATTAGCAAGCATTAGATTCATGTATATGACATTACTAACATTCCAAGTCTTTATGTTTTGATTAAACATTGATGCTCCCGCAAACATTTTACCCATATGCCAAACAGAGCTAACATTCCAACCTCCTATATATTTATCGAATTTTGTTGCACTCCTAAACATCCCTCTCATATTTTTAACAGAGCTAACATCCCATTCTTTCAGATCATGATTAATATTACTACCATAAAACAGATAGCTCATATCAGTAACAGAACTAACATCCCAAGTATTAATACCCAAATCAATCCATGATTGATCATCTAGGCTAACACTTTCGAACATCCATCTCATATTAGTCACTCCTTCCATATTCGGTTTGTTTATAGAGGACATAGTTTTTAATCTAGAACAGCTCTTAAAATACCCACCTTCGTTACCAAATCTAAAATCATCTCCCCATCTAAGAATTTTTATTATTTTATATTTAGATGTTGAATTTTTATCAAAACTAAAACCATGTAACTTACCTTTTATAATCACTGTCATATCTCCTGATCTATCAAATATATGAGAGGCTCCTGCATCATTGTGACTAGTAACACTTTCACTATCATAATATCCTGATGAAGAATGCCAGTCAATTTTGAAATCATAATCTCCTCCATCATATATAGGTAATTCTATTTTATCTCCGGAGTTAACAGAAAAAACAATAACAAAATCGGCTTTACTTATAGTAATGCTATATTCTTTACTTGTACTTTTATCTTCCGATGTTACAATGAACCTATTATTAACACCTTCCTGATCTAAATAGACCTTCCTTAAATTTGTAATTTCAATACCATTCACCTCTAAAGAAGCTCCTTCACTTATATTTAATCCTAATGATGAATCACCTATATTTTCACCAATATATAAGTTAAGTTCTATAATATCTGTTACGGGTATACTACTGCCATATCTATTTAAGGAAGTAATTAATGCTTCGTTGTTTTTAGATATATTGACTACTATAGAGTACTCTTTACTAGTTTTCAGATCTTCTGAGGTAACTACAAAAGTCCTTTTAACTCCATCATCAAAAATGAGATTATTTAAATTTGTTATTTTAATACCATTCTCACTTATAGATGCTCCTGCACTTATAGTTAAATTTAGAGTCTGTATTTCTTCTTTATAAGGAGAAGAAACATCAATATCATCACTTATTTCTACATCCTGATTATTGTAGCTTATTGAAACTATTTTAGCTTCACTGCCTTTCTCCACACTAATGGTTATAGAGTACTCTTTACTAGTTTTCAGATCTTCTGAAGTAACTACAAAAGTCCTTTTAACTCCATCATCAAAAATGAGATTATTTAAATTTGTTATTTTAATACCATTTTCACTTATAAATGCTCCTGTACTTATAGTTAAATTTAGAGTCTGTATTTCTTCTTTAGAAGGAGAAGAAACATCAATATCATCACTTATTTCTATATCCTGATTATTGTAGCTTATTGAAATTATTTTAGCAGAATTAGATTTCTCTATATTAATAGTTATACTATATTCTTTACTAGCAGATCTATCTTCTGAAATTACTATAAAGACTCTCTTAATTCCATCGTTAAAAATAAGATCACTTAATATTGTTATTTCATTATTCCCTTCTTTTAATGTAGCACCCTCACTTATGTCCAGAGTTATTGTTTGTATTTCTTCGCCATAAGATAAATTAATATTAACATTACTTTTAACTTCTACAGGCTTATCATTATATATTATTGATATCATACTAGCCTTAGTACTTTTTGGGGAATTAATGGTTAAAGTATACTCGTTAGCTGTCCCATCTTGAGCCGTCACCAGTAAAACCTGAGGAACACCGTTTTCTAATTTTAGATCACTAAGGCTAGGAGATATCGTTGCTCCATAACTTACAACTCCAGAGAGTTCAATATCTGATAGGTCTATGTTTTGACTAATAGTAATAGATATAGAGTTATTTTCATCAATAATGGTCTCTACAGAATAAGACTTAGCCCCTATTGATAGCTCAACCAAATAAGCCTCGCTATTTAAGACTGGTGTATATTTATAACAGCTAAACATCAAAAGTAGCATAGCCAATGAAATTAATGATTTATTCTTCATAACATTATAAGTTTACAGAGCAATGCAAAGATAAATAAAAAAAGGTAAAATACTAGTAATTAAAACATTAAGTGTTTAGTTGCATTTTAAAAATATAATTAATGAATTTATATATGCCTAAAATAGATATGTTTTTAATTGGAAAAACTCTGTAAAGATGATTTGCCTTACAGAGTTTTTTGTTTTTATTATGATATAGTACCTCTACTTTATTACAATAAAAAATAATCTAATACAATTACAAAGAAATGCTAGCAGTCACAACGGTAGATTTATTGTCTTCTTTATTTATTTTATTCCAAGCAAAATATAGCTTACCATCGGCTAATTCCATCTGAGGAAAACCATTTATTCTTGAATCAATTTCCAACTATACAGCTATAGATTCTCCTATTTTCCCCGATTTATTGACTTTAACAAATTTAAGAGCTCCACCCTCTTCTATAGTCTCTACCCAGCTAACAACTATATTGTCTTTATCTATCATAGCTATACCTACTCTTCCTACAGGGTTAATATTAGATATAGTAATAGGCTTATCGAAGTTTTCACCACTATCGTCCGAAAACACTAGACTAACTCTAGCCTTTACAGAGGGAGCAGTAAACCAAGCGATAGCTAAACTATTGTATATAGCATCTGCTTTAGCTCCATTTACAGGACGTCCTTTAATAGTCCAATTGTCATCAAAAATAGTCTTAGGGTTTGTCCAATCACCATCAGCTAACCTAGTTATATAGAAATCTCTAACTTCATCATCCCTTCAGTCTCTATAAATAACTACGGGTTCTTTACTGGTTATAGCAGCAGTAGTACCACAGCAATCACAAACTTTGGCATCTAGCTCTATTTAGTTTATAATAGTTCCATCAGCCGAAATTTCAACAGCCCTTATACTCAGAGCTCCTGTTTTACTAGTAGTATATCTCCAGTCTAACCAAGTAATAAAAAATGATTTTTCTCTGTAAGGCAGAATAGTAACAAAACCATGTTTGGCTGTAACTCTATCGGTATTCAAGGCTACGTTTGTATTCTATTTGGAGTTCTTAGAGTTATAAAAATCGTATTTGATATCGTAAGTAAAACCATCTTAAGTTTATAAAGCAGTATGTTTAATAAAATAATTAAGCTATAAACAAAGGATAATAAGACTGTTAATACCAATCGTATTTAAAACTAATATTATTTAAATGTTCTACGTGAGCTATATTTAAAATAGAAAAGAACTCGTAAAAGTAAAAAAATAGGCTATTTATATAGGGCAGATGGAAGTTTAAATAATATAAACTACTCTTTATACTTAGGATAAACTATTTTTTTTATGTTTACGAAAAGTAATTGTTACATTTATACTCTTAAATCGTTATAATATATTAATGCTACTTGTATTTCTAAATATCATAATAGAGATGGAATTATTTAAGACTAATATTATTAAGATGTTCTATGATATCTATTTTTAAAATAAGATAAGAACCCGTAAAAGCAAAAAAGAAACTATTTATATAGTGAGCAGATAGAGATTCAAATGGCATAACAATACAAACAATAAAAAAACAAGAATAATGAAAAATACAAATAAGAATATTAGATTTGGAGAGAACGTAAAAGGCTACGACATACCTGTATTAAACGAAAGAGAAGTGAGAGCTGCATCGGGCATACTATTTTTGTTTATGTTTATAGCTATAACGGTAGCTATATCGTCTCAGAACTTCGTAATGCTAAAATATATGGTACCTATATTTATGATCGATATGGCAATACGAGTAATTATAAGCCCTAGGTTTTCGCCTACGCTAGTTATTGGAAGATTAATAGTTCGTAAACAAGTTCCTTTGTACGTAGGTGCTCCTCAAAAGAAATTTGCTTGGATCATAGGACTTGTTCTTTCAGGAACTATGTTTGCTCTGATAACCGTAATGAATACCTTCAGCGTAATAACGGGACTAGTATGTTTTATTTGTCTTATATTTTTGTTTTTCGAAACTGCCTTTGGAATATGTATAGGCTGTAAATTATATAGAATATTTAACAAGAAAAAAGCTCAATATTGTCCTGGTGAGGTTTGTGAAGTTTCCCAGAGGCAAGAGATACAAAAAACTTCTGTATCACAGGTTATGATGATATTTGGGCTTGTAGTTTATATACTTATTATGGTGTATTTATTTAATGATTTTTTTGCTGAAAGCCCTAGAGATTTGTGGGAGGTGATTGGGTAAATAATAATACTAAGCGATGCTGATGGCGACGGTTTGTATATAGACTTTATAAATCAATAAAGTATTGCTATATTTAATTCATGTTTTGTATTTTCTTTGTGGCTTTATCGGGGTAATTAGTGATTAGTCCATCTAATTTTAGGTCTATCAGATTCTGCATCTTTTCTTCATCATCTATAGTATATTTCCATACTTCTATGCCATGGCTATGTGCTAAGTCTATAAAATCTTTGGTTATTACAGTCTTAGACCCTACCCCTATGGCCTTAGAATTTATCATTTTGGCGTAGTCTATAGTGTTTTTGTCAGCGTAACCTTTTAGGTATAGTATAGGTGTATTTTCGTCTAGTTTCCTTATTTTTGATATTACAGGATAATAAAAGGAGAATATAATCACTTGCTCATTCATCCCTAGGTCGTTGATTATTTTTAAGACATCTTCTTCTATTCCATATACTTTTATTTCTATACAAACCTTTATTTTACCTTTGGCTAGGCTCAATGATTCTCTCAGGGTTGGTATTTTTTCATCCTTATATTTATCTCCAAATTAGTCAGGGGATCCAACTTTTATATTGATTAATTCCTGATATGTCATATCTGCAACCTCTCCTTTTTTATAAAAACTGGTTTTGTCTACCGATGAATCGTGAATTACTACTATAGAGTCATTTTTGGTTTTATGAACATCTAATTCGAAATAATCGGCTCCAGAATCTATTGCTTTACTAAATGCCGTTAGGGTATTTTCTGGTGCTATACTAGAAAAGCCACGATGTGCTATTATTTTGGTTTGAGAGTTTATTGTCATTGAAATCAATAATAATAATAATAATAATAAGATTAGTTTTAAGTTTTTAATTGTGTTCATGAGTCGTTTGTTTATAGTCCTTATAATAAATTTCGGGTCTTTAAAAATGGCTTTTTTTTAGAAATAAAAGCCAGACTTTTATCTGTATATGCTTGTGGCAAAACTGCTGACTTTAGTATATATCGTGGTGTTAGATAAAATATATATACAGGAAAAACAAATACCTTGACGGTCAAAAAAGATATTGTAGTTATATTAGTAATTAAGTTAAAAGGTTCTGTATTGTATTTATTCACAGCTATCACTTTTTGATTATACAGCTACAAATATATTTTTTTTTAGATATCTAATATGTTATTAAGTAGCACATAGTTGATATTTAACCTAAACATAACAACTATATAAATATTACTTATTGTATCTGTAAGTAATACCAACCTAAGTTTGCATATATCTATTTCTACAAGGGCATTTTGAAATACCAATGCAAATGCAGAGTCGTTTAACTATAAAATAAAACTATTCAGAGTAAACTTAAGAGGGGTTTCTGATACTAAGTTTTTTATGTTTAGGCTACATAAACTTTTTACCTAATCTCCCAGAAATATATGTGAGCCATTTAAATGTATAAAAAAAGCCAACCAGATTAATGATTGACGGATTTTTATATTTAGCCTCTGTTTTGCATAAATCACTTACTCTATCAGCCATTCATTTATAAACTCCGAAACTTTTTTAAGAATCAATTCTGGCACTTCTTTATGAGGTGTATGTCTTACATTAGGTATTATTAATTGTTCAGAATATCCTTTAGTTCCATTAATTATTCCTTCAACTTGTTTTAAAGTTCCAAATTCATCATCTTCTCCTTGTATTACAAGAGAAGGACATTTTATATCTTGTAGAAATCCCTCTATATTCCAATATTCGAATTCTTTAGTAGTCCAAGTAGAAGCCCAAGCCCAAAACATATCATCGGTTTTTTCGCCATGATATTTTTCTAATTTAGATTTTAAATTGGTTTCTTTATAATGGCCTATAACCGTATTTATCGCTTTTAGAGTAATCTCTTCGACAAATATATGTGCTCCTTCTGTTATAATACCCTTTATCTTTTTAGGATATTTTGCTGCTGTTATCAAGGCAATTGATCCACCATCGCTATGACCAAAAAGAATAATATCATCGATATTCAAATAATTTAATAAATCGTTGAGTATATCGGCTTCTTGTTCCAGATATTGATTATCTCGTTCTGAATAAGAAAACGAACAAGATTTACCATAGCCTTGACGATCGTATACCAGTATGTTGCAACGAGACATTTCGCCTAGTTTTTCAGGGAAATCTCTCCATAGATCTATACAGCCCAAAGAATCATGAAGAAAAACTATAGTAGGCCTGTTTGGGTATTTGTCAATTCTCTTTATAGCTGTTTTATCGAAGTTTAATTGGGTTTTTATATTCATTATTTATATGTTTTTTATTTTCAAATAGATACTCTCGGTATAATCTGTATTTATATTGTTTTGCTTTCCGTATTTGATGATAGCTCCGGCAAATAATTCTAACTCGTTATTTGTTTTTTTTGAATTTATGTCAAGTTGTAATGAAGTAGGTGTTTCTGGAGGAAATGTAGCCGCTTTTATGAATGTTTGCCTAATTATATCTTTATCTAAAATAATTCCTTTAGCAATTGCAATTGACTTTATCTCATTCATTATATTGGTAGCTTCTTTTTTCTGAGACTCCATATTGCAAACCTCTCCTATAGATGAATTATGCAAAGCTGTAACCATTCCAAAACTAGCTATAAATATAAATTTAGTCCAAATTTCTATCATAGAATTTTCTTTAAATTCAAAATTAATATTGCTATGACTCATTAAATCTATAATCCAATTAATATCTTCAGAAATATGCTCAGGATCTTTGCCGAATATAAGTTTTCCCGATTTCCCTTTGTGTTCTACGACTCCTTTTTCTTTTATATGTGAAGCAACATAAACGCAAGATGGCAGTATAGTGTTATTAGGTATTATTTTCCTGATTCTATCGTAAATATCAGCTCCATTCATCATGGGTAATATTACGGTATCACTTGTAATTACTTTATTTAGTTTGTTGCAGATATTTTCCAAATCGTATTCTTTGACACAAACAATAACTAGGTCAGGTTTGCTTATTTCGGATGTGTCTTTGTAAATAACATCAGGTTTCGTCAGACTTACATTATGTTCTGTAGAAAGTAAAGTTAGACCCGTTTTCTCTATAATATCGTATGTTTCACCTCTTACTACAAAAGACACATTATGCTGTTTGTTTTTTTGGTTAGACTGGTTTATCTTAAATCCAAAATAACCACCAACACCTCCAAGACCTATTATTGTAATATTCTTTTTATCCATCATTTTATTTTTTACAAATATGTGAAATCCAAAATAAATAAACACTTGACAAATGACAAGAAATTATATTTTACTCAGTTCTTTCCTTATCCTACTCAGTGTACTATCGGTAATCCCCAGATAAGAAGCAATGATTTTCAGAGAGATATGTTGAAATATATTAGGCTGTTGCTTTAATAAATTCAAATATCTTGTCTCTGCTTTTTCGCTTTTTACTTCTATCATTCTGTCGTTTAACTTATAATAGTTTATAACAAACAACAATCTGCTAAACTCTCTGAATTCGGGGATATTATGGAAATTTGCTTGTACATTATCTAAACTAGTTTCCCAAAACGAACAATCTGTTAATGTTTGATATATTTCTTTGCTTGGTTGTTTTTTGAAAAAAGATAAAAAATCATTCACAAAACAAGGAGCCGAATATATATTTGTAGTCACCTCTTCATTGTCTTGGTTCAAAATATACGAACGCATATATCCTTTCTCCAGAAAATACGTTTTTGTACTTATAGTGTCTTTATTGAGTAGAATAGTGTTTTTACTTAACGAAAAATCACAAAATGTTCCTGTTATTTCTTCTACAATTTTTTCTGGTATAGGGAATAATGATTGGAAATAATTATTAAGTATCGTTTTGCTCATTAATTTTATTTTAAATAACAAAAATACATCGACGTATGAGACTTACCTAATTGTTAGGTTTATATTTAAACACCATAAAATATGGTGAAATAAAATTAGATTTAACAATATATATTTATAAAGACAGTACAAATAGTTGTATTTTTATTCTATTTTTGAAATATAAAACACCATCAAACAGCTTAAATGATAAAAGTATCCGATGACATAAAGTTAGTAGAAATAAAATCAGAAAATCAGGAGGAATTATATGATTTGATGAGTAAAATATATACACCAATATATGAGTATCTGTGGAAAGATGGTGGAGCTAGATATATTGATAGTTTATACAATAACGAAAACCTAAAAGAAGAACTTGCAGAACCTAATTCTAGATATTATTTTGTAAAGTACAAGAATAATATATCGGGTATATTGAGGGTTTTGCTAAGTTGTAAACTAGATGACTACGAAAATGTAAATTGTTTTAAGCTACAAAGGATATACTTGGATTCATCTACACGAGGTTATGGAGTAGGGAAAAAACTCATAAACTGGGTGGCTGACACTCATAAAACTACTGGCAAAAACGTGTTATGGCTAGAAACCATGCGTGAAAAAGCTAAAGCGGTAGATTTTTATATGAAAATGGGCTTCGAAATACACTCTGAATTCGATTTGGATATAAAAGGAATAGACGAAGATTATAAACAAATGTATAGGTTGTATAAAGTATTGAAGTGATTATTATGCTAGAACTTGTTACGGTCATCTGGCAGGGAAGTTAGGGATCAATACCGTTTTAACATCCAAATGTCGCATGCAGATAGTTTCTTTTTCACTTTTACTGCGTTAAAAAAGGTTAAGCATAGTGATACTATGCTTAACCTTTTCACCTTGTTAAAGCAAAAAATAATTCTATTTCTAATGCAATATTTAGATATTACATTTACAACCTTTCTGCCTTACAACTATAACATCCAGGGCCCGAGTTGTGAATATGTATATAGTTAACATAATCGTTATCAAAAGCAGTCCCTATTTCATGATTTAGCTTCTTACTATCTATAGTACTGGTATATATCATAATTCCTTCTTTATCGTAAGCTCGTATCGATAAGAATTTATTTAATAATACCTCAGGGATTTCGTTAACAGCCAAGCCAACTTTTTTTGCATCTTTTTTTACAAAAATAGGGCCACTAGACCTATATGGAGAGTCAGTTTTATGATGTTCGAAAGGAAATAAAAGTATCTCTTCTCCTATTTTTGCGTATTTGAGACCTACCCTACAAGGAAAAGAGGTCTCCTTATCGGCTATTATTTTTATATATCCTTTGGTTAATAATTCGTCTTGGCTTAAGGTAAACAAATGATTGTAATCGTTGTCAATTGCTGATATCTTAAAATTTGTATTCATACATTATATATTTATTGATGAATTACAAATATTAGATATAAACACAAAACCGACAATCCGATTCTTGCTGCTTAACTTTAGTATCAGCTCAATTTCACAGCTTCATAACCATTAATGGCTATTTTCCTTTCGCTATTCCATCGGTAGCCTCCTGTATTTCCGTCGTTTTTTATAACTCTATGGCAGGGAATAAGGTAAGTAATAGGGTTTTTACCTATAGCGGTACCAACCGCTCTTACCGCTTTGGGCTTGTTTATAATATTAGCAATATTCTGATAAGCCAAAAGATTAGATGAAGGAATTTGAAGTAAGGCTTTCCATACCTGAACCTGAAAAGGTGTTCCTGCTAGGTCAAGACTGATGGGTGTTTTAGGAATCTCCCAATTTTCAAAATATTGTTGTACTAGTTTTCCGTTTTTTAATAGCCCGTTTACAAAGATGGCGTTAGTATATTCAGCTTTTATGTTTTCTACACCCAAATAGTCAAACGAAAGGTTACATATCCCTCTGTCTGTTTCTGCTATAGTTATATTGCCAAAAGGAGTATCTATTTCACTTACTGAAATTGTCATATTATCACCTCTTTTTTTGAATTCGCCAGGCGTACAAGATTCTATTTTTACAAACAAATCGTGTAATCTACTGTTTCCCGACAGACCAACATCATAAGAAGCTTCTAAAGTAGACTGTCCTTTTCTTAGAGATTCTTTTGCCTTTTCTAAAGTTATAAATTGCAAATAATCTTTAGGGCTGATGCCTACCCATTTCTTAAAAACTTTTTGGAAGTGGAATTTACTCAAGTTTATGTGGTTTGCTATTTCTTCTAGCGAAGGTTGTTGCAAATGATGGTTCTTGATAAAATGTATAGCTTTGGCTATTGCATCGAAATGATGTTTGTTTTCCATAGTGTAAAAATAAATCAAATTATATAGTAAAACAATACGATTGTTGCTGTTTTGATTTATGGCTGTGATATGAATATTT
The DNA here is from genome assembly GCA_013215105.1 of Flavobacteriaceae bacterium. Taxonomy (GTDB): domain Bacteria; phylum Bacteroidota; class Bacteroidia; order Flavobacteriales; family Flavobacteriaceae; genus DT-33. The sequence continues at coordinate 57,630 of JABSPL010000199.1, forward strand.
AATAACAGAACCTATCAAAGTAGTATCTCTAAGAGACATACTACTTTGATAGGTTGTGACACTTGTAAAACTAAACAAATCCACAATAATATCAAGTAAAAAACTATTTCTACATCCCTCTCCACTTCCACATACCGTCCATCAACTCATAATCATGCCTCTTCGCTCTGTTTATCAGATCGGTGTCATTGGCATCATCATCCATTGTCCAATAATAATACTTAAAATGTTCAATAGGGTGTTATTAGTATGATACCTCTAAACTACTATCAAGATGTCTATAAGTGTAGTATAGTTGCTGTTTTGTAGTTTTATATAAGTGAAATTTAAAATAAGCTATTTAACTTAAATGACTTATAGGTAGTGATTTAAATATTTTACTATAGCTTTTCTTGTATGTAAGTCCTTGATCTTTAGTTGTTTATTTTTTTTATCCAAATAAGTCTTGTGTCTTTGGGGTTTTAAAAGCTTGATTAACAGTTAAGTATGAGTATTGTCTGAATAAAGAAGGAATATGAAGCGTTTAAATTTAGTAGTTATATTATAAATGTTTTTTTTTACTGTGATAGAGAGAGCTATGGATGAAAAACTAAGTTAGAATTAATTAAATTGGATGAATCATTACAGTCTGATAAGTATAAGAGATAGATGATATAGAAGTAATTTAAAAATAGATAAAACTTTGTTGTAAATGTAATATGCTTTTGTTTACGTGTGTTTATTAAAGAAATAAAGATAAACTCATTTTATAAAACCTGGCAGGTAGATGCATATAGCTGTTTGTCAAATGACCTTAAAATTATGAAACGATTAAATGTAGTAGTACTAGTAGTGTCAATGTTGTTAATGTTTTCCTATTGTGATCAAAATGATGATACCTCAAACTCAGAAGTTGCTGATGAAAAAATAAGATCAGAATTAATTAAATTAAATGACGCTCTCCAATCTGATGAATATAAGGAACAAAAAGATGGTAATGAAAGAACAAATAACACAAAAAACGAAAATGCTAGACAAATGATAAAGAGTAAAGTGTTAAATAGATTGTCTAAAAGAAATACAGATTGTATATTGATCTCAAGTTATACTGAAATTATAGAAGGAGGTATTTATAAGTTTACAAGGACAGAAACTGATGAAAATTGGGTTCCACTTAAAGACTGTGAGTCTATTATTAATGATAAAGAAGAATATGATGAAAGGTTAGGTAAAGTATCTGTAACTAGAGGATACGATACTTGGGTAGGAGAATATATTGAAAAAGGAGGGGTGTCAAGAGAATCATATAAAGATAAAGGTTCTTATGAGCATAAATATGAAATAGAAGAATATGAAGATGAAATAGATTCGGCGTATGGTTATTGGGTGGATGGTTATTTGGTGGATGGTTATTTGGAGGATGGTTATTTGGAGGATGGTTATTGGGTGGATGATTATTGGGTGGATGATTATTGGGTGGATAGTTATTGGGTAGATGATTATTGGGTGGATGGTTATTGGGTGGAGTATGATGTAAGTTCAACTGAATATGTCGATGAATATTCCCTTAATTATTCTTCTTATTATGATTACAAAGGAGAGTCTAATATTTCTTTTAGAGATAGAAATATGGAATTAAAAATAATCTTTGAAGACACATATTATCATGAATATGTAGATGGAAAAGAAGATGATACGTCTATATCTAATTTAACTTTCTCTTTTGATCTAGAAGATATTAAATATAGTTTCAGAATATCTGAAGAAGATTTTGCCGCAGTAGAATATGATGAATATGAAGAATATGAAGAATATGAAGAATATGATGAAGAAATGAATTCTTATATTATTGCTACGGTAAAACTATATAGATCGGAAGTGCATGTGGGTTATGCTTCTTTATATAGTGATCTTGGTATTAAAATATTAGATATGGATAAAAATGAATTGGATTCAAATTAGAATAGTCTCATAAATATTAAATAAAGAAGCAACTATGACTGGTCATAGTTGCTTCTTTATTTTAGGTCTATAAAAATTATACTTAATACAATTCAGGATATTTACTAGGATTTACCTCGTTCATTATTCCATATATTTTCTCAAATATATCCTCAGCCGATGGCTTAGAGAAATAATCACCATCACTACCATAAGCCGCTCTATGTGCTTTAGCTGTCAAGGTTTCGGGCTTACTGTCAAGGTGTATATATGCGTTTTGGTTTTCTAGTATGTTTTGCATCAAATATGCAGAAGCACCTCCAGGGACATCCTCGTCTATTACCAATAATCTGTTGGTTTTCTTTACACTTTCTACCGTATCGTTGTTTATGTCAAATGGCAACAAACACTGTGCATCTATTATCTCTATGTCGATACCTACTTTTAATAGATCTATAGAAACCTGCTCAACTATCCTCAAAGTAGAACCGTAAGAAACCACAGTCATGTCTTTACCTTCTTTTACAGTTTCCACAACACCTATAGCTTCTCTGAATTCTCCTAAGTTAGTAGGAAGATTCTCTTTAAGTCTATAGCCATTTAAATTTTCTATTATAAGTGCTGGCTCGTCACCTAGCATAAGAGTATTATAAAACCCTGCTGCTTTAGTCATATTTCTAGGTACAAGTACGTAAATACCTTTCAGAGCATTTATTATCATCCCCATAGGCGAACCCGAATGCCATATACCTTCTAATCTATGCCCTCTGGTACGTATTATTAGTGGTGCTTTTTGAGTTCCCGCAGTACGATATCTCAATGTAGCTAAGTCGTCACTCATTATTTGTAAAGCATACAAAAGATAATCCAAATACTGTATTTCAGCAATAGGTCTTAGCCCTCTCATTGCCATTCCTATTCCCTGACCTAATATTGTAGCTTCTCTTATCCCTGTATCTCCTATTCTCAAAGCTCCAAACTTGTCTTGTAAACCATCCAAACCTTGGTTTACATCTCCTATTTTACCTGCATCCTCACCAAATATCAATGCTTCTGGGTATTTGGTAAACAATGAGTCAAAATTATCTCTCAATACCAAACGAGCATCAACCATATTAGCCTCTCTAGAGTAAACAGGTGCTACAGCTTGTATTTTGGTTACTTTACTTGACGATTCGTTATATAAATTGTCAGAATATAATGGCTGAGTCTGTTTGAATATTTTCTTTACCCAAGCTTGTAATATAGTTTTACTTGGGAAGTTTTCTCCTGCTATTATAGGTAAAACTTTCCTAGCTACCGAAATCAAATCTTTTCTTAAAGGTTCTTTTTCTCCTTTTATCTTAGTAAAATAACTGTTGATGTCTATCTTATTGTCTGACTCTGAAATTACTTGCTCTAATATTTCAATTAATTCAGACTGTTCTTTCTTTAGAGGAGTCAAAAACGATTTCCAAGCTTCTCTTTTAGCTTCAGAAACCTCTTTTTTGATAGATTTCTCCATATCTATAAGAGACTGCTCGTCTTCGACTAATTTTAGTTTTTTATTAGTAGGAACACTAAAGTTAATCATCCAATCACGCATTTTAACCAAACAGTCATGCTCTTTTTCCCAAGTAAGTCTTTCTGGTCCTTTGTATCTTTCGTGCGACCCCGAAGTAGAATGCCCCTGAGGCTGAGTAAGCTCGTTTACGTGTATAAGTACAGGAACATGTTCCTCTCTAGCTATCTTACCTGCTTTTTCGTAGGTTTTTATAAGTTCAGTATAATCCCAACCTTTTACTCTTAATATTTCGTATCCTTTTTCTTTATTATTTCTTTGGAAACCTTTTAATATTTCCGATATGTTTTGCTTAGTAGTATGGTCTTTGGCATGTACCGAAATACCATATTCATCGTCCCAAACACTTATAACCATAGGCACTTGCATAACTCCTGCAGCGTTTATGGTTTCAAAAAACAAACCTTCACTAGTACTTGCATTACCTATAGTTCCCCAAGCAACTTCGTTTCCTTTGTCCGAAAATATATTCTCGTTTTGTAAATATTTTTCATCTCTATACATTTTAGATGCTTGTGCAAGACCTAATAATCTCGGCATCTGACCTGCTGTAGGAGAAATGTCTGAACTAGAGTTTTTTTGGTTTTTTAACTCTTTCCAGCTTCCATCAGCATTAAGACTGTGAGTAGAAAAGTGACCTCCCATCTGTCTACCTCCCGACATTGGCTCTGCCTCTAAGCTAGTATGTGCATAAAGTCCTGCGAAAAACTGTGCAGGAGTCAACTTACCTATAGCCATCATAAATGTTTGATCTCTATAATAACCCGACCTAAAATCACCGTTTTTGAATGCCCTTGCCATTGCTAACTGAGGAACTTCTTTACCGTCTCCGAAAATACCAAATTTGGCTTTTCCTGTCAATACTTCTCTTCGACCTAGTAAACTACATTCCCTACTTAAAACTGCTGTTCTGTAGTCTTTTAAAATTTCTTCCTTGAATTTTAAAAATGATAATTCTTCTTTGGATATAAGATTCTTTTTAGCTATCATACGTATATATTTTCTGATAACAAATATAACGATTTTATATTATTATTATCTAACAGGTCTGTATAATAAACAAATATCAAAATAATGTTATTTTTATACTAAAAAAATGAAATTATGACAAGAAAAATAAACTACTTTTGCTTTAATTATTCTTTTTTACACCTTTTTTTAAATATGTGTATTTTAGAATAGTAAACAATATCTAAATATTAATGGTAATCATGACTTGGAAAACACTTTTAAATGATTATTTGGACTATCTAAAAATAGAAAGAGGTCTGAGTGAAAATACTATCATTAACTATAGGTTAGATGTGGAGAAACTCATGGCTTTTTTGGATGAAAACAATTATAATATCACAGCTATAACTATTGATAGATACACTGTACTTGAATTCGTTTATCAGGTTTCCAAGCTAAGCGAATCCAGTAGTCAAGCCCGAATAATATCGGGGCTTAGAGGTTTTTTCGATTACCTTATTTTTGAAAAATATAGAGAAGACAGCCCTATGTCGCTCATAGAATCGCCTAAAAGCGGAACTAAAATACCCGATATTCTTACTTTAGAAGAAGTGGATAATATAATAGATAGTTTCGATAGCGAAGATGCATTAGGTTATAGGAATAAAAATATAATAGAGTGCTTGTATAGTTGTGGGCTTAGAGTTAGTGAGCTTGTTGAACTTAAAATATCTAATATTTACTATAAAGAGAGTGTAATACTTGTACATGGTAAGGGAAACAAAGAAAGATTTGTACCTATAGATGAACTTACTTTAACTAATATTAAGACTTATATAGAAGATTATCGTATAAAACACTCTAAAGAAGGTAAGTCCGAAGATGTATTGTTTCTTAACCGAAGAGGGAACAAACTTACAAGAATAATGATATACACTATAGTCAAAGATATAGTTGCTAAACTAAGGCTTGCCAAAAACATCAGTCCTCATACTTTTAGGCATTCTTTTGCTACCCATCTGCTCGAAAACGGAGCTGACTTAAGGTCTATACAGCAGTTACTTGGACACGAAAACATAGTGACTACCGAAAGATATATGCATATAGATAATAGCTTTTTGAAGGATATTGTAAATAAATATCACCCTAGAGCTTAAATTTTATTTTTATTAATATTTGTTTTGTTGATAACTGTAATATTCATGTTTTGATTATTAACTAACTAACCGTTCTAATTGTTGAAAAGATACACTTCTATCAAAAACACAAACCACAAACCCTTATATATATTGTTGTTTTTACTTGTTAACAACTTATAGTTATTAACAAGTTTTTAACAATAACTATGTCGATAAGTTTTGATTTTTTTATGACTAACCAATGTTATAATCTCCTATCTTTGTCTGCATGGAAAAACCCTTTAATAACCCAAGTCAACCAGCATACGGTACTGATATAATACAAATGAGTCAAGGCAAGCTTCCCCCCCAAGCCTTAGATTTTGAAGAATCAGTACTATGTGCATTGATGATTGACAAAAAAGGAATAGATGAAGTAATTGATATACTACGCCCTGACGCTTTCTACAAAAAAGCTCATCAGGAAATATACAAAGCGATATATACTCTTTTTCAGAATTCTGAAAATATAGATATACTTACGGTTTGTAACCAGTTAAGGAAAGATCTGAAATTAAAAAGTGTAGGAGGAGAAACCTATATAGTTACTTTGAGCCAGAAAGTTGCCTCTTCGTCACATATAGAAGTTCATGCTCGTATAATAATACAGAAATATATACAGAGAAGTATCATAACTATCTCTAACGAAATAATAGAAGATTCTTACAAAGAAAATACAGACGTATTCGAATTGCTAGACAGTGCCGAGGCTAAATTCTTTGAGATAACTCAAGGAAACCTTAAGAAAAGTTACGAATCAGCAGAAGGATTGGTTGCTAAAGCTATAAAAGGAATAGAAGAAGCTTCGCAAAAAGAAGGTGATAGTGGTGTAAGTACTGGTTTTACCAAACTAGATAAACTGACATCGGGATGGCAACCTTCTGACCTTATAATAATAGCTGCAAGGCCTGGTATGGGTAAGACGGCTTTTGTTATTTCTATGCTGAAAAATATGGCTATTGATTTCAAATATCCTGTAGCACTATTCTCTCTGGAGATGTCGTCGGTACAGCTTATAACGAGGATGATGACTAGTGAAACGCAACTTAGTGGTGAAAAATTAAGAAAAGGTAGTCTTGATAGTCATGAATGGGAGATACTATATAATAAGGTTCAGAAATTATCTGAAGCTCCTATATTTTTGGATGATACTCCCTCTTTGTCGGTTTTTGACCTTAGAGCAAAGGCTCGAAGACTGGTTTCACAACATGGAGTTAAGATAATAGTAATTGACTATTTACAACTGATGACTGCTGGTGGTTCTGGAGGAAATAGAGAGCAAGAAATATCTACTATTTCTCGTAATCTGAAAGGTCTTGCCAAGGAATTGAGTATACCAATTGTAGCACTTTCTCAGCTGTCACGTGCTGTGGAAACTAGGGGAGGAAGCAAAAGACCTTTGCTGTCTGACCTTCGTGAATCGGGTGCGATAGAGCAAGATGCCGATATAGTAAGTTTTATATTCAGACCAGAATATTATGGGCTTACCGAATGGGACGACGACGAACAAAGTCCTTGTGCTGGACAGGCCGAGTTCATAATGGCTAAGCACAGGAATGGTAGTTTAGATAATATAAGGCTTAAGTTTGAGGGGCAATTTGCCAAATTCTCAGACCTAAGTAACGATTTCGAAACCGAAAATGGTCTTCAATCGAAGATGAATACAGGTTTTAATGACGAAGTAATGAGTCTTCCAGATGCTAGTGATGTATTTGGAGACGATGATGGAAATAAGTTGCCGTTTTAGTAAGACATCCCCCCGTCTTGATAAAGTAAAATCCGACTTGTTTAACCAAAAAGCCCTCAAGACTTAATCTTGAGGGCTTTTTTTTACAACTCGTATATTTGTTATTCTAATTGTTTTTTATCCAATTCAAAACACCTTTTACGTTACTTGGTTTACTCAATATTTTAGCGTTTTCATCTAAAATAAAATAACTAGGAGTACCTATTATATCGTATAAAGTAGCTATATGATTATCCCATTTTTTGAGAGCCAATACATGGGTCCAATCCTCGTATTTGACTATTTCGTTTCTCCATTTCTTTTCTTTTCTTTCTAAAGCAATAGCAACTACCTGTGTTTCATCACTGTTTAGACTGTCTTTCAAAATAGGAATATCTCTTAAACAATGAGAGCATTCGCTACTCCAAAAAACTAATATAGTTCTCTTTTTACTTAAGCTATCGTGAAGGTTTTTCTTAATACCCTTATCTGTCCAATCAAAATTAGGAGCTATAGCATTTACGGTTAAGGTTTGCTGTTTTTCCAAACTTTTCAAATACTCTAAGTCTAGAAACTCTACAGGCATATTAGTGTATTTGTCCTTGATAAAAGAACTCATTTCTGTATTTTTTTCGTTCAAAAATTTGTTTAAAAGAAATAAATACATCTCCGAATTGTATTTAGGATTGGGTATTAGGTTAACTACTTTTTCTATGTTTTCTTTGGTTATTCTGTCTGAAGCTGATTTGTTATCGGAATAATTCATATAGAATATATAGTCTATTATAAGCTCTGTTGTCAGGTAACTATACAGCATCTGGTCGTCGCTAAAGTCTATTCTATCAAAATGATGTTCCTTTATACTGTCTAAATATACTATAGGGCTATCAATAATGTTTTGACTATTATATCCTTTAGTTAGCTTTAATATTTTCTTAAAATAAACATCATCATTACTCTTATACACTTTATTGTGAAATTTAGTCAAAACATCTAAGCCTTCATTATAGCTATCAGATATTTCACTAGTCTGAGCTTTGAAATAGTTTATTTGTGTTTCGTCTATTTTGTTTTGTAACTGATTGTTTATATTGGTATATCGGTAGAATAAATCGGCGGTTTCGTCCGAAAGTTTAATTTTATCATTTCCCCAGGATATATCTATATCGTTTCCTGTGAATAAAATATTTAGATCTATCTTGTTTTTACGATCTAACTCTATTTTGTAAACTCCTTTATCTAGCTTCTTTTTTAGTTTTAATTCGAACTGATTATCTTTCACATAAGCATGTTTTATATATACTTTTTCGAAAGCATTTACATTGTATAAAATAACTTTTTTGATACTGTTTTTAAACTCCAAAGTACCACTTATAGTATTCTGAGAATATATAAAAATAGAACTTAATATAAATAAATAATTAGCAATTGTATTTTTCATAGTTTATTTTAAGAGATAGAATCTAACTGTGTTTTTATTTCTTTTATGAACTCAAGATACACCTTTTGAGTTTCTTTTTTCATAGGTTTTGCTGCTGGTAGCTTTTGTCTCAAGGGGTCTACTTGTCTTCCGTTTTTCCAAAACCTATAGCAAACGTGAGGTCCAGAAGTGTTGCCGGTCATACCTACATAGCCTATCACATCTCCTTGTTTTACATACTGCCCTACTTTTACTTTTCTTCGACTCATGTGTAAATATTGAGTCATATATGGGGTGTTACCATGTTTTATCTTCACATAGTTACCATTAGCTTTTCTTCTTTCAGAGTTTATAACTCTTCCGTCAGCAGTACTTATAATAGGTGTGCCTACCGCAGCAGGAAAGTCTGTCCCTCTATGCGCTTTTACTCTTCCGTAAAGAGCTATTTTTCTCTTCAAATTGTATCTTGAAGAGATTCTAGAACTGAACTTTAACGGAGCTTTCAAGAAAGCTCTTCTCATATTAACAGCCTTGTCGTCAAAGTATTCTTCAAAATAGCTAAGAGAATCTTCTACAAACCTAAAAGCATAGTGTTTCTTACTTGCATGGTAAAAATAAGCAGCTTTTATCTGTCCTACTCCTGCATAAACAGTGTCGTTTACATATTTGTCTTCATATATTATTTTAAAACTATCCCCCTTTTGTATTGCGAAAAAATTAATAGTCCAAGCATATATATTAGATAATTTTCCCGCTATTACAGGGCTCAAATTACTACGGTTTAGAGTCTCATAAAGCGAACTACCTATAACGCCACTAGCCTCTTTAATAACAGTAATAACGGTTTTCTTCTTCTTATAAACCAATATAGAATCCTTTTTGTTATCGAACACTATATAGTTTTCTTTGTCTTGTTCATATATGAAAACTGAAGGCTTTTGTATGCTGTCATTACTAAAAAGGATAGTGTATTTCTTACCTTTATTTAGTCTCCTTATGTCAAAAATGCCTTTAGCTTCGTTAACAAAACTATATACAGTGCTAGAGTCGAAATGATTGCTAAATAGTATTTTGCCGAAAGTGTCGTTACTGCGTATAGTATCGGTTTTAACTATATATTCGCTATAGTCAAACCCATATTCTATTACAGGAACAATCTCTTTTTCTTCTATTATTTCATATATTATATTACTATTATTCGCTTTTGTAACTCCGTACACTGTTATTATAAATACAGCTACAATAGATATATAAATTATTTTACTCTTGCTCATTGGGTTGTTTGGTGTTAATTGTCAAATTTAAAAGGATTTACTAATCCTCTGTATTCGGTAAGGTCGGCTTTCAGTGCTCCTATTGCTAACGATGCCTTTATTCTAATGGGTATTTTATTATTGTCGTCCGATATCCACATAGTTAAACTTTCATTTTCTTTGAAAATACGCCCTGCCTGTACCATAGGTTTATAAATTTTACATCGTATCTTACCTACTTTACTTCTTATAGTTTCCTTTCCTTTATATTTTAATACTAGAGTAAAAGTTTCAAAGTCTAAAAACATTTTTACTTTTATCTCTTCTCCTATTTTTAAAGTGTCGGTATTTATATTTCGTAAGTGATAAACTGTAGAAACTAGGTCTTGAACAGCTCCTATTTCTAAAGTTTGTGTTGTTTTTCTCTTGTGGTCTATTACTTTGGCTTCACCTTTATTATGGTCAAAATAAATATCCCTACTTATTATATAGCCCCCTTCATTTACTCTGCGAATAAAATGCAAAGGAGCTCCATTGTCTTTTCTGAAATAGGTCTGGTAATTGTCTTTTACTTTAAAAAACAACGAAGCCATTCCTACAGTTATTCCATGACCATCTACATGGTAAGCAACTATGCCGTCTTTGATAGTTTCTTTTAGCTCTACAGTGGAATAGCCTATATCTATAAGTCCGTAATGTAACTTGTACCTCAAGTATTCTCCTCCTTTAAAAGAACTATCGCTAGTCTGAGCTTGCGATAGTACAGTAAAAAATAATGTAAAGCTAAAAATAAATCCTCTCATATCTTCAAAAAAATTAGATGAAGACCAAGTTACTCAAAATAGTTGTAACCAAAGCCTAATGAAACACTAAAAATATGTAAAATATTAATTTATGACATCAAAACCAGTATATCTCTGTAGCACCTCAGGTATATTTACTCCGTTTTCGTCTTGGTAGTTTTCTATCAAAGCTGCCATTATTCTAGGTAATGCCAATGAACTACCGTTCAAAGTGTGTGCTAATTGGCTCTTTCCGTTTTCGTCTTTGTGTCTTAATTTAAGTCTGTTAGCTTGGAAGTTTTCGAAGTTAGAAACCGAACTTACCTCTAACCAACGTCCTTGTGCTGCTGACCATACTTCAAAATCGTAAGTTAATACCGATGTAAAGCCCAAATCTCCTGCACATAAACAAAGTATTCTATAAGGAAGTCTCAATTCTTCCAATATATTTGCAACATGTTCGACCATTTCGTCTAATGCCTTGTAAGACTCACTAGGTTTTTCGATTCTTACTAGCTCTACCTTATCAAACTGATGTAACCTATTTAATCCTTTTACGTCTTTTCCGTAACTACCTGCTTCTCTTCTGAAACAAGGTGTGTATGCAGTATGTTTTATAGGGAATTGAGCTTCTTTGACTATTACGTCTCTGTATATATTAGTAATAGGAATTTCTGAAGTAGGTATCAAGTAAAAATTATCGACACCACAGTGATACATCTGCCCTTCCTTGTCTGGCAGCTGACCTGTACCCAAACCAGAAGCCTCATTTACTAAGTGTGGAACCTGTAGTTCTTGATAACCAGCGTCGGTGTTTTTGTCTAAGAAGTAGTTTATTAAGGCTCTTTGTAGTTTTGCTCCTTTACCTTTATAGACAGGGAAACCCGCTCCAGTTATCTTAACTCCTAGTTCAAAATCGATTATATCGTATTGTTTTACTAGCTCCCAGTGAGGCTTTGCCTCAGAATATAACTTAGGTAATTCACCCCATTCTTTTATAGTTATATTGTCGTCTTCGCTGTTTCCTTCTGGAACTTTTGTATTAGGAATGTTAGGTATTTCGTACAAAGCATTGTCTAATTGTGTTTTGCAGTCAGTTAGTTTTTCGCTAAGTTTTTTAGATTCTTCTTTTAAAGTCGCTACTTTAGCTTTAAGAGTGTTAGCTTTTGATGTTTCTCCACTTTTGAAAAACATCCCTATTTCCTTGGACAATTTATTAGTTTCAGACAAAATATTATCTAACTCCGATTGAGTTTCTTTACGTGTTTTGTCTAATTCTATTATAGAATTTATTTTCTGGCTAGCATTTTTCAGATTTCTTTTGGCTAAACCTTTTAATACCGTTTCTTTGTTTTCTACTATAAATTGTACTTGTAACATAGTTTGTTAATTTTAATAATCTACAAATATATGGTTTTAAGATGGTATATTATGGGTTTTTCTGATAATTTGAATAAGCTGTAAATATTATTTAAAAATGATGTTTTTTAGATGAAGGGTAGAGATAAATGAATTATAGGTAGAAATATGTTTTAAAATGAAGTTTTTGGCGGGTTCTAGTCAAAATTGTCGGGTTTTTGGCGGGTTCTAGGTTTTTGTTGTTGGTTGCTATATGGTGTATTGACCGCTATATGTAGCTGTAAATATTATCGAAAAATGATGCTTTTTATGTAAATATGTCTAAATAGTTTCTTTTTGAAACTCTTCCCCACATTTTTTACATTTATAGACGTACTTAAAATGAATAGGAAACACCATGAATATAAAAGAAACTATAGCCGACAAAAATCCCCAGCCACCTTTCATTGACTTAAAACCAGTATATAGTTTGGTCGATTCACATTTCGGGCATTTCAATATATTATTGTCATCATCGGTTATGGCTGCGTTTTCTATTTCTGAAAATATAGAGATAGCTTGCTCATAATCTTCCTTGTTTATTTTTAGCTTTATTCCGCCAAAAGCATTAGACATAATAGGGTCAAGACTATTTATATGTTCATCGAATATATAAGAATTGATACCTAAACTATCGAGTTTACTTTTGAATATATAAGCTTCTGGTGAGCTGTCAAATACTTTTATTGTTATTAGATTCATTGTTTTGTTTTAGTTGGTTTGTAAATATAAGGTAATCTACAACGAATACCTTACCGAAAATATAATATACTTAGGCTGTACATAGTTTTGAGTAGAACTTATAAACGAACCAGAACTGCTATCTTTACTTATCGAAGAATTGTTGAGTAAGTTTGTGCCTCGCACATTAAACTCCCAATGACTGTCTTTTTTGTTATAAAAGAGACTGCTAGTTAGTGATCTGCTTGGGTTATTTATAGATCCATCTTTGCTCTCATAGTCCGAATATCTGTATCTGGCTCTGAATGTAAAGCTTTTCAGAAATATAGCTTCTATGTCTGCAGAATATGAGCTAGTTGTAAACACCCTAACTTCTCCCGAGTTCTCATATTCATTTATATTATAGTCATATTCTAGGCTTATATTAGGGAACTCCGAAAAAGTAGTCCTCAGACTAGTAGAATAATTTTGATTTTCAGATATAGAGTTTACAACCTCGGAGTTCTGAACACCATTGTTATTGGACCATCTATATCTGCTATCCAAATTTAATTTGAATAAACTATAAAAAGAGCGACCATAACCAATATTCGCAGAAATAGACTCTTCAGGGTCAGATAAATTAACTAGAGTGTTTACTGCATCTATACCCGTTATGTCCGAGTCCGATTTCAGATTGTATTTCCTATTAGAATACCTGATACTAGCTATTATATTAGTATAATTATAACTCTGAAAAGAAAAATACCTCAAAGAATAAGATTCACTTATAGACTTATCTAAGTTAGAATTACCTCTAAATATAGAATTATAACTTCTCAATATATGCCCCTGAGCAAGGTTGTTAATATTAGTGAAATTGTTTTTTATAGAATATGAAAAACGAATAGACTCTGATTTTCCTATCTGATAGTATACCTTAAAACTAGGAGCAATCATACTTTTATGAACCTTTGTAACCGTACTGTACTGACTGTTCTCGCTCTTATAATTATGTAATACAATTCCTGGTCTAAGGGTTAATTTTCCTATTTCTAGTTTATAATGTACCCCAAGAAAATTATCTATAAAGCTATAACTAGCGTCGTTGTTAAGGTTTTCTTGATCAAAATTTAAAACGGTTTTACCTTCTAGTTCTTGATATATATGACTTTTCAGCCCTTGTTTGTTTATATCTGTTCCTAAAGATATATTTAGATGACTCATATCGTTAATTGTATGATAATAATTGATAGAACCTTTTGTTTTTCTGTCTTTCACACTCTTAAGCTGAGTCATATTGTACTTAAAGTTAGTGTCGTTTATATCGTTGAAACTAGGAATTATTTCGAAACGCTGAAAACCTGTTATAGAATTATAAAAAGGGTTATCCTCGCTATAAGTATTTTCAATAAATGCGTTTATTGTATTTTTCTTCTTAGTTGTATAGTACAAATTAATATTATGCTCCTCAAGTTTCGCACCCTTAATAAATAAAGGTTTACCTGATTTTTCAGCATAAAAAAAAGCATGTAATCTCAGGTAAACCCTTGATTTAATTGTATTTTAGTAGAACCAACAACAAAATACAAAACATGCTTAATAACAA
>JABSPL010000002.1 GCA_013215105.1 Flavobacteriaceae bacterium
TTGAATGCTTTCTGAAGATTGAATTTACTCTTAATAATATTTTTAGAATAAAATATTACGTAAGGAGATATAATATTTGGAATTATGCCGAAATCTAAAATTTAGATAAGTTAATTCTGTTAGTTTCTCAGCAAACCCTACTATAGGCTTCAAAGGTATAACCTTTCAAAACATGCAGATACAGACCCAAAAGCCATATTTTCAGGTTGATTACTTTGGTATAGAAGGTAACTTTGGTATAGGTAGTTTCCCTGTAACTTTGTCTGAAATAGCAGTTACTATGAATAAAGATGAGGCTTCTTTGGAATTTAAGATAGGTATAAACATGATGGGTGATGGCTTTGGAGGAGCTACTAAGCTTAGAATAGTCGGAGGCTTTGAGGATACTAACAATATGCAGAGATGGAAGTATCGTAAGGTAGAACTATCCGAAATAGAGATACAAGGTTCGGTATCGGGTGTTAAGCTAAAAGGACAATTAATAATAAAAGAAGATGACCCTGTGTATGGTACTGGTTATTTCGGGAGCTTGGCTGCTGAGTTCAAAGCAGGAGAAACTGACATAAAAGTAGCTGCTTCGGCATGGTTTGGCAAGAAAGACGATTTCAGATATTGGTATGTTGATGCTTTTGCTAGTATTCCTAAAGGTACTGTGCCTATAGGTGTAACTACTAGTATTACTGGTTTTGGAGGAGGAGCTTATTACCGTATGTCAAGAGGACCTGCTATGGGTGCACCGCCCTCGGGGACTAGTTATATTCCCGATGGTAATGCAGGCTTAGGAGTGAAAGCATTAATCGCCTTTACTAGTATTAGCGATAAGGCTCTTAATGGTAAATTGTCGTTTGAGATAGCTTTTAACAAAAACAAAAGCCTGAAAAGTATTGCTTTCTTCGGAGAGGCACATTCTCTTAAAGTATCCGATTTGGCTATAGGAGGTAAGTTCAAAGATGCTTTAAATAAAGTAAACAAGTCAACTCAACAGGCTGAAAAGAGTTTTTCAGTAAAGAAACTCAAAGAATCTAATCCTGTCGAATACACCAAACAAGTATATCCCCCAAGCCCCGATATGGATTATTCTACAGGTATAGATATGTTTATGTCTATGGAAATAAACCTAAACGATGGTACTTTCTATGCCAATATGGAAGCTTATATGAATACCCCCGGGGGAATTATAAAAGGGCGAGGAGCTAATGGACGTATGGGATGGGCTAGCATGTATATAGGTTCTGATGGTTGGTATTATTATGCTGGTACTCCCGAAGATAGACTAGGTATAAGTATAGGTATAGGTAGCGCTAGGCTATCTGTAGGTTACTATATGATGATGGGAACACAAATACCAGGTTCTCCACCTCCTCCTGCTCAGGTAGCTGATATTCTTGGCTTAGAATTAGACAAACTAGACTCTATGCGTAGTCTTAACGACCTAGGTAATGGTAAAGGTTTTGCTTACGGCATGGATCTAAGCCTAGACACTGGCGATATTACTTTTCTGGTGTTCTATGCCCGTATACAAGCTGGTATAGGTTTCGATATAATGCTCAAAAACTACGGAAAGGCAGAATGTAAAGGCTCTGGACCTATAGGTATTAATGGTTGGTATGCCAACGGACAGGCCTATATATACGCACAAGGAGAAATAGGTATAAATGTGAAATTATTGTTTATCCGTAAGAAAATAAAGATATTAGAGCTAGGTATAGCTGCACTTCTACAAGCCAAACTCCCCAACCCTTCGTGGTTCAGAGGTTATGTAGGAGGTTATTATAGTATATTGGGTGGTGCCATAAAAGGAAAATGTCGTTTCAAACTAGAGATAGGTGAAGAATGCGAACTGATAAACGGTAACCCCCTTGGTGGTATGGAAATGATATCGGAGATAAGCCCTAGCGATGGCTCTGACAATATCGATGTGTTTAGTGTTCCGCAAGTATCCTTTAATATGCCTGTCAATAAAATGTTCGAAATAGAAGGTGACGATGGAGTGAAAGAATATAAAATACAAGTAGCCAACGTCTCTCTTAGCCAAAAAGGAGAATCTGCTCAGATACCTAATAATTATACAATAAACGAAAGTAAAGATGCTCTTAATATAAATACATTCGATGTACTGCCTCCCAACTCTGAGGTAGAAATATCTATAACTGTTAATTTCAAAGAGAAAATAGGAGCTAACTGGGTAACCATACTACAAGACGGTAAAGTTGCCGAGGAAGTAAAAACTGTAGTTTTTGCCACTGGCGATGCTCCTAACTATATACCTATTACCAATATAAAATACTGCTATCCTGTGATAGACCAAGAGTTTTTCTATAGGGAAGAATACAAAACAGCTTATATAAAACTAATAAAAGGGCAACCTTATCTGTTTAGCCCCGAAAGCGAGTTTACCAAAAAAGCTTTCTTTGTAAACCAAGACAAAAGAATAGCAACTAATTCTATGAGTTATGACAAGGATAATTATCAACTAAACATAAGTATCCCCGAGTTAGACAAACTAAAGAAATACGAACTATTAATAGTAGGTGTTCCTAAGGTAAAAGCCGAGAAAAAGAAAAGTAAAACTACATATAAAGCCAAGCAACTCGATAGTGAAAATAGCGTAGAGATGCGTAACAAATCGGCAAATGTAAGCACCAAAGACGATGCTGAAATAGAGGTACTAACCTATAGCTTCGCTACTAGTGAGTATAAGACTTTTGCCGATAAGATAAAGGCTAAGAAATACAAGAACAGCTATATAATGCCAGTATTTTCCGACGTCCATATGCTAGTAGTCGATAGTAAGAGAAGCGAAAGATTCGAGTTAATGGACTTCTACGGAAGCAGATATACCGACAACCAGCCATTAATAGACCATACAGCAACATTGGACGATAAGTATTATAAAAATCTGATAAAAGATGTGGTTTACAAAAACTATCCTCTGGAAAGCGATATTACATTTAACAGAGATGTTAGAGATTTAGGAATAGTACCTACTAAGTCTATAGATATAACTAGTTGGTACCCTAGCTACCTACAATCCGACATGGAAAACAGTTACGAATTATATATTCGTTTTCCTTATAGGTACAATATGGCTATGGCATACAAGAAGGACTATAAAGCAATAGAGTCTAAGATAATAAACAAGTACACAAGTAATTCGAGTAAAGATATAAGTATGAGACGGAAATATGCTGACATAATACAATATATATTCCCGAGTATACAAAAGGGTGATTATAAGGTGAAGTTTCAGTATATATTACCTGGAGGCGATAAAGGAACAAGTAGCGTATTTAAGTATTATAATCCGTTCTAGTCTAGCACGTCCCCCCTCTTGAGAGGGGGTTAGGGGGTGTGTCCTTGTACCTGATTAGCAGTGAGTGTCCTTGTACCTGATTAGCAGTGAGTGTGTCAACAATGAGTCAGTAACATGAAACGAAAAATAATAAATTACAAACCATACCTCAAAAAGCTGGCTCGGAAGCTTAGGAACAACAGTACTAAGGCAGAGCGGAGACTATGGAAGAGGCTTAAAGGTAAACAAATGCTAGGTTACGACTTTCACAGACAGAAACCTTTACTCAATTATATAGCCGATTTCTATTGTCATGAGCTTAAGTTAGTGTTAGAGTGCGATGGATATAGTCACAACTCCGAGGAAGCACAAGCAAAAGACAGAATAAGAGAAAAGGCATTGGAAAGTGTAGGTTTGAAGGTTATGAGGTTCGACGACAGACTCATAATGAATGATATAAGTGAGGTACTGAGGCAAATAGAGTGTTATGTGGAGGGGTTTGAGGAACGTTAACACACAGCACGCAACACACCCCTTAGTCCCCTCTCTGGGAGGGGAAACTCTTAGCATGTCCCCACTCTTGAGAGGGGGTTAGGGGGTGTGTCCTTGTACCTGATTAGCAGTGAGTGTGTCAACAATGAGTCAGCAACATAAAACAACAATATGATAAAAACAATATCAACATTAATACTACTCCTAACAACCATACTAAGCTTCGGGCAAAGAGTCGAACCACAAAAACAAGAAGCCAAATACCGATTAGTAATAATGTCTAGCGTAAAACAAAACGGAGATATACAACTACGATGGGGAGTAAACAAGTCAAGAGCATGGAGGAAACTAAACCAATACGGTTATCAAATAACCAGACATACAATACTACGTGACTCCAAAATACTAGACAACCCCGACATCAAAAACATAGGAACCTTCTTAGCCAAACCTATGGCAGAGTGGGAACAAATAGTAAACACCAACGACTACGCTGCCGTTATAGCTCAGTCGCTCTATGGTGAATCGTTCGAGGTAGAAGGGCAAGGAGGATTAGAAACTATAGTCAATATGTCGCAAGAGCAAGAAGATAGGTTTAACTGGGCATTATACGCTGCCGATCAGGACTATGACGCTGCCGTGTTTGCAGGACTAGGATATACCGATACCGACATAAAAAAGAACGAGAAATACTTATACAAAATAGTATCTATGGTACCTAAACATATACTCGACATAGAAGCTACGGCTACCTATATAGGCTTTGTCGATTATCAGGGATTACCCAAACCACTCGACTTGTTTGGGCATTACGACGATAATAAAGTCACTATCAGCTGGAACTACCATACTCTGAAAGACTATTATTCTGGTTATTTCGTAGAAAGATCTGAAGATGGTATTTCTTTCAGCAGACTTAACCAATTACCTATGCCCAAAATCAGTAAGAAAGAAAACAAACGACCTCAATACTATATAGACAGCATAGTTAACAACAAAAAGTATTATTACAGAATAAACGGTTATAACCTATTTGGTAACACAGGACCTTATTCCGATACTATACAAGGAATAGCCAAAGGCAAACTAGCATACCGACCTAGGATAGTTCACAAAGAACTTATAGACAATACCGAGTTATTACTAAAATGGGATTTTCCGAAGGAAGGAAACAAATATATTAGTGGTTTCGAACTAAAACAGTCTAGTAAAATAAACGGCTACTACAAAACTATAGTAGCAGGTATAGATGCCAAGAAACGAGAGGTAAGCTATAAAAACATAAAAGATACTTATTATTATACCATAACGGCAAAAGGGAAAACGACTCACGACAAAATATCGACACCTATACTTTTGCAACCCAACGACACTATTCCGCCCAAGGCACCTGCCGAGTTAGTTGGCGATATAGATAGCCTAGGTATAGTCACCCTAAAGTGGAAAGCCAATACCGAAAAAGACCTGCTAGGATATAGAGTATATAGAGGTGACCGCAAGCAAGATGAGTTTTATAGACTTACTGGCGAGGCTATAACGGCTAACGTGTTTTACGACAGCATAAGCGTGAAGACCTTGACTTCTAAAATATACTACAGAGTAACGGCAGAGGACAAGAGATATAACGCTTCTGAGTATTCTATAACCTTAGAACTAAAGAAACCCGATTATATAAAACCTAATTCGCCCGTGTTCGCTGGCTTCAAGGTCAAAGGTAATACTGTAGAAATAAACTGGGTTAATTCCACTAGTGACGATGTAGAAAAGCATGAGTTATACCGCAATATAAAAAACAGTGACGACTGGCAAGTAATATTTACCTCCTCGGAGCTAGAAACTAACTATACCGACAAAAACCTAGAACCTGGCTCTCATTATTATTACAATATAGTAGCTACAGACTATAGTCTCAACGAGTCGGAGATAGTAAAGCCATTGCATATAAAAACCACCAAATCGGTAATAAAGCCTAAGATAAAAGGTTTTAGTTACGATGAAGTCGCAAGTACTATCAGTTGGGGCAAATACGATATAGAAGGTATAATAGAACTAGAGCTATACCTAAGCCTAAACGACCAACCAGCAAAGCTAATCAGGAAGATAGGTGTAGGTAACGATACAATAGGAGATATAAAAGTGGTGACGGGTACTAAGTACGAGTATATGCTAAGGGCTATATATAATGACGGGAGTATGACTAAGATGAGTGTGTTGACGTTACACACCCCTTAGTCCCCTCTCTGGGAGGGGAAACTCTTAGCATGTCCCCCCTCTTGAGAGGGGGTTAGGGGGTGTGTCCTTGTACCTGAGTAAGAAACAATGAGTAAAAAACAATGAGTAAGCGACAATGAGTAAGAAACAATGAAAAACCACCTATAATAAAACCCCATAGCGGTGGCATATAAATAAACCCAAAATAAAAAAACAAGCTAACAAGCTTATAGTTATATAGCAGATAAAACAAATAAACCCAAAACAAGACACAACTATAGTTATTATATTGATAATTAAAGCTTAGCGTATACAATTTTATAACCAATGTTTATAAGGCTTTGATTTTTAAAACCTTAATAAACTAAAGGTATTGAGAGTAATACCAGTAGCTTACATTAGTTAAGTTGCTGATAGTTAAATAATAAAAGTACTTTTGTGCTATATAAAAATTAATATTATGGGTAGGTATGTATTGTTGATGTGGTTGATTTTTGGAGGTTTGGGTGTTGGGTATGGGCAGGAAAATACTTTGTATGTGTTAAATAAAAAATATAGTGGATATAAAAAGAAAAACTCTTGTTATCTCGTCTTTTTAAACGGTTCAAATTACATAAGTACTCATAATAGTTCAGGAGCATATAATTTGAGTTCTAACTCTATTAATATAGATTTCCGATTTGAAACAGGAGAGGATAATGAATTTAGCTATGATAGTAATAGTTCAACAAAAGAAGAATGTCGATTCTATAATTCTGATTTTATTGGATATGAAAGAGTCGATTTAAACTACAACCTTAATTTGTATGAAGATATAAATTTACATAAAAGAAATATGTTATTTTATTACGAAGATTCGTATTCATATCAATATGATATGAAACTAGCTAATATATTTTACCCTATAAATTACTATTCAATACTATTACCTAATCTAATACTAAAGAACATACCTTCTGACCCTGACGATGACACTATAATAGATACATCCAATATATTTAAAGACAACTCTAACAATGGTATGGAGCCTATGTTTTTTAGATGGGAATATTTAGCAAGTAATGGTAGATACGAGCCTTTACCTAAATATTCTAGAAGGTATAACTTAAACCTATCTATAAGAGATATTTTCGGAAATGACTACAAGCAAGTTATAGTAGGTAAACTACGTATTAGATTTGTATTTTCGGCTTCTTTTACTGATGATGAAATATATTCTGATCCTAATCTATACTCATTTACTATAATTCAAGCATCTCCTCAAATAGAAGAATTCACTCCTAAATCTACTAGTTGTGAAACTAGTCCAAGTCCAGACGGAGGCTTCACAGCTAAGTTTGATAGAGGCTTAAATGACAATGAAGTTATGATAATGTCTTTGATGAAAAATATGGGTTCGGATAGTGCTCCTGATTGGGATATAAAAGCACAAGAAAGCACAGACAAACTCACTATTTATGACTATACGTACACATGGATAGGAGGTATTAATGAAGGTGAGTATAAATTACTATACCAAACGCTGAATAAAACAACTGATGATATAGAAGCCGCTAAAGAGAATGCTTCAAATATGACTAATGATAACTATAATAGTTTAGAAAATAAAGACTTCACAATATCCCCACCCTCCACAATAACCCACACTTCTCCAATATCAATAACCAAAGTAAAATGCCACGGAGATCCCACAGGCTCTATAACCATAAACGGAATAATAGGAGGTAATACAACAGGAGATTACGAATATAATATAGAGAAAATAACTAATAGTAATAATTACCCATTTACCAATAAAGAAAACATAGATATAAACAATAACACACTTACTATATCTGATATATACCAAGGAGAATATAAAATAACAATAAGAAACGTTGGTTGTGATAATGATATAGGTACTGTAATTACAGCTACAGTCGGAGAGCCTTTATCTCCTTTAAAATTAGAAAACGAACTTCCTATTCATCCTACTGGATATGGTCTTGACGGAAGTGTTACAGTAAATGGTTCTGGAGGAACTGAGGGATCAGGATATAAATATAGTATTGATGGAATTAATTATAATAACACTACTGGTGTATTTACAGGTTTAAAAAATGGTAAATATATAATAAAAGTAAAGGATGCTAATGGTTGTATAATAGAAAAAGGAATAGATATAGATATTGTAGAACCCCCTGAGTTAAAAATAGCAGCTGGAATACAAGATAGTTTTATTCTTTGTAAAGGAGGCAGAGAGGCTTCCTATAGTCTGAGTATAAAAGGAGGTAATTACAAGTCAGTGAAGTTTGATGGAGATAAAAACTATAATATAAAATGGTATAGAGATAATATAGCAGGAGACAGAAATGAGGAATTAATAGAAAATATATTTGAAGTACCCTTAGATGAAATATTTAAAGAAGCTCCTTACAATTGGGTAGAAAGGTATAGTATATCTAGTTTGAAAGCAGGTAGCTATACTATAGACGTAATAGATGCTAGTAACAATAAAACCTCACACACATTCGAAATAACAGAACCCGACAAACTATTAATAACAAATATTAGCATCCTAGACGTATACTGCTATGCAGGTTCTGACGGGCAGATAACCGCTAATATAACTGGCGGTAGACCTCCTTACCGAGCTGTTTTGTCTAATTCGGATTATGAGGAAATAGATATTTTAGAAAACATAACAGGTACAGAAGCTGTGTTTGAAGGGCTTTCTGAAGGAGAGGGCTACTCTATAGATATATATGATAGTAAGAATTGTACTGCAAGTAGTTATGATGTGGAAGATTATGACAGAGGTATACAAATAAACCAACCATCCGAAGAGCTACAAGTCGATATAATAACCATAAAAGAACCTACATTCTTCGGAGCTGGCGACGGAATAATAGAAGCTACTATACAAGATGGTACTAGTGCTGACGGAACTTATAAATACACTTGGGTAGATAATACAGGTAACGATAAAGTCTTAAATACATCTGTACGAAAAGAAAATGGTACTTATATAGTTACCCTTATTGATATACATGCTGGGGATTATTATATTACTATAGAAGATGATAATTACAGTTTGGCTACTTCCAAAGAGGAAAATTGTAGTATTACTAGTCGTCATTACGACTTAGATCAACCTGATAAACTAGAGATAGATTATCTAGATGTAGATACCGAAATATCGTGTAACTCAGACAATAGTTACGACAACCCTATAGGCGACGGAGTGCTAAAAGTAGTTGGTAAAGGAGGAGTTAAGTTCGATGTCGGTTCTCATTACAAATACCTATGGCAAAAGAAAGTTAATGGAGTCTGGATAGCCACTGGTGATGAGCAAGAAGACACTCTGGGCGAACTAGCCAAAGGAGACTACAGAATAAACATAATGGATGCTAACGGAGTTATAGTTGGTGAATATGCTAATGACGATTTGTCATCGGTTACGGCTGAATATAAATCATTGGAACTAGGAGAATACGAACAAATAAAAGCAACTTACCAAACGGAAAATGTGATTTGCTACAATGGTAACAACGGACGTATAGATCTATCGGTAACAGGAGGTATAGGTAATTATGATATTACTTGGAGCAACGGAGGCACTGGTTTGGTACAAGAAAACCTAAAAGCAGGTATTTATATGGCTTATATACGTGATAGTAGAGACTGCGAGCTAGTAAAACAAATAGAAATAACACAGACAACTATAATAGAAATAGAACTAATAGGCAAAAAGAACCCTACTTGTTATGGCTCTACCGATGGTTATGCTGAAATAAACATAACAGGAGGAGTCGCTCCCTACATCATAAAATGGAACAATAACGAAACCACAAACAGAATAGAAAACTTAGTTGAGGGTAGCTACACAGCAACCATAACCGATGCTAATAACTGTATTATGACTAAAACCATAGAGCTAAAAGATCCGTTTGCAACTGTATTGTATCTGGGCGAAGACAGGCTACTATGTAACGGACAACAAAACATCATAGACATAACCGTCGAGGGCGATGCAGGAGCTACTTACGACTGGATATCAGACAATGGTTTTACTAGTAGTGAGCCAATAGTAACACTTACCGAAGCAGGTATATATACCGCTATAGCTACTACCAGCAGTGGTTGTACGGCTAGTGGGACTATTACTATAACGGCTAGTAGCGTAGAAATAGATTCTGAGTTCTTAGTATCGACCGAGGCTTATGCAGGCGAAGAGATAACTATAATAAACACTAGTCAGCCTATAAGTGACGATGTGGTATGGATATTCCCTGAGCAAGTAACTATAGTTAGCGAGCAGGAAGATACTATAACTATAATGTTTGAAGAGGCTGGAATATACGAATTGATACTAAGGTCGTACCAAGGAGACTGTTATGCTGACTATGTGAAACCGCTTATAGTATCGGAGGCTAGGGAATCTGATGAGGAAGATGAAGATACTGTTTATTTGAAGGTTTTCGATATGTATCCTAACCCTAACGGAGGTGTGTTTGATGTAGATATAGAACTGAGGGAACGTGGTAATATAAGGCTTACTTTACTTAAAATAGCTAGTGGTAATGTGGTAGATACTATAGACAAAACAGGGAAGGATGAGTATAAGGTAGAATATGATTTGAGTTTATCTCCTGGGGTATATCTGTTGATATTGGAGACTAGTGCGGGTAGGAAGGTGAAGAAGGTAATAGTGCTGTGATACACACCCCTTAGTCCCCTCTCGAGAGGGGAAACTCTTAGCACGTCCCCCCTCTTGAGAGGGGGTTAGGGGGTGTGTTAAGGTTAGGGGGTGTGTTAGGGTTAGGGGGTGTGTCCTTGAACCCTGATTGACAGCAACCGTGTCCTTGAACCTGAGCAACAGCAAGTAAGCAACAGCACGTAACACACAGAGCGTAAAGGACACACCCCTTAGTCCCCTCTCGAGAGGGGAAACTCTTGGTGATTAACAGCAATAAAGAACAAATGACAAAAACAATTAAAACATTAATACTAATAACACTCTTCTCTTGCCTCAAAGAAGAAGCTATACCTATAACTACTGCCTTCGATTTTGAAATAATAAACAACGACTTTACTGTACCTGTCAAAATAGTGATAACCAACAATAGTAAAGGAGCTGAGTCTTATCTTTGGACATTGAAAGGTTCTGATCTTGACTCTTTGACCGAGATAAGCCCACCTATAGCTACTTATGACAAGGCAGGTGAATACATTATAAAACTAAACACTAGTAACCTAGACTTAGAAAAAGGAGAGCTAGAGAAAACATTTACTATCTACGACAATATAAATACT
Source organism: Flavobacteriaceae bacterium (assembly GCA_013215105.1). Taxonomy (GTDB): domain Bacteria; phylum Bacteroidota; class Bacteroidia; order Flavobacteriales; family Flavobacteriaceae; genus DT-33. Next base: position 11,291 of record JABSPL010000002.1, read on the forward strand.
AGTTTTGCTATGGAGGTTATAGATAGTAATTACCCCCCTGTAGAGGTTATATTCACTAATAATACTGTAGGTGCTAACAGGTTTTTGTGGACTTTTGAGGATGCTAATATAGTCTCTACGGTCAGCCAACACCCTGACAATGTAGTATTCGAGACTCCTGGTATTCATAATATTTTGCTCGAAGTTGGTAATGGCATGGAGGAATATAGTTATACTTCTCAGGTTGAAGTATTGGACGATATAGAGATAGGGTTCAGCCATAGCGTTGCTTTCGAAGATATGGACTATCAGGTGCCTGTTACCATAAACTATGCCGATGAAAGTATTAGTGCTACTGGCTATAAATGGACATTTGAAGGAGGCGAGCCTGCTACTAGTACTATAGCTAACCCTAGCGTGGTTTATAGTACCAGTGGCACTTATACTGTTAGTTTAGAAATATCTAACGACAAGAAGGCTAGGATTCTTAGTAAGGAAGTAACTTTACTGCCCGATACTAATATTTACAAATACAATGACATAAAACTAGGTATAAATATAGCACATAACAACAACGAGATAGGTGCATTTTTCTCTACTATTACAGGTGAGGTTTACAATAAAGAGCAAGTAGCTAATGTAGATGGTAAGCTTATAGATATCTGTTTTTTTGGGCTGAATAGTGGTTTTAGTTTTAACCAGTTTATAAGCCCTACTACGGTTAGTGATTTTACTTTTTATACTATAGAAGGAGCTACTTATACCCAGTTTATCAATCTGCAAGAAAGTTGCTTGTGTACTGCTAGTATGACTATATCTGAGTTTGACCTAATAAGTGATGAAAGTGGTTTTAATATAAATATAGAAGAAACTTTCGAAGGGTTACAAGAATTTGACAACAACCAAGTACCCAGAATAGTATTATTTAAGACTTATGACGGCAGAAAAGGAGCTATTAAGGTAAAAGAGTTTGTAGACCAAGGTACCGACTCATATATAGTTATAGATATTAAAGTTCAAAAGCTACAGTCTTGAGATATATAATAAAAACACTTATTTTTATTTCTATTATATTCTTTAGCATGAATAGTTATACTCAAAATATTGATATAGCTAGTATTGGTAAGGGTAAAGCTTTCAATATTAACGGAGGTTTATCATCTAATATGGTATATAAACCTACAGCTAAAACTAGTACTGAGGAGTTTAATTATTATATGCAGGGGAGTCTTAATCTTAGCTTTTATATGTTCACTATGCCTATTAGTTATAGTATTTCGAACGATGAAAGCCTACTTAATAGCGATAGCCCGTTCGATTTTAACACCCTTAGCCTCCACCCTACTTACAAATGGGTTAGCTTGCATATAGGCGATGTTAATATGAGTTTTTCTCCTTATACTTTGAATGGATATCAGTTTACTGGTGGAGGTATGGATTTATCCCCTCCTATAGGTCTCAAAATATCGGCTATGGGTGGTGAGTTGATAAAACCAGTGAAATATAATAGCCAAGACATTAGCATAGAGCCCCAGTATAAGAGAATGGGCTACGGAATAAAACTAGGCTTATCGCGAGATCAATACAATATTGGTCTTATTTTATTTACTGCAAAAGACGAAATATCTTCTATAGGAATACTTCCCGAAGACAGTGAAATATCACCTAAAGAAAACCTAGCTATTCAGCTAGATGCTAGTCTTTCGGCTATAGAAAACATAGAAATAACGGTTATGTATGCCTCTTCGGCTATCACCAAAAACAGTTTGAGTGATACTGGTAACAACAAAAAAGAAGGGCTTGCCTCTTTACTGATAAATAACAAAAGTTCTACCGAGTACTACGATGCTGTTTCTACCGATATAAATACCAAAATAGGAAAATATAACTTAGGTATAGGCTACCAGAGGGTTGATACTGGCTACGAAACTTTAGGTGTTTTGTATTCTAATAACGATTTTGAAAATATACAACTAAGCGTAGGTTCTAGTTTTATGGGAGGAAAACTAGGTGTGAATACTAGCTTTGGTTACCAGCGAGACGACCTTAGTAATATAAAAGAAAACACAACTATCAGGAATATAGCTTCGTTGAGTTTGAACTATGCTCAGTCCAAAAAGACTAGTTATACGGCTTCATATTCTGACACGTCCTCGTTCACCAGTGCCAAGCTAAACCAGTTCGACACTATCAACGACGATAATTTGTTAGACAATGCACTAGATACCTTAGACTACAAACAGCTCACTAGGTCGGCTAGCTTCTCAATGCAGACCAATATTTCGAAGAAAAAAGATATAGTCAAAAGTATAACAACTAACTATAATGTATCGCAAACTGCTAATGAGCAAGCAGGTATTATACGTATAGGGGCTTTGTCTACTTTTCATAATATGGGAGGTGGTTATAGCGTCAATATCAAAGAAAAAGACCTTAGCTATAGTACTATGCTCAACATAACTTATAGTACTGTTGGCAGAGATAAGTCTTATACTGTAGGGCCTACGGCTAGCGTGAGAAAAGGTTTTTGGGATAAAAAGATGAGTAGCTCTATATCTAGCTCCTATAACCAGACTCAGAGCGAGACTAGTACTAGTAGAAACATGAATATGAGGTTTAATAATAGTTATACTTTGAAAGAGAAACATGTTTTTGCTCTCAATTCGGTTTACTCTGTCAAATGGTTAGATGCAGGTAATACCGAGAATATAAGCTTTACCTTTAGTTATAACTATAGTTTTTGAGATAGATCTTAAGAACTATATATTACAACCCCAGAGGGGTGAAATGTTAATAGACCGCAGATTATAACCCCAGAGGGGTGAAATGTTCATGACCATTACCTATCTTTAAAATCGTTAGCCTTAAATCCTATCAGATTAAGTTTATCCTCTGCCCTAGTTACTGCGGTGTACAACCAACGATAATACGACAAACTAGGACCGTCGGGCAGATAAGGCTTCTCTACAAAAACCGTCCCCCACTGCCCACCTTGCGATTTGTGGCAAGTCATAGCATAAGCAAACTTAACCTGTAAAGCATTAAAAAACTTATTAGCCTTTATCTTTATCATTTTCTGGTATTTACTATCATTAGAATAGTCTTTACTTATTTCCTGATACAATTTATTAGACTCTTCGTAACTAAGCGAAGCACTTTCCGAAGTCAAAGTATCTAACAATAATACAGTATCGAACGGTTGTTGGTTTTTATAATCGATCATACGTACTGTAGCTTCGGCAAACTTATAACCGTACAATTCCTTTATTTTAGATATTCTGGTTACCTCACATATATCTCCATTGGCTATAAAACCAGCATCAGAACTCTCGTCTATCCAAAAATAATTATTCTTTACTACCATTATATAATCGCCAACGGCTATCTCGTTTTCATGCCCTTTTATCTTGGTTCTTATCTGCTGATTATATTGATTAGCCCTCTTATTCGACCTTACTATTATAACAGTATCCTCTACCCCATCCTTACTATATGCCGTTTCTATAGCGTCTTGTATATCATCTCCTTGCTCTAGCCAGTTAACATCTTTATAATTAAGGTCAAACTTATAGTCATCGAATATCGCATTATCTCCCGAAAGCATTTGCCTCATAGTAGTAGCATTGTACAAAATACCCGAATCGCTTTGTTGCCTCACCACTTGAGTAAGCTCGTATTCCAACAAGTCTTTATCGTATTTCACTATTAGGTTTTCGCTGTCTAAAGCAGGGCTCAAGTCTTGTTTTACTGGTGGTAACTGTGCCGTATCCCCTATTAGCATCAGCTTACAGTTTTTGCCATTATAGATATATTGCATTAGGTCGTCAAGTAAAGATCCGTCTTCGAAAAGCTTTATACTATTACCCGAATCGGATATCATGGATGCTTCATCGACTACAAATATAGTATCAGAAGCCTTGTTTTTTTGAAGAACAAACTCCATAGCCCCATTACTTTTTTTGGTAGAATAGTATATTTTCTTGTGTATAGTAAAGGCTGTCCTATTAGAATATTTGGTTATAACCTTTGCAGCCCTACCAGTAGGAGCCAACAAAACTATCTTGTATTTGGTTTTGCTAAGAGCCTTTACTAGCGCACCTATGGTCGTAGTTTTACCTGTACCAGCATATCCTTTTAGCAAAAATATAAGGTCTTCGTTCTTTTGGCAGACAAACTCCGAAAGCCCTTCCAATACTTCTTGTTGTATGCTAGTCGGCTCGTGTTTGAACGACTCGTTAAGCAAAACTAAAAACTCTTGACTACTAGGTGCTTTCATTTTATTTGTATTTGAAGACATAAAAAAAACCTCAAAAAGAGGCATTTTTATCTGTTGTATAATCTATATACAAATGTACAATCTTAATTAGAATATATATTTAAAATTCGCTAAAGTTTATTTGCTTTTTAAAGGTTGAATTCTGCCAGTAAGAAAAACATTTTCATAACAAAAGCTCATAAATTATAAAATTCATGAGCTTTTATTAAAAATAGATTTAAAACAAATCTACATAAATTCTAAAGAATCAAACAATTCCTCTAGCTTACCACTAGATGGTCTTGGAGCATAAGCATTGACTATTTTACCTTCTGGGTCCAATAAGACAAACCTAGGTATACTATTGACCATATAGTCATCTAAAAACTCCGCTTGGGGATTTCCGTTAGCATAAAGCTGCACTCCTCTCAATTCATTATCTTTTATCATCTCTCTCCATTTGTCATGCGCATTGTCACTGTCTATAGATATACTCAAAAACTCTATGTTTTTACCTCTATATTTATGTTCTATTTCTTTAAGAGCCGGAAACTCTCTTACGCAGGGTCCACACCAAGTAGCCCATATATCTATATAAACATATTTACCTTTCAACTCAGCAAGCGATGTAGTTCCTCCTTTGTAGTTTTCATAATCTTTGAAACTAGGTGACTCTTTGCCTTTTACTAACTTATTTGTTTTTTTATAACTCACCTTCAATTCTTCCTTAAACTCACTATCGGTTAATAATGCCATTAACTGATTGTAAATAAACTCTGAATTTTTATTGTTAGTATTTATCTTTCTGGACAACATTTTAAATAAATCGTCTTTTATAATATCGCTCTTAAACTCCGAAACATAATCTATAAAAACCTTGTCTTCAGAAAGAGTTTTATCGTCAAGTATAGCTTTCATTACCTTGCTATGAACAGACATTGCCAATATTTGTTTAAAATAATCACTTTTTTTATAAGTCTGCTCATCGTCTAAGTCTAAACTAGTGATTTCATCAGCATAACTATCCGCAAAACTTTCACTATCGTTTCTAAGTATATATCTTTGAAGATTGTATAAATAAAAATAATTATTTTCGCTTTTTGCCATTTCAACAAAACTAGAGTTCTCTATTTTATAACCCTTAAGTAGTGAGTTACAACTCTCCTTATAAGTATTCAAATTCTTTTTAAAATCCTCTGGTTTCATTTTAAAAATATCGCCAAAATAAGTTTCGCTCTTTTCTTCTAGCAAATACAATTGTGCCAAATAGTTATTCTTTTCAGAACCTATACCTGTATAAACTATAGACTCATCGAATAGTTTAGTATCGATAGTTAGGTTTATATCATCGCCTTGGTCAAAATACAAAGCCGACAATTCTGGACCTACAGTAAAACTATACTTTCCATCGCTAAGCCTCAAAGTATCTGAAAACTTACCGTCTTCATCAATATCTATTTTTTGCGAAAATCCGTTACCAGTTATATTAACCGTTTTGGCATCACTGTTAGTAACAGTCCCCGAAAACAAGGCGTAATCTACGTTTTTACTCACCTCCTCTTTACAAGAAAGTAGAGTGATAAAAGCTAAAGCAATAATTAATTTTTTCATTTTTAATTGTTTTTTAATTGTTTGTATGTGTTTATGACGATTGTGTAGGGGGTTTGTTACAAGTTGGTTGGTGAAACTAAAAAAAACGACTTCCAAATGAATGAAAGCCGCTTTGAATGTTTTCACAACGGAATAATCCTTATTGTGAGTTGTTGTCTATATTTCGATGTAAATGTAAATAAAATATTTCAATTAACAGCTGTTTTATTATTAATAAAAAATATTTAAACATAATTCATGTTTTTTATCGTCTTTTATAAATGTAGGCTTGTTATTTTTTATATATTTACCCTAAAAATACAATATAATGAAGAAAATACTAGGTTTAGACTTAGGAACTACCAGTATAGGTTGGGCTTTAGTTAACGAAGCAGATAATAAAAGTGAGGTTTCAGAGATATTAAAACTAGGAGTTAGGGTTAATCCATTGTCTTCAGATGAGATAAAAACATTTGAAGAAGGTAAAGCTCTTACTGTAAACTTGGAAAGAACATTAGCCAGAGGTGCTAGAAGAAACTTACAAAGATTTAAACAAAGGCGAAAATTTCTTATAAAAGAATTAATAGACTTAGGCTTTATTACCAAAGACACTTCTTTAGCCGAAACAGGTAAACATACAACTCACGATACTCTAAAAGCTAGAGCTAATGCTGTAACCCATAAAATAGAAAAGCAAGATTTTGCACGTGTATTACTGGCTATAAACAAAAAGAGAGGTTATAAGAGTAGTAGAAAAGCCAAAAGTAGTGACGAAGGAGAGTTAATAGATGGTATGGCTATAGCTAAGATTCTACATGACAAAAACATTACGCCTGGTCAGTTTGTGAATGACTTGATTAATAAAGGAGGTAAATATGTTCCGACATTCTACAAATCGGACTTAAGAACTGAGTTTGACAAAATATGGAATTTACATAAAATAGAATACGCCAATGTACTAACTAGTGAGTTTTACGAGAAACTAGAAGGGCAGGGTAAAGTAGTTACGACTAAGCTATTTTTGAAAGAACACACAATATATACTGCCGAAAACAAAACTAAAGACAAGAAAAAGCAACACTATATATGGAGAGCTAAGGCTGTAAATGAGATATTGAGTTTACCCGAATTAGCTTATGTATTAGTAGAAATAAATAACAATATAAATGGTTCGAGTGCTTATTTGGGAGAAATAGGAGATAGAAGTAAGGAGCTTTATTTTAATAATAAAACTGTAGGACAGTATCAGTACGAGCAAATAGAAGCTAATAAACATACTAGTCTTAGGAATCAGGTTTTTTACAGGCAAGATTATTTAGATGAATTTGAAGTTATATGGGATAAGCAAGCTGAGTTTTATTCTGAAATGACCGAAGAGATAAAAAAAAATATAAGAGATATCGTTATATTTTATCAGCGTAGGTTGAAGTCTCAAAAGCATTTGGTTTCGGATTGTACTTTCGAAAAATATAAAAAAGCTGCGCCAAAATCGTCTCCTTTGTTTCAAGTATCTAAAGTATGGCAATCGATAAACAAACTAGAGTTTAGAGAAAAGAAAACAGGAACTCCATATGGTTTTGGCGAAGAGGACAAGGAATTTATATTCGAAGAATTGAATATAAAAGGCAATCTGAAACTAAAGGATATTTTCAAGTCTATTAACCTTAATATAAAAGACTACGATACTAAAGATGTAAAAGAGCTAGAAGGTAATAGTACTAATCAGTCACTTTATAAAGCTTACCAGAAGATAGCTATAATAGAAGGTTATGGTGAAGATTGGGATAAGAAAACAGCTAGCGAAATAAAAGAAGAAATGAAAGCTGTGTTTACTCAAATAGGAGTAAATATCGATATACTAGAATTTGACAGTTCTACAGAATTAGACAAACAGGAAAGTTATAAATTGTGGCATTTGTTGTATTCGGCAGAAGACGATACTAGCGTTTCTAAAGAAGATAAAGTAATATATGGCGATATAGATGTTTCGCTAAAGAAGGTATTACATAACAAATATGGCTTTAAACCAGAGTATGCTGCTATTATGTCTAACGTGCACTTACAACCAGACTATGGTAGTTTGAGTTCTAAGGCTCTTAATAAAATAATTCCTTATCTGGAGCAAGGACAGATGTACGATGAAGCTTGCTCTAGTGCTAAATACAGACATTCTAAATGGAAAACTAAGGAAGAAAAAGAAAATAGAGAGTTAAAGGGTGAGTTAGCTCTTCTGGAAAAAAACTCTCTTAGAAACCCTGTGGTAGAAAAGATACTTAACCAGATGGTAAATGTAGTAAATGAACTACAAAGCGAATACGGAAAAGTAGATGAAGTACGTATAGAAATGGCTAGGGAGTTGAAAAAATCAGCTAAAGAGAGGAAAGAAGCTACGGAGGGTATAGCTAGTAGTCAAAAGATAAATGACTCGGCAAGAGATGTTTTAAGGAAATATCCATTTAACTTAGCTAACCCAACTAGAAACGATATAATAAAATATAGATTGTACGAAGAACTATCTTTTAACGGATATAAGACTCTTTATACTAATAAGAAAGTAGATAAAGAAATGTTGTTTTCTAAAAACATAGAAATAGAACATATAATACCAAAAGCTAGACTTTTTGATGATTCTTTTTCGAACAAGACTTTAGCATTTAGCGATGTTAATGGCGAAAAAGCAGATACAACAGCTATTGACTTTATAGAAAACAAACGAACAAGTACTATTAACGAATACAAAGCTAGAATAGAAGATGCTATTAAAGGAAAACATATAAGTAAGACAAAATACACCAAACTCTTGATGAAAGAGAGTGAAATACCTGATGGATTTATAGATAGAGAGCTTAGGAACACTCAGTATATAGCCAAAAAAGCTAAAGAAATGCTAGAGGAAGTAGTAAGAACTGTAAATACTACTACAGGTATAATTACCGATAGACTAAGAAACGATTGGGACATTATAAACGTTATGAAAGAAATATCTATACCTAGGTACAGAGCTATAGACCCCAATATGATAATACGTCAAGAGAGGAAAAAGGATAAATATGTAGATATAATAGAAGGTTGGACAAAACGTAACGACCACAGACATCACGCTATGGATGCCTTGATAGTGGCTTTTACTAGTTACAATCATGTAAACATATTGAATTTTCTTAATTCTAAAAAAGACGCAGATAAAAACGATTTATCATTTTATATAAAAGAAATGATGAAAAGATATGGTAAAAATGGTACTGGTTCTAAAAAGTTTATTCCTCCTATGGGTAGTTTTAGGGAAGAGGCAAAAAAACATATAGAAGAGATTTTAATTTCTTTTAAAGCTAAAAACAAGGTTGTAACCAAGAATAAAAACAAAACTAAGCTAAAAGGTAAAGATAAGTATAATATACAAAAATGTTTGACTCCCAGAGGGCAACTGCATAAGGAGACTATATATGGTAAAATGATAGTTCCTGTAAATAAAATAGAAAAAATAGGAACTAAGTTTGATGCAGATAAAATATCTCAGGTAACTAAACCACTATATAAGCAGTTACTTTTGGAAAGACTGGAACAAAACGGAGGTAATAGTAAAAAAGCTTTTGGAGGGATTAATACTTTAGCTAAAAAGCCTATATATACTAACGAAGCAAAAACTAAAACCATTCCTGAGAAAGTGAATATTCAGTTTTATGAAACCAAATATACTATAAGAAAGGATATAACACATGAACTAAAAGTAGATAAAGTAATAGACAAAGGAATACAACAGATACTTAAAGAAAGGTTAAAAGAATATAACAATAAACCCAAAGAGGCTTTTGTTGATTTGGATAAAAACCCTATTTGGTTAGATAAAGAAAAAGGTATTTCTATAAAAAGAGTTACTATACAAGGTATAGCCAAAGCAGAAAGCTTACATGACAAAAAAGACAATAATGGAGAGTTGATACTAGATAATGAAGGAAAAACTCAGGCTGTTGATTTTGTAAGTACAGGCAATAACCATCATGTAGCTATATACGAAGATGAAAAAGGTAAATACCAAGAAAAGGTGGTGTCATTGTTTGAAGCTGTAGCCAGAGTTAATGGAGGCTTAGGTATAATAGACAAAGAATACAATAAAGATAAAGGATGGAAGTTTTTGTTTACTATGAAGCAAAATGAAATGTTTTTATTCCCTTCTGATGGTTTTGAGCCTAAAGATATTAGTTTAGATAATTATAAAACTATGAAAGCACAAATAAGTAAGAATTTGTTTAGGGTGCAGAAGATTACTTATTCAGATTATATGTTTGCTCATCATTTGGAAACTAAAGTAATAACTAATGATGATATGAAAAACAAAAAACAATTAAAAGGTAATTTGTATCATAGAATAAAAAGTACAAATCCTTTAAAAGGGATAGTCAAAATAAGGATAAATAATATAGGGGAAATAGTAAATATAGGAGAGTATTAGTTGTTTGAATAAAAGAAAATGAAATGAAAAACTACAAGCAATCATCAAAGAAAGATCATGAGATAATTTTAAAATTTCTAAAGGATAGAATGAAAGACCAAAAAATAACACAAAAAAAACTAGCTGAAATTACAGGAGTAAGTGTAGGCAGTCTTATACGTTATTTTAGTAGTGAAACTCAGATGCCTTTAGGCTTATACTTGGAGATTTTAGGAGTACTGGAATTACGTCCTTATTTAGTACCTAAAGAAATGGACAAAATAGGCATGAAAAGCGTACACTATTTCGATTAAAAACGAGTAATAAATAATAGAGAAAAAATAGTTAATATAGGAGAGTATTATTTGTTTGAATAAAATTAATGAAGAGTAAAAATTAGTTATAGCTGTTTTTTGATTATATTTATAGTTAAAAAATAGCTATTTATGATAAAAAGAACAGTGTATATAGGTAATCCAGCCTATTTGAAATTAAGAAATGGACAGTTAGTAGTACAAGAGCCAGAAGGAGATATAAAAGGAACTGTACCTATAGAAGATATAGCAATGCTAATGCTCGATAATTACAGGATAACCATAAGTAATCAGTTACTTATACAATTACAATCTAATAATTCGGTAGTCATTAGTTGTGATGCTCAACACCTTCCCTTTGGAATGATGTTACCCTTATATGGGCATACAGAATATTCCGAAAAACTAAAATATCAGCTAAATGTAGCCGAACCACTCAAAAAACAACTTTGGAAGCAAACTATAGTTTCTAAGATAAAGAATCAAGAGTTTGTTCTTAAAAAATCGAAAAGAGAGTTCGAAAGAATGTCTTATTATATAGAAAATATAAAAAGCGGAGATACTAGCAATATGGAAGCTAAAGCAGCTAAGTATTATTGGAAAAACATAACAGATGGTTTCATAAGAGACAGAGAAGGTTCTGCTCCTAATAATTTTCTGAATTTCACTTATTCGGTATTGCGTAGTATAGTCGCAAGAGCTTTGGTGAGTAGTGGCTTGTTGCCCGTTTTAGGTATATTTCATAAGAATAAATACAATCCTTACTGTTTGGCTGATGATATAATGGAACCCTACAGACCCTTTGCAGATAAATTAGTTTTTGACTGCGTAAACAAATATGGAGAAATAGAAAAACTAAGCAAAGAGCATAAGGAATATTTACTAAGTATAGCAACTCACGATGTAGTGATAGACAAAGTAAACCGACCTTTGATGGTTGCCGTAAGCATAACTACAGCTAGTTTGTACAAATGCTATACTGGAGAAAGAAGAACTATAAAATACCCGACGTTTGTATAAAAAAACAATTATGACATGCAACATCAACAAAACTATAGTAATTATAAAATTATGTGGATATTAGTATCTTTCGATTTACCAACCAATACCAAAAAGGAGAGAAAAATAGCTTCTAGGTTCAGAAAAAACTTGATAGAAGACGGCTTTGTAATGTTTCAGTATTCTATATATATGAGACATTGTAATAGTAGAGAAAATGCAGAGGTACATAAAAGACGAGTCAGGAGTTTGTTACCTGAGCAGGGAAAAGTAAGCGTTTTGGCTATTACCGACAAACAGTTCGGTAATATGGAAATATATCACGGTATAAAAGAGGTAGATAAACCAGGAGGAAGTAAGCAATTAACTTTGTTCTAGGATAGAAAAAACGAAAATCCTATCATATAACATTTAATATATGATAGGATTTTTACATTTTCAGAAATCAGCTGAAAGCTTTGCTAGGCAAGGCTTAGAGTTGACGTTGCTATTGCTCACGCAATATAATGAAATTTAGACAACAATTCACAACTGTACATGACGCATTAATTTCATTCTTCCAGTTGCTATTGCTCACGCAATATAATGTTGTTAGACAACAATTCACAACTTGGTGCTGAAACAATAACAAGTCTAAATGTTGCTATTGCTCACGCAATATAATGTTGTTAGACAACAATTCACAGCTATAAATTTCAATAATTTATATAGAGCCATCCTAATTCATTTTTCATACCTTTAGAATTAAATGATATAGTGTAATAATAAGGGCCTACTGGTAATTTATTGTTATTTCCATTTATATTATTACTTCCGCCCCATGTGTTTATATAACCCTTCTTTTCGTAGACAAGAACATTATCTCTATTGTAAATTTTTACAATATTATTAGGGTACATTTCTATTTTTGCTATAATCCATATTTCATTCAATCCATCATCATTAGGAGAAATAGCGTAGGTAATGTCATTTCTAACAAAATTATTATGCGTTATATCGTCGGTATTACTTCCTCCTCCTTCTTCTCCTTCTTCTCCTTCTTCTCCTTCTTCTTCTTCTTCTTCTTCTTCACTAATATCATTGTCTGATTCATTATCAATTATTATTGATTGTTTTACTATACTACTGTTTCCTTGTTGGTCCGTGAATATCCATAATATAGATGTATTTTCCTCTATAGGAAAATCAGTTATGGTAGTGGCCGTTATAGTACCTGTATCACAATTATCTTTAGTAGTGGGTTTTTCTATCTCATATATAGAAGTATTACTGACTATTTTAGGAAGATTAATTTCATCAATATAAGGAGGGGTAATATCTTCTATAGTTATACTTTGTGTTTGACTATTAGTGTTTCCCGACGAATCTTTATATTCCCAGGTTAATACAGTGCTTTGTGTTATAGGAAATTTAGTTTTTGTAGTAGCTATTATAATGTTTGCATCGTGATTATCGGTAGCAGTAGGTGGGTTTATAGAGTATATTATACATTCTTGATTAATTACATTCAGATTGTTTAAATCAGCAACAGGAGGAGTTATATCATATATAAATCTATATATATTCGATTCTACATTGTCTATATGAGTTATGTCTTTGACCGTATTTTCGTTTAGCTTTATGCTAACCTCTCCGTCTTCTATAGGTTTTAGTTTTATAGTGAAATTTATATTGTCGGTTGTTTGTAGCTTATATATATTAGTATTTGTAATAGAGAAATCGGATAGTTCCAATCCCGATACTTTTTCACTAAAAACAATATTTACTACAACCTCTTCAGATGAAGTAATAGTATCATCTCCTGTAATCTCTACAGAGGGAGCTTCACATTCTAATACATAAGTTGCTTGGCTGTCTTTTGACCAATTTTCATAAAGCTCTGCTTCAGATATATTACCAACCTTTATGCAATATAAGTCGGTATTATCATGAATCCAGAAATATTCTAGTTTTATATTCTTAGAAACATCTAGACTTGTTAGTTGATTCTTAAAACAAAATAAATCTACCAATGCAGTATTCTTAGAAACATCTAGACTTGGTAGTTGATTACGAAAACAAGATAGTTTTACCAATGCCGTATTCATAGAAACATCTAGGATTGTTAGTTTATTACTAGAACAACCTAATGTCTTAAGTTTATAGTTCTTAGAAACATCTAGGCTTGGTAGTTGATTGCTAGAACAAGATAGATATCTCAATGCCGTATTCTTAGAAACATCTAGGATTGTTAGTTTATTATTATAACAAAGCAAGTCTATCAATGCAGTGTTCTTAGAAACATCTAGGCTTTTTAGTTTATTACTAGAACAATTTAATTCCTCTAACATCTCAAAACCCTCTATACCCGTCAAGTCTTCTATGTCATAGTTACGAATATTTAGAACGGTAATATTCCTAATATTATCAGTAAGCACCTCATTATCATCTATGTTCAAATCATCTAAACCAATATCTATTAGGGCTTTAACAAAATTTTTGTCTGGTATTGAGGTGTATTCTTGTGATTGTGAGTGGCAATATGTAGATATAATGAATAATAATAAAAAAATCTCTCTCATAACTTATTGTTTTTCAGGTAAGTAATGCAAATATACGGATAATTATATAGTTTTACAAATACTAAACGCTGTTTATCAGTAAGTTACGTTTATTGTTTTAAGAAAATTCATTTCCATAGGTACTTTAAATTAAAAGATATGGAATTATTAAATCCTTTTACTTTAACTGAAGACACCTCCGTTTTGTAAGCAAAGCTGAGTTCTAAATTGGGCATTATATAATAAGAAAAATAATACGAGCTATAATTTTCTAACACATAATTAGTACCTAGTTTAATTTGATTTTTAAAACTACCAACTACCGATATATTGTAAAATGGATCTATGCCCTCTACATTTTTCATCATAAATGAAGTGGTTATATCTAAATTATTATTTAGTTTCGATATATATCCACCTCCTATATAGTAATATAAATTGTCTATAAAGCTATTTAAAGAATTAGTATTCACTTTATATTTGTTATTTTTTAAAATATTAGGCATAGATATACTTATATAGTATCTATCATTATGAAGATAAGCTCCTAAGCCAAATCGTAAATCGGAATAACTTTCATTTTCGGTAAAAAGAGGGTCGTATTTAGGTGCTCCTAAATTAATAAGGTCTATAACGTAAAAATCTACACCTGTTTTTAGCCCCAAATACAAATTAGTGTAATTTGATAATTTAAGCTTATAAGTAAAATCAAATGCTAAACCGGTTTCTTTTAATACATGAATAACATTATTAACTACTGACAATCCTATATATGTGTTTCTTCTAAAAGGGCTTTTATAATGTAATGTTTTGGTTTTCGGAGAATTAATAAGATCAATATATCTACTCTCATAACTGATATTTACAGTTTTATAATCATCAATAGCTATATAGGCAGGGTTTATTATACTTTTATTAAAAGTATAATCTTGTTGAGCAAATATGCTAAAAGGTATAATATTTAGTATTATAATTTTTTTTATTAATTTCATATTGCAATAATCAATATCCTTTATATTTTTTTAATATAAAGATATGATAAAAAAACACTAATTAGTGTAAATGAGTATGTTATATTAATGTTTTGTTTGTTAGATTTATGGCTGTGTTTTGTATTGTTTGTGGGCGTTTTGGGGCGTAGAGACGCAATGTATTACGTATCTATATTGCAAATCACATCCTGAATTACCATTTATATATAGAAATATAAAAATGATTCTATATTTTATAATAGGTTTAGTCGTGGAAGCATCTACAATAGTAGAAATTAAAAAGAACTTATAGACCTATTTATTACAAATTTATTTGGTATAAATACCCCCGATATAATTAACCTTACTTGCTATTGCTCACGTAAAAATACAATTTTGAAATCAATTCACAACCAGATGATGCAACATACATTCCCCAAGATGCTTGTTATTGCTCACGCAATATAATGAAATTTAGAAATCAATTCACAACAGTATATGCCTAAACAAATAGCTTATAGGAGTTGCTATTGCTCACGAAATATAATAAAAAAATACAGTTAGGTTTTTTTATAGAAATAGAGGTATCCTAGACTTGTAGCGCAAATACCTCTTATTTTCTGATAAAACTTGGTTCACTTAATAGTATTTCTCTTGATTATGCAATATGGTTTACTATCCCTTCTTGTTTTTATAACAGAGAAAAGAGTAATACCAAATGCATTTCCAAATACCTTAATAGAAGTAGAATTATTTTTTGATTTGTCAAGTCCAAAAAGTAAATCATAGCCTAGCTATGGTTCTATTTTTTAACGCAGTCAAAGTGAAAAACAAACTACTTATATAGGGAGAATTGGTGATGTTTTTGGTATAATCCCCCAGTTATACATCAGCCCTTATATCAGGTAATATGGTTCTATATAGGAGAAATAATCTCTTTAAACTTATTAAAACCAGGAAATATCACCATGTAATATGTTATTATTATTACGATATTTATTTGAGGAATATCCTCTGGAGACATTATACTATAAAAAGCTGCTCCTTCTAATATAGCCCACCTAATTATATTAGAGGTTTGGTAGACTCCAGTTCTGGTATTTTCATCTTCACTAAGTTCTAGCTTCTTCATAGATACCCTAAACATAACTTCGCTACCTATGATAGCCGCAACAGGCACCAGCAAATACAATAATTGCTCTTCAGGAATATTAAATAAATTGTTCCAATCGATGGTTATACTAAGTGCTGTCGCAAAAACAATCCCAGCCAACAAAGCTCCGTATATTATGATAAATACTCTATATTTTTCTTTCATTATTGTTTTTCTTATTTGTACTTGTTTTTTTATAAATATAAAAAGCCATTAATTACCCTAAAATATATAGTTTAATTACTTCTTATTAAAGTTCCTTCATCACTGTTTAAGCCTACTAAAGTAGGGCGTACAGCAGAATCTTTTATTTCCCAATATTCATTTATATTCCAATCGAAAGACATAAAAGGAGAAGAACCATCAAAATCACCTTGTCCCATAGGCCCTCCTGTCACAGCGTTTCTATCGCTACCAATAACAGTGTTTCCATTGACTGTTACAGAAGAATTCCCGTAATTGTCAGCAAGAGATTCATTATAACCCAAACCTAGTATTCTATTAACATCGGCAGTTCCTGTTATACTCGAATTAAATGCTATAGAATTCTGTATTGTTGCTTTTTCTAACACACCTACCAAACCACCTACTCTATCGGCAGTAGCAACTATATCTCCTGTAGCATACGAACTCGATATAGTCAAATAATACATATCGCCAACCAAACCTCCTACTCCGCTATTGCCTGTTACGTTTCCTATAGCATATGAGTTAGACAAAGTTGGTTTAGTCTCATTATTATAGTAGAAAAAGCCTACTAAACCACCTGTTTTATCGTTTCCTATTACATTACCAGAAGCATAAGATGTAGATATATTACAATCTTCTGCTCTTCCTACTAGTCCTCCTGTATTATTATTACCTTCTATATCGCCTGTAGCATAAGAGTATGTGATGTCAGAATCTAGTTTTATATGTCCAGCCAAGCCTCCTGTATAGTCTAGTCCATTTACAGAACCAGTAGCATACGATTTAGTAATTATCAATCGTGTAATAGAGCCTACCAGACCACCATTATAGTTCCCTTCACCCAAAATATCGTTTTCAGAGTAAGACTCATCAACAGTCGAATATGATGAATCGCCCATTAACCCTCCTAAATACGAGTTACCAGTAATACTACCCTTACTATATGAACTAGTAATGTTAGTTTTATAATTATCTCCTGCCAACCCGCCTAAGTATTCATTTCCCGTAATATCTACTACAGAATAAGAATCATAAATATCTAAACCATCATCTGACGCACCTACAAAACCGCCTACATTATCATTCGCTGTTATATTTCCTGTAACGTAAGAGTTTCTGATAGTTACTTTTCCGCCTATAAGACCAATAAGACCTGCCACATTGTTTTCTGCCTCAATATTACAGTCTATAAGCCCTAAATTTTCGATACTAGAACCTACCGAAAACCCAAACAAACCTACATTATCTGTGTCAGGTGTATTTATCATAAGGTTACTTATAGTTTTATTATTACCGTCAAAACTCCCTCTAAAAGAATTATTATAGCTGTCTCCCAAAGGCTTAAAACCTTCTCCTACAGTAAATTTCTCAATATCATCTATATTTCTATAATTAGAGTTATTGTTAAAATCTAAGTCTTTCATCAGTACATAACTCATATCTAAGTCATCACTTATCACTTGTAAATCTTCTATAGCCCAAACACCTATATGAGTACCGTTTTCATTAACAATCCATGTACCATCTTCTTTGGAAACCTTAGTAAATTGCTTAGGTATATCAAATGTCATGTCTATATCATAGCTTTTTTCAGAGCCATCTTCTGAACTTACGTTATAGTTTAGTATTTTGGTAAAGTCAGTAGTTACTCCATTGTTAGGGCTTATTATAGCTCCTTGAGAAAATGATATATATGGGATTAAACTAGTAATATCTGTAGCATAAGGAACCATTACGTTTATAATATTGTTCTCTCTGTTTATATATGCTATTATATCAGAATCTAAATTAGAGTTAGCTTCTGCTGAAAAGACAAAACTTAGTATGTCATTTTCAGAATTAGGAATAGTCTTTAATTTGACAGTTATTTCCTTTGTACTTCCATCCATATATTCTAAAGTATAAATAGCTGTATTATCTTCCGAAAAATCAAGCTTTTCTCCCGAATTAGGGTTACAAACTGTATTTTCAGAATATTCAAAAGTAGGAGTAAAAGAACTTATAATTGTCCCTTTAGGAAAAGTAACTGTTATATTATTATCTTGGTAGCTTGTAATTCCTCCTTCTATAGAATAATTACTTATAGTCGACATATCAATCAATATTACCGATATAGTGTATATATTAGTTGAATTATCTTCGGCAGTAACGGTTATAGTTATAATATTATTATCTGCTGAAATATTTTCATTCCCTTCAACAACTATTGCCTTTATAGACTCCGATTCTCCGTGAGAATCAACATTTAAAGACAGAGTACCTATAGGAACATAAACTTTATAGTCATTAACTTCAGGTGAGTAATCTTTGTCTAACGCCACATTAGAACCGTCTGATTTAGTTATATATAATTGGGAAATATTCGATTCGTTGCTTTTATCGTCTTCTTCACTACACGAAAACATACCTATTGACACTATAAGTATCAATACTAAGAGTTTAACTTCTTTGAACATAGTTATATTATAATTGAAAAATCATCAATTATTCCTGATTATACAAAACAAGAATAATTGATGAAATAAACTTCTTAGTTATTACCCAATATAAGTGGTAATCCGTCAGATCCACCTATTATTACAGTCTTAGCATTGTTCGATTCTGCTAATTTCAAAGTAGCTTCTATACCTTTATCTTTAAGTATCTTATCGGTTAGCGATGCGTTCAATATTCTGTTTGCATCAGCTTTACCTTGTGCTTGTATTATTTGTCTTAGTGCTTCTTTTTCGGCTTTTTGTATTTTAAATTCATACTCCAAAGACTCTTGCTCTTGCTTTAGTTTATTCTCTATTGCAAGTTTTATGGTCGGAGGCAATATTACATCTCTTACCAATACATCGTTCAATTGTACATATTGAGATTCTAGTATTTTATTACTTTCTTCATAAATTTCCTTTTGTATAGCATCTCTTTTGGTAGAATATAACTGCTCAGGAGTGTACCTACCTACTACGCTACGAGTTGCCGAACGTATAGCTGGTTTTATTATTAAGTCAACATAGTCTCTACCTTTTTCTTTGTGCAGAAAACCTAATTTATCTAATTTAGGTTGAAACCATACAGAAGCATCTAGTTTTATTTCCAATCCGTTCGACGACAATACTGCCATTCCTTTTTCGAATATCTCTTGTTGACGTACATTGTAAATAACAACTTTGTTCCATGGAGCTATAAAGTGAAATCCTTCATCTATAAACTCATCGGTATTTACACCATCGTTAAATGTTTCGTATAATACTCCTGCTTGTCCTGCTGGTATTGTAACTGTCGATTTGGTTATCATTATAAGACCTACTATTACTAATACTGCTACTAACACAATTCCTTTTGGAAACTGTGGTGTTTGATAATTTTGTGCCATTTTATTTTATTTTTATATTTTTCCGTGATATTTTCTTAAAAACCACTCTACTGACAAAGTTAACAAAATAAACATAACTAAGTACTTTCTATCTATTAATGATTTGCTATGAATTACTTTATTTTTTATAATGCTATGCTTCTGTGTTTTTAAATGTTTTTCTATAGCAATACTAAACCCTTCTAAACCCATATAAACACCTTGATTAACGGTAGATAATTCTTTTAATTCTTTGGTTTTATTTATATTGAACACGTCTTCTATATCTGTTGCTAATATCTCGAATCGACCCGTTTTTTTGACTTTTTTATTAACTCCCGAAAATACTTCGAAACTATATTTCCCTATTTCAAGACTATTTAACGACAAGTTATATCGTTTATTATCTTTTACAAAAAGATGTTTTTCCTGAGTTTGGTCTTCTTTTATTATATTAAAAACAAATCATCTCTTAAGTCTATTTTGTTATTTACATTGTATTTCGACACATTTATCTCGAAAGGCTCGTTATTGTAAACCTCCGTTTTATAGTCTAACTGCATCCTACTAGCGTAGTTTTTAACCGACATATATTTGATTATATCTGTCATAAAACTATCAAATTGTTCAAACTTGGTTTCTTCACTATAACTATACATTCTCCATAACCACAAACCTTCTCCTTGCCAAAGCCCTACTTTTTTGTTTTGGACCTTAGCCGTGGCTAGTATATAGTCTTGTCCTCCTTTAATACTTATCAAAGTCTCAAAATTATCATTATACTTAACCAAACCCTTAGTATATTTCAAAGGAGGATATTCTTGCATATCAATTCTGGTACTAAAAGCCGAATAACTATGATTAACTACAGGGTAAGCATCTAAAACTCCTCCCCTATTCTTTTTATTAAAGCTTAGGTTTACACTATTCAAAAGTCCCCAATCGGTTTTTGTACCTGTTACAAATAAGCTATTAATACTAGTACTATTCAGCTTATTTATAAGTTTCTCAAACTTTTTGTTTGGTTGATATACTATTGTCAAATCGGTATTTTGAAGTACTTTATAATCCAAATCATCTATTTTGACTGTATTTATTTTATAAGTTTTTGCTACACTTCGCTTTAACACTCCTATATCGGGGTGTAGCTTATCATATACCAACAATACCTTCTGAGAATAGTCTCCTATTTCTATATTTATTTTTTTACTATTATTAATAGTGTTTTTTTCATCCTTCAGATTACTTATACTTATTCTATATTCTTTAAAACCTTTAGTATTTTCTTTTAGTTCAAAAACATCTAAAGCTCTATTTTGTTTAGCATCTAGCTTTATTGCCCTTCGGAAAAGTGTTTTTGTACCTTTTTTTAGTATTAATTCCAATTCTACAGATCTATCTCCATAATACTCAGTCATCACTTCTATTTCGAACTTAGTATCGACCGATGCTTTTTTGTTATAATTAACTTTTTTAATAAACACATCTTCCATAGTTATACCAAACTCACTATGAACTATATTTATAGTATTAGAATACAATATATCGCTATATTCATAACCACTAGTACTTATTCCATCAGTTACAATAAACAACTCAGCTTTACTGTCTCTATTTATTATATCTATATTATTAAGAGAATTATATATATCTGTCTGTTTTTCTTTAAAACTCAAAGAATCTAGTAAAGTTGCATTTTTTCCGAATTTATAATATTTAACTTCATAGTTATCTGTTATAAAATCACTATTTCTGAGTTTATTATATTCTTCTTTTATCAATATTGACTTATCGGCCATAGACTTAGAATCATCGAACAAAAAAACTAGTTTTGGTTTTATTTCTATATAGTCTGTATAACTAATTTCTATATTTACAAAAACTAATAGTACAGCAAAAACACTAATTATTCTTAACAAAAAGAACATCAGAGTAACTCTACCATCAGTTTTGGCTTTATAGTAATAAAAAAAATAAGAAATAATTATAGAGGCAAGCAAACAAGCAATCACTATAAAAACATATTTATATATCATAAAAAAAATTTCTTTTTCAAAACAATAAACCCTGATAATCATAGCGAATATCAGGGTTTTTATTAATTAGCTAAGCAACTCTCTTATTGCTGAACTTTTATCTTCTAGTTTTATTTTGTCTAACAATTCTTTATTCTTAGCCGATATACTATCGTTTTTGGTAGCTAACAACACCGCCTGATACCTAACATAGCTATTTGTTTTGAGCAAACAAACCGATGTAAAGCTATACATATCGTCAGTTAACAAACTATCTTGCCATTTTCCTTTGGCAAATAACGAATTAAGAACAAACAAATAACACAACAAGTCTTTGTTCGTGTCTAAACCTTTCATATCGTCAGTAAAACCATCTAAAACCAAAGCTTCTGCTTTTGTATAAATATTAGCTTCTATATCTGTTCTTTCTTCGGGAGTACGACTTTTTATATATTTATTACTCATAGTCACTAGCTCTGCCAAGAGTTGTTTATTAACATCTTGTTTGGCTTTATTAGTGTTTTTCTGAACCTTAGCCCAGCTATCTGTCAAGCCTACAGTTTTGTTAAATACTATACTATCGGCTTTACTATCCTTATCTACACAGAAATAACCCATCCTTTGGAACTGAAAGCTATCTCCTGGTTTAGAATCTTTTATACTAGGCTCTACAAAAGCAGTTATAGCACTCAAAGAATCCTTGTTTATAAACTCTTTGAAGTTCTTGTCCTTATGACTATCAGGAGCAGAATCGTTAAAAAGCCTGTCGTATAACCTAACCTCTACAGGTACAGCATGAGCTACAGAAACCCAGTGCAAAGTACCTTTTACTTTACGCTTACTAGCTTCAGTACCACTTCCCGAACGAGAATCAGCATCGTAAGTACAGTGTATTTCGGTTATCTTTCCGCTATCGTCTTTTACTATATCGTTAGCTTTTATTATATATGCGTTTTTAAGCCTCACCTCTTTACCCAAAGACAATCTAAAAAACTTCTTGTTAGCATTTTCTTTAAAATCTTCTCTTTCTATATATAATTCTCTAGAAAAAGGAATATTTCTATTACCAGCATTTTCATCTTCAGGATTATTTTCGGCCTCAAGTATTTCATGACTATCTTTGTCATAATTGGTAATAACTATCTTAACAGGGTCTAGAACTGCCATTATTCTAGGTGCTTTTTTGTTCAAATCATCTTTGATACAATACTCTAACAAAGCCACATCTATCACATTGTTTCGCTTAGAAACTCCCGAAGTATTTATAAAATTCCTTATAGACTCAGCAGTATAACCTCTACGTCTAAGCCCCGAAATAGTAGGCATACGAGGATCATCCCATCCGTTTACGTCTTTATTTTCGACCAATTCGGCTAGTTTTCGCTTACTCATTACCGTATAACTAAGGTTTAGCCTTGCAAACTCTCTTTGCTTAACCTTAATAGTATCACTAGTATACACCCCTTCCAGATACCATTCGTACAATTCTCTATGCACTTCAAACTCTAAAGTACAAACCGAATGCGATACGCTTTCTATATAATCGGACTGACCGTGCGCCCAGTCATACATAGGATATATCTTCCATTTGTCACCAGTACGGTGATGTGTTTTGTTAAGCATACGATACATAATAGGGTCTCTCATATGCATATTGTTATGAGACATATCTATTTTAGCTCTTAAAATATGACTACCTTCTTCAAGTTCGCCATTTTTCATTTTCTCAAATAATCCTAAGTTTATTTCTACCGAATTATCTCTATTAGGTCCATTAACACCTGGTTTGGTAGGTGTTCCTTTTTGCTCTGCTATCTGCTCAGAAGTCTGGTTATCAACATAAGCTTTACCATTTCTTATAAGCTCTACAGCCCAAGAATATAACTGATCAAAATAATCGGAAGTATAGCATTCTTTGTCCCATTTGAAACCTAGCCATTCTATATCCTCTTTTATAGCATCTACAAACTCTTGTTCCTCTTTTGCAGGATTAGTATCGTCAAACCTTAAGTTAACAGGTGCATTATAGCTCTGCCCTAACCCAAAGTTAAGACATATAGACTTTGCATGACCTATATGTAAGTATCCGTTTGGCTCAGGAGGAAATCTGAATCGTAATTCAGACTTATCAACCCCTTTCTCTAGGTCTTTTTCTATTATTTGTTCTATAAAATTAAGATTCTTTTTATCTTCAGTCATTTTTTACAATCTATATACTTTATTTATAATCAATTTCGCCGTATTTATTTTAATAATAAAAATACTACTAAATAATATCTAATCAAAAAAAAACAAGCTTTATTAAAAACTTGTATTCTTATTATATTTTACTCCTATTACAAAACTAACAAATAATATGTTTTGACAATAGTATTTTACTCTATATATTTTTTATAAAGTCACTACTCTTATATTCCTTTATTTCTTTATTCTCTCCGTAATACAATAGTAATATTTTCAAATCTTTTCTTTTTTCTGAAAACTTTATAGCTTTCTCTAAGCCCATAGACATAAGAGCAGTAGCATAACCATCTACATAAATACAATCTATATTACCTATAACAGTTACACTTAACAAATTAGATTCTTTTGCCAAACCAGTTTTACTATCTAGTATATGTACGTACTTATTACCCTTATCATCTATGCTAAACTTCCTATAGTTACCCGATGTAGCCATAGATTCGTTGTTTAATTCTACTATACGAGTATAATCTCTGCGACCATCTGTATTAGGGTTTTCTATAGCTATACTCCACAGTTTACCTTTACCACTATAACCTTTAACTTTCAATTCACCACCTATTTCTATCATATAGTCGGTAATTTTCTGATCTTCTAACATAAGAGCTATTATATCTATAGTATACCCTTTTGCAGAAGCATTAAAATCCATATAAACCTCTCTACTTTCCTTTAATATAATGTTACCATCTATAAGTCTTATTTTGTTAAGCCCTACATACTGCATCATAGAATCTATCTTAAAACTACTAAGTTCTTCTACTTTTTTACCTGGACCAAAACCCCAAGCATTTACCAAAACACCTATAGTCGGGTCCAAAGCTCCGTCGGTATCTCTATATAATTTTCGCGATATGGCTAGTACTTTCTTGAAATCATCATCTATCTCAACACCCATTTCGCCTCTGTTTATCCTAGATATATCTGAGTTTTTAGAATATGTCGATAGTGAATGATTTATTTTATTGAAAATAAAATTGATGTTTTGTATAAAACTTCTTTGCTTTTCGTCCTTGTATTTTATAGTAAAACTAGTACCTAAAGCTCTACCTTTTAATTCTATATATGGTTTTTCTTCTTTCTGACAAGAAACAAAAAGTAACACAAGTAAAACACAAACTATAAAGTTATTTTTTTTAATCATTTATTAATTATTTTTAAAATATTAAGATATAAACACATAAAAGAGCTAATACCACCGTTTTGAACCACTTAGTTACAGTCCAAAACATATCTGACCTAAACATATCAGATAATTTACTAACCATTAGCACTACAAAACCAAATATAATAAAGGCTTGAACTATAAATATAGCTGCCAATATCAATATTTGATATTCCGAAGACATTTCACTTTTATAATCTATAAAGTTAGGGAAAAAAGCCATAAAAAAAATAGTTACTTTAGGATTTAATACATTCATTGTAAAACCCTTAATAATATTATGTTTTATTGACCTTATATTTGTAGTCGATTCTGTATTTAAACTTGTATTATTGTTTTCAAAAAAGCTTTTATAACATAGATAACCTATATATATGGCACCTGTTATTTTGATAATATCGAACAACCATTCGCTATCTCTAACAAAAACGGCAACACCTGTAATAACTATAGTTGTATGAACCAAAAGCCCCAAACACAAACCTGTAGATATTACCAATCCTGTCTTTTTTCCTTTCTGAAGACTTTCGGTAAGGACATATATTATATCTGGGCCAGGCATCAAAGTGAGACTTATAGCCAGTATCAAAAAACTGATTAATACATTTAATTCCATTTTATATATTTTAGAATTTATTAGTTTTTGAAGTCAATTCAAACATTATCATATAAAAAAGGCTTCAATCTCATAAGAAATTAAAGCCTTTTTAGGTTAAATATATATTATCTATATACTATAAATCTGCAAGAATAGTAATTCTATTATTTTGCATTTCTACAGTTCCACTAACAATATTCAAAGAATATATATTATTTTGTTTTTCAAATAAACTATCATCGCTTATTTCAAAGCTATCACTTTCTATCTTTACTTTACCTTTTACAAGCAAAGAGACTACAGCAGCGTGATTGTCTAACATCTGAAAAGCTCCGTCTATACCTGGTACAGCTACTGAGTTTACCTCTGCACTGAACAATGTTGCCTCAGGAGTTATTATATCTAAATACATATATGTATATTTATTGTTAAAATATTAAGCTTCAACAAGCATCTTTTCACCTGCATCTATAGCGTCTTGTATAGTCCCTTTAAGGTTAAATGCAGCTTCAGGATATTTGTCTAATTCACCGTCCATTATCATATTGAAACCTTTGATGGTATCTTTTATGTCAACCAAACAACCAACTATACCAGTAAATTGTTCAGCAACGTGGAATGGCTGAGAAAGGAAACGTTGAACACGACGAGCTCTATGTACAGCTAGTTTGTCTTCTTCACTCAATTCGTCCATACCAAGTATAGCGATTATATCTTGTAATTCTTTGTATTTCTGTAGTAATTCTTTTACTTTAGTAGCACAATCGTAATGCTCATCTCCAAGAACTTCTCTCGAAAGTATACGTGAAGTAGAATCAAGAGGATCAACCGCAGGGTATATTCCTAATTCTGAAATCTTACGAGAAAGTACCGTAGTAGCATCCAAGTGAGCAAAAGTAGTAGCCGGAGCAGGGTCAGTTAAATCATCCGCAGGTACGTATACCGCTTGTACTGAAGTAATCGATCCTTTTTTGGTAGAAGTAATACGCTCTTGCATAGCTCCCATTTCGGTTGCTAATGTAGGCTGATAACCAACAGCAGAAGGCATACGACCCAATAACGCAGATACTTCAGAACCAGCCTGAGTAAATCTGAATATATTATCAACAAAGAAAAGTACATCTTTACCTTGATCAGTTCCAGCTCCATCACGGAAATATTCAGCTAATGTAAGCCCTGAAAGTGCAACACGTGCTCTTGCTCCAGGAGGTTCATTCATCTGTCCGAACACGAATGTAAGCTTAGAATCTTTCATTAAACTATAGTCAACTTTAGATAAATCCCATCCACCGTTTTCCATAGATTCGTCAAACTCTTTACCGTATTTGATAATACCAGACTCTAACATTTCTCTAAGTAAGTCATTACCCTCACGAGTACGCTCTCCAACACCAGCAAACACAGATAAACCACCGTGTCCTTTGGCTATATTATTTATAAGCTCTTGTATCAGTACAGTTTTACCAACACCAGCACCACCAAATAATCCAATCTTACCACCTTTAGCATAAGGCTCGATAAGGTCAATTACTTTAATACCTGTGTATAAAACCTCAGTACTTACGCTCAAGTCCTCGAACTTAGGAGCAGAAGTATGTATTGGCATACCGTTTTTACCATCTTTAGGCAAAACCTTAAGACCATCTATAGGGTCACCATTTACATTGAACAAACGTCCAAATATATCTTGACCAACTGGTACTTTTATAGGATTTCCAGTAGCAGTCACTTCGTAACCTCTACTTAGTCCATCGGTACTATCCATAGCTATACAACGTACGGTATCTTGACCTATATGTTGTTCTACTTCTAATACTAATAGAGAACCATTCTCTCTTTTTATCTCTAGAGAATCGAAAATTTTCGGAAGACCTTGTTCCGATGGGAATACCACATCGATTACTGGGCCTATTATTTGAGCAACTTTACCTTTTAATGCAGACATTATTATAGTTGTTTACTTGGTTTTTAATATATTTTAAAACAGTCTTGTTTTCAAGGTGCAAATATAGTTTTTTCGTTGATATTAAAAAATATATTGTTAGTTTTTTTAGAGACAATAAAAATAGCTAAATTACACATTGAATGACTTTTTAATTTAAATAATATTCTGTATCAATATTATTGTTTCTAGTTATATTTTATAGAGACTTGTATATTTTTGAAAAGAATAACCTTCCTTCTCCCTCTTCAATTGAAAAAAGAAATATATTTTATGACATCCACTAACTTCTCTAGAAAAATAGTCCGTATTTCTAGGGCTGAAATACTACGAGTTTTTTTTGGAGGTATTATTTATTAATCAAGTTTTATCTTTTTTCAAGAAATATGTTTAATCTGTTATTTATAAGTTGATAATAAAATTAGAGACCCCTATTAAGAAAGTTAACCTAACTATACTTAGGCACAAAACCAAGTATTACCAAGGCAACACCTATTATATATAGGTGTTCATTTAAATATAGAGTGTTTTATACTTATATTTATTTGGAGTATTACTAATTATATCAAGTCTTTAGAGACTTAATATAGTTCATTTAAACGATGGTTTAAATGAACTAGTTACATGTTAAGGTTGTTATAAATTGGAGTTTATTATTTTATTTTTTTACTTCTTATTTATAGCTTTAATTATCCTATCTTCTTTTATTAAGACGTCTTTCATTAATAGTTGATAAGGAAATTGCTTGTGCTTTGACACTTTAAAAGCTCCTAATATTTTCAACAAAGAAGATGCCGTAATTAAAGATAAATTCAATTCGAAATCAAGATCACAATCATTTACAAAATCATCGCTAAAATCTGGAGCAACTAATAGTGATTTAACTACGTTATGACCATTACCTGTAGCTAAGTCAATGTATGATTTCATTTGACGAGTTACTGAGCTAAATTTGTTATAACCACTTTCTTTGACAGTTTTACATTCTATAATTATTAAACCCTCCTCTCCCAAATTCAAAACTATATCTATTTGATTTTTTTTAGTATTTAATTTTTTCTTTAAATCTTCATCGACTACAAAACCTAGTTTTTCAAAAATATTTTTAGTAACCTCTTCAAACTTTAAACCTAAGTTAGCTTCTTTTATAATAATTCCGTTTTCTTTTAATGAGTTTAAATCTCTAAAACCAATATTTACATAATTCTCTATGAATAAATTTTCTGAATCTTTATAGCCATCAAGTATATTTAAAACAGGATTACCTCTTTGCTTTAAATCATATTTTTTACAAAACTCTAATAACTCCTTATTTTCTATTATATCAAGAATATCTCTTGGCTTTATATTATAGTCTAATAAGTATTCGCTTTTCAAAACAAACTCATCTTGCATTTCAAACTCAGCTCTAACTAATTGATTTAATTCAGGATAAGTCTCATTTAAATCAGAAAGTAGTTGACCGTAACCATCTATTGATATTCCTATTTTTTCATCTTTTTCTATTTCATCGAAATAAGATATTAAATTAGCTATTTTTTCTTCAAGAGTAGTTCCTTTTAAACTAACGGACATTTCTAATCCTTTTTCCCAAATTTCATTTACAAACTTTTTCTTTTCGGTTAGAGTTATTCCTTCTTTATGAAGTTCATTTGATAATAAATTTGAAAATAAAATTCCTTCATTGATTATATTTGATATTTTTTCTTCAAGAGGTAATTTCGTATCTATATTATGGTTTCTACAAACTACATTAACTTGTGGCTCTCTTAATAATTTCAAAAACCTACGATAAAACTTATCTGCAACTTGTTTGTTTCTAATTTCACGTAAAACCTTAACTACCTCATCAGCAACATAAACTTGTCTATTTTTTTTCGAATAGAAAATTAGACCTATAACTTTTAAATCGTTGATTACTTTATCTATCTGTAATTTAACTGGTGGTATTACAATGTAATTAATCAACTTAATTTCTTCTTGAGATAACTTAAGTTCATTTGATAATGTTAGTAGAATAGATAATTCATCATTTGTTATTTTAGTATCTCTATTACTTACATTATCGTTAAAGTAAGCTGTATTTACACAGGCTTTATAAATTAAATAATCTCTCTTTCTATTATTATTTATTTCCGATTTATCACTTTCAAGTTGCTTTATTAATGCACCTGTTTTATTTTTCAAACTCTTAATCTCTTTATCATAAAGGTTAGCGAACCAGTCTTCTTTAATTAAATTACGACCATCTTTAATAATAATATCAATTAAAATATCAAGTTGAGAGGATGTATCAACGAATTCTTGTTTTATTATTTCTGAAAATTCATCAGTAATAAGATTAAAAACTTTTGTTATATTTATATTATCAATACTTTTTAGATTGTTATTGTTTTCTGATAGTATCTTCTCTATCTCTTTGTGATTTTTAGGTTTATTTGAAATTATATTGTCAATTATTTTTAAAAACGAGTTTTTTTCAAGAGAATTTACATTGTCTAATATTTTATTTAATTTCATATTTATTGGTTTTTAGTTAGTAATTGATTGATTTTTTCATTTAATGAATCTATTTTCTTTTCTAATTCGTCGTTATTGTCGCTCACCATTGCGTCTACAAAAATAGAATTAACAAGAGATAACCCAAAGATACCTCCTGAAAACACAACGAAAATAAAATACATATATGTGAAAAATGACGTTATAGGCGGAGAGTTTTGCGTTAATTGCTCAGGTATTTCATACCAACCTTCAACGGTAAATATTTTAAATATTGAGTATAATGAAGTTAAAGGGTTTCCAAAATATTCAGGAGAAACGTTCTTAAAAAGGTAAAATGATAATATTCCTATTATGAATATATAGATTACAAATCCAATTAAAACAATTATTGATGCTTTTAAAGCTCTACTTATTCCTTTTATTAGATGTTCAATTCCTGGTATGAATTTTAAAAATCTAAAAGATTTAAAAACACGCATAATCCTAAATACAAGAAAATAACTAAAACTTGTGATTTCAATATTTCCAAAAAAGGACACCAATGTTGGAAGTGACAATGCAACTAAAATAAAATCAAACTTATTCCAATTTAATTTAAAGTAATTATTAACCCCTAATTTCTTAAGTTTTATAACTATTTCAATAATAAAAAACCCTGTTATAACATTATCAATAAGTGAAAGTACAAACCTATTACTTAATGTCATTTCAAAACCAATTAAAAATATTGTTATTGCGTTCAGAAGAATCAATATTAGTATAAACTTATCGTTTAAAAATAGTTTCTTTATCATTTAACTTTCTCTGTAATTAAGGGTTTGTTTTAATTGTAATCAACAATACAAACATACACATTTATCTCACTAACTAATATTATATTATGGTATATTTCAAGTCAAAAACAACCCAAAATCTCAATAACGTATAAAACAGAAAGTAAACTTGTAAATTTAACATTTATAAAAAAATAAGACACTTTATAAGCCCAAAACCAATCCGAAGAAAACAAATAACAAAACCATTATACTTCAATTAATCCCAGATATAGCCATCTTAAAACCACAACAACAAAAGAAACTAAGATTCAAACCCTGAATTAATAACAGTTATTGTTAGCTATTATTTTTTATCACATTTTCAATTTGTCTTCTGTGTCTTAAAATATGAACAATAGCATGTTCCATTAACTGTTCAAAGTCATAAGTCACATTCCACCTTGTGTCAAATTTCCATTCTCCTATTTCTTTATTTGTCTTATTCCAAATTCCATCAAATGAATTCTCTGTAAAATCAAGCATTTTATCAATTTCTTCAATTCCTTTTTTTGGAGTTTCTATATTTTCAGTATATTCAAACCATTCTCGTTTATTTACAGAGTTTATATAATTAGAATAAGTATAGCCTGAATGTATTATATGAAAAGTTATATTTTGAATTGATTTACAATCTTCATCTTTTGTTTTTTTATCTGTTATTTTCTCGAATAAATATTGAGGAATATTATTCAGTATTTGCTTGTATTCTATCGCTGATTTTCGATATTCACCCATTAATGCTATTAACATTCTATTTTTATTCATCTTTGTTTTTGGTGTTATTTATGATGGTTAAGGGTTTGGGTGTGTGAGGGAAGGGACTTCGGATAGCTGAATTTTATTATTAAAATGCTTTTCCTATGACGTGTGTCTTGTTATAAAAAGATTATTTCCATATTGAAAGATATTCAATACCATCAAACTTCAGAACTTCTTTTTCGTTTGACAAATATAGTGTCTCTTTACAGTTATCTATATCGTCTCCATATTCATCTTTCATAGTAACCTTGCTTTCTATTAGCAAATCGTTGTAGCCATTAGTTGTACGTTTTGTGATTTTCAAAACACCTACTTTGTATTTTGAACGAGTTGCACAAACAGTTGTAGCTAAATATGATTCATATGTTTCAATATTATAATTTGACAAAACTTTGATTATTTCAGTTTTCACTTCGATATACAAAGATAGATTAATTTCACTCATATGATCTCCATTTCCATTTGACAACTTTACTCTAATTCCGAAGCCTCTTTTATTCGGAGATAAAAAGTAAGGTGCAGTATCAATCATTATTTCTTTTAAAGGCAAATCACAATCACACCAACCAGTAGATTTAAAGTTTTCAAAGTATCGTTTAACTACTTTATTAGACTTACTATCTACTATTAAAACGTAACTATTATAAACCGTAAATCCATCTTCGGATAATACTTCCTCAGGTATAACTACTATTGTTTCATTTGTGTTATTAGGCTTTACTTTATATGCCACCAAAGAAATATTAACGTCATCGATTTCAACACCTATTTGAGAAACCACTTTCTGTAAATCAAATTCACTAGTCTGTGTACATGTAAAGAAAAATGAAAATAGTAAAAATATAAAATTCATGTAATTGATTTTTTATAACTGTTAGCACATACAAACATCCAACCTATATAGTATTTAGTTATATACTTAAAATACAACAAAGTAAATATATTGTATTTATTTTACTAATACAATATATTATCAATAGTTTTTTAATTTTCGCTCTTTGTTAACTCTTCGGTCAGCCATAAATAAAATCCTATCTGATTTATCAAATGGGATATCTAAAGAGGTACAAACATCTTCCAAGTCTGTTAAGTACTGTAGATAAAGGTCAATTTGATAGTTAATGTTTTTTTCTGACAACAATATACTGATTTTCAATCTTCATCTTTTGTTTTTTTTATCTGTGATTTTTTCAAATAAATATTGAGAAATATTATTCAGTATTTTCTTGTATTCTATCGCTGATTTTCGATATTCGCCCATTAATGCTATTAACATTCCATTTTTATTCATCTTTGTTTTTGGTGTTTTTTTTTTTATGATAGGTAAGGGTTTATGAAGCTTTTTTTATGAGTGAAATTCTTTTCCTATTTTATATAATTTTCATTTTCTATATCTATTGATTTCAATCCAATTTTAAGTATCCAAAGTGATTCTTTACTATATTCCAAATCAATAATATTTCCCACCTCTATTTGTTCAAAAACATCTTCTTTCACTTGATAATGTTTAATATCATTATTCCCCTCAAATTCTAATTCATAAATGGTTGCAGAATCTCTTTGGTGTTTCTTATGTTTAGCAAATACTATTACTTTTGTCACTATTTTTATTTTGTTTTTTAAATCTTTTTTAGAGTTGTCTCCAAAAAACATATCGAATACTACGATTGATGTTATTGCTAGACATATACATAACACTATTATAAAAAACATATCTAAGGAGTCATACTTAAAATAAAGAATACAACTAATGATTATAAAAGCAAAAAGGAAAGCTATATTAGATTTCATTCTTTTGGATTTTATTTTTCTAATATCTGCTTGAGTAAAACTTACTTCTAGTTTATCCATTAATTTCATCATTTTAGTTCTAACTTTTTACAGTGGTTAAGATATATGAATATTGATTTTATATATTATTCGACTAATGTACAATGAAGTAAATATATTGTATTTATTTTACTAATACAATATATTATCAATAGTTTTTTAATTTTCGTTCTTTGTTAACTCTTCGGTCAGCCATAAATAAAATCCTATCTGATTTATCAAATGGGATATCTAAAGAGGTACAAACATCTTTCAAGTCTGTTAAGTATTGTAGATAAAGGTCAATTTGATAGTTAATGTTTTTTTCTGACAAATATGTATTGAGTTTCAACTCTTGGTTCTCATAAATTATTCTATAAACTCTTTGATCTATTATTTGATAAATACTCGGATTCCTATACCTTAAGATAATTGAAGCCATTGCTAGTTGCACTCCATTGGTTTTTAATAATTATCTTAAAATATGTTTGTTTTTTCGGTGTCAATTTCTGTTTCATTACGTTTTACAGAGTTAATCAACGAAATTAATTGACTGTCAAATTCTGCGTAACGATTGACTTTCCATAAAACAATTTCATTAAGTGTATTTTGGTCAAAATCAGTCGAATTGCAATCAAGTTTTTTGGTTAAAGATTCTTGATAATCAAACTTAAGGTCTTCTTTTGTTATTCTAAAGTCAGAATTAAAAACGGTTTTACACATAGTTATTTGATTTTGTGTAACTCCCAAATATAAACAACTTAAGCTTGTAAAGTGGTATGTTTAAGGAAATAATCAAGTTAAAAATAAAGAGGCATAAGGCTGTTACAAACACTAAGGTCTAAATATCTAAATCATGGATAACAACATTAAGTGAACTAATTGACTTAATAATACTTGTAACAGGATAAACAAACTCTTTTGAAATCATCAATAATCCAAAAAAAGGACAGTTATAAAACAAGCCTGAATTACTTGAATCTAAGTCATATAAAAAGTAAAAAAATCATAAACACAAAAAACTACCAATACTACTCTAATATATAACTTTAAACAACCTTAATAGTATTTAGTCATAACTATTTACTTATGTTTGTAGAAACATTTGAATTCTTAATATAAATATTAAATGAAAAAAACAATAATATTATCACTTATTATATTACTTACATTAAGTAATTGTAAACAAGAATTAGAATTTACCGATTTCAAAATACCACAAACAAGCATAAGAGCCATTAAGGTAATAGACGATAACTTATTATGGTTTGCAGGAGAGAAAGGTAAATACGGTAGAATAATAGATAATAAACTAGAAATAGACTCTATCTATTATAATGACAAACCTGTTAATTTCAGATCTATAGCCTATAATGGTAAAAACATATTTATTCTAAGTATAGAAAGCCCTGCTTTACTTTACAAAATAGACCTAAATATGGAAAAAGAACCCGAAATAGTATATATCGAAGAAGGTTCTAAAGTATTTTACGATGCTATTAGCTTTTTCGACATGAATAGAGGTATAGCAATAGGCGACCCAACTAGTAGTTGTGCTTCGGTAATAACTACAAACGATGCTGGTAATACTTGGAACAAAATAGACTGTCAGAATATACCCGAAGCCCACGAAGGAGAAGCTTCTTTTGCTGCAAGTAACAGTAATATAGCTGTATTTGACAGTAATGTATGGTTTATAACTGGAGGAGTAAAATCGAGAATCTTCAAAAGCGAAAACTACGGAGAAACTTGGAAAGTCACTGACTTACCGATAGTACAAGGAAGTCAAATGACAGGTGCTTTCACTCTCGATTTTCATGATAAAAAGACAGGAATAGTAATGGGCGGTAACTGGGAAGACAAAAAAAGCACAGAACGAACCAAAGCCACAACTACCGATTCGGGTGATACTTGGACAAGTACAGAAGGTACTCCTGGCTATATTAGTTGCGTCAAATACATACCTAACAGTCGTGGAAAAAAGCTAATAGCAACTTCTACCGAAGGCATTTACACGTCTAACGATGCTGGTTACAGTTGGAGAAAAATAAGCGATAAAGGCTATTTTTCTATAAGCGTAGAGAATGGTGACACTTTTTGGTTATCTGTAGGAAACACCATTAGTAAACTAAAGGTTTAGAAATATACTTTTAGAAATTACAATATAAAAAAAGAGGCTTAGTTTTTGACAACTAGCCTCTTTTTTTATATGATTTATTTCTACTTTCTTTTTATTACTTTCTCTGCTGCTTTTACTATATCTTTATCGGTAAGCCCATATTTCTCCATCAATTGAGCAGGAGTTCCTGATTCGCCAAAGCTATCTTTTACCGCGACAAACTCTTGTGGACTAGGGTTATTTTCAGCTAGAGTTCTGGCAACACTTTCGCCCAATCCTCCTAACATATTATGTTCTTCGGCAGTCACTATACAACCTGTTTTACTTACAGATTTCAATATTGCTTCTTCGTCCAAAGGCTTGATAGTATGAATATTTATAACTTCTGCCGAAATCCCTTTAGTTTCTAATGCTTCAGCAGCCTTTATAGCTTCCCACACCAAGTGACCTGTAGCAACTATAGTAACATCGGTTCCTTCGTTAAGCATTATGGCTTTACCTATAACAAACTCTTGGTCTGTAGGCATAAAAACAGGAACTTTAGGTCTTCCGAAACGCAAATAAACAGGACCTTCATAGTCTGCTATAGCAATAGTGGCTGCTTTGGTTTGGTTATAGTCACAAGTGTTTATCACCGTCATACCAGGTAGCATCTTCATAAGACCTATATCTTCGAGTATCTGATGAGTAGCACCATCTTCACCTAAGGTAAGCCCTGCATGCGATGCACATATTTTAACATTTTTGTCCGAATAAGCTACACATTGTCTTATTTGGTCATAAACTCTACCTGTAGAAAAGTTAGCAAAAGTACCCGTAAAAGGTATTTTACCTCCTATAGTAAGTCCCGCAGCTATACTTATCATATTAGCTTCGGCTATACCTATCTGAAAAAAACGTTCAGGATGGTTTTTTATGAATTCGTTCATTTTTAACGATCCTATTAAGTCTGCACAAAGTGCCACTACATTTGGATGAGTCTTCCCTAGCTCTGTTAGTCCGTCTCCGAACCCCGATCTAGTATCTTTTTCTTCGGTGTAAGTATATTTCTTCATGATTTTAAAAGAGTGTTTTGCCAAAACTAATTAATATAATTCAAATATTTATAATTTTATTCAATTCTTTATTTTTTTCTTTATCTTTTCTATATTCTTTATAAAAACTCCATTTATTTGTGGAGATATCTTGAAACTCAAAACAAAAACAATATAAATAGAAGATACTATAATACTCTTCACTATAATATTAATAAAACTATTATCTATTATATTTATATTTTCGAAAACAAAACTAATTAAAACCAGAAACATAACCAAAATGATAGTCTTATAAGTATATGGCATCATATCGAACTTTAATTTAACATATAAAACCTTCATAA
>JABSPL010000020.1 GCA_013215105.1 Flavobacteriaceae bacterium
AATGCTTTCTGAAGATTGAATTTACTCTTAATAATATTTTTAGAATAAAATATTACGTAAGGAGATATAATATTTGGAATTATGCCGAAATCTAAAATTTAGATAAGTTAATTCTGTTAGTTTCTCAGCAAACCCTATATAGTACAAATCGTTTATTTTGTATCCTCCACTTAATGTTTCGAAGTCTATATGATAAGTAGGGTCAAATTCTGTTTCTCCATTTTTAATTCTCAAAATTCCAGAATTAGTTTCAGGTACAGGATTGTAACCACAAGCAAGAGAAGAAGGTGAATATGTATAAATATCTCCATTTTCGGCTATTTCTAAAGCACTATTAGTGTAATATCTACCTATGTTTGGAGCTCTATCGTCTGTTATTATTTTTTCAAACTCTAAACCAGGATAACTAAAAACAGCTACTCTAGCTTGGTTAGCCATAGGAGTTGCAAATGCGTCTGCCATTTTCATAAAGTATGCTACAAAAAGTTTATCACCTCTCACTTTCATATCATTAGGAAAAGCAGCCATATCGTTCTCTACATCGTTACCAAAATCAATTACTTTAGAGTCAGAAATAGACATAGACTGAGTATCTATAACATATATTTTCTTAGTACCAAGACCTTCTCTGGGAGCCCCCATTAATAACATAGTGTTTTCGTCTACTACCTCGCTAGCAAAAATAGCCATATCGGTAAAGAAGCTTTCTCCTTTGGTTAATACTTCATCTACTATAGAGTAACTTATAAACTCTGGTGCTGAAGTATAGCCCGTGGTGATTATTTGGTTTTTTAACTGATAATAACTCATCCATGCTGGTTGCTCAAAACCATTTCCTACTGGAGAAATTAGTCCTTCGCTAAGGCTCTCTGCAGTACTTAATATTTCCACTGCAGGATCTGTAGCAGCTTCTATTCCTATAAAATATTGAGTCCCTTCGCTAAGAATATCAGAACTTGTTGCTGTGTCGTCGTCGCAACTTAAAGTTAATACTGCTGCGGCTGTCAATAAAAAATGCTTTATTGAAATTGATTTGAATTTATTCATTTTGTTTATTTATTTGTTTTGTTTATTGTTAATTAATAAAATATCTGATTTTTATATTGTACGCTCTTCCTGGTTTTAATTGCTCGAAATTATCATAAACTTTAGCATCCCAAAGGTTAGATATACCAAAAGAGGCATTGTATTTCCCGTTTTCTAAACTGTAAACGATATCTAAGTTTGTAACCCATTGCTTTGGAATAACTCCTTTATCTTTATCACCTAAGTGTGGCCATTTATTGTAAAAACTATGTACATAGTTTTGATTTAAAGTGACAGAGAAATCATCATGTCTTTTAAATATCTCCTTTTTTTTGTACGAAACCGACATGTTTCCAAAAAAATAAGGTTCATTCGGAAGTCTTATTTTTTTGTGACGTAAGTCTATATAAGTTATATTAATATTGGCAAGTAAATTATTTGATATCTTATAATTAGCAGCCAAGTCTATACCTTTAGATAAAACCTCTTCAATGTTATAATAATACGACATTGGAATTCCTGGGTTTAGATGTATGAAATTTGTAGCATCACGTACAAAAGTATTTAAAGACAATATTATATCTCTCTGAAACACTTCGGTTTTATAAATAGCCCCAAGGTTGTAATTATTACTTTTTTCAGGAAGTAAGCCTGGAGTAGATCCATAGGTTAATCCATTCCCATATAGTTCTATTATTTCAGGAAAACGAACTGCTTTTTCGAAAGAAGCTTTTAATTGTAGTTTCTCCCATTTGTATGTTGTAGAAAAACCTAATCCAAGGTATTGTTTGGTTTGTTCAAAGAAAGATGTTTCAGTACCGGTATAATTAGTCTCTAAAGAATTAAGATTATAATTATACGATTTAGCGAAAACAGTACTTTTAAGTTTTTCGTCTAATAAAGAATTAGTAAAAGCAATGGCATAAACTTGTTTTTTTAGAGTAGTCGGATTACTAAATTGTGTGTTATTTTCTTCTTTATAATCATCTTCTCCTTTTAGTTTAATATAGTTAAAACTATAACTAAAAGCAAAATTACTATAGTCTGTAAGCTGATACTCTATATTAGTATTGGCTAATAAGTTTTTTGATGATAGAGTAAGATAAGTTTTTCTGAAATCAGTTTCACTTTTAGTAGGGTCTGCATTAATAGTTTTGTTACCATGCCAGTCGTAAACATAATCTGAAATATCTTTAGATATATTGTCTGAAGACACCCCTACCAGATAAGCCTTTATAGCTAATTTATCATTAAATAGTCCCTTTTTGTTATAGCTAATATTAGAAATCCATTTCTTTTCGGAAGTCACAACTTCCCCATAAGGGAATTTAGCCTCACCTATAGCATTAGCAGGTCAGGGCAAACTCACACTATTAAAGAGTGTTTAAGTATTATTATGTAATTAAAAACTAGGCTTTTAGTGTTAATTATTGTAAATTAAAGGATAATTAATTAAACTTACATAGTTGAAAACAATACTTAACCTGCAAATAT
>JABSPL010000200.1 GCA_013215105.1 Flavobacteriaceae bacterium
AGTATTGATTTAGTAGGTATTACATCTAAAATTATAAGTAATTGTGAGGAATTTAGTTTTTTAAGACAAAACAAGGAAGGTTTAAAACTAGCTTATTAACCCTTGTTTAAGATGTCTGAAGGTACTGCGAAACTTGAGTCGAACTTATTAAAAATATAAGTACCACTATCTCATTCTTCATTATTATCTTGTTGTGTTTTGGTAAAATTATAATATTTTTAATTAATATTATAGTAAAAAAATGATGTTTTGACTCCGTTTTATAAAGCTATATTTATTATTTCACAGAAAACATCAGCTTTTAGTGAAGCTCCACCTATAAGAGCTCCATCAATATCAGAACAAGCAAACAATCCCTTGGCATTACTTGGTTTTACGCTTCCTCCATACAGTATATGTGTGTTTTCAGAAGTTTTTTCATTGTAACTATCTTTAATTACAGTTCTTATGTATTTGTGCATTTCTTGTGCTTGACTATCACTAGCCGTTTCGCCAGTACCTATGGCCCAAACAGGTTCGTAAGCTATTACAATCGACTTCATTTGTTCTGTGGATAAGTGTAAAAGACCTTGTTCTAACTGAGCTTTTATTATATCAAATTCTTTTTTGCTTTTTCTCTGTTCCAAAGTTTCTCCTATGCAAAATATAATATCCATACCGTTTGAAATAGCCGAATTAACTTTGCTTTTAACCTCTTGGTCACTGTCTCCAAATATAGCTCTTCGCTCCGAATGACCTATTATTACAGTATTAACTCCTGCCGATTTTACCATCTTAGCCGATACCTCTCCAGTATATGCTCCTGATTCTTTATGGTATATATTTTGTGAAGAAACTTGTATTTCTGTGTTTTTTAATTCATTAACTACACTACTAAGTGCTATCAAATTAGGTGAAACTATAACTTTTACGTTATTACTGTTTAATTCTTTGTTTTCTATGTTTTTAGAGATAGATTTAGCTAATTCTATAGATTCTTCTAAATCTAAATTCATTTTCCAGTTTCCTGCTATTATTGTATGTCTCATATTTATTGTTTTATAAGTCGAGGGTCTATAAGTGTGTATATTTTATCGACTATAATGTTTATTATTATAAAAATTAATGATATTATAGTTATACTTCCCATAACTACAGGTAAGTCTAAGGTGTTTAGAGCATCTACTATTTCTTTACCTAGACCGTTCCAATTAAATATATATTCTACATATACAGCTCCTGCAAGTAGCGAAGCAAACCATCCTGAAACTACTGTTATTACTGGGTTCATAGAGTTTTTAAATACATGGTTTTTTATTATAGATATTTTAGAAAGTCCTTTTGCCTTGGCTGTTCTTACAAAATCTTGGTTGTAGGTTTCTAATATAGAATTTTTGACTAAAGGTATTATTACCGATATTGGTCTTATTCCTAAAACTATAGAAGGCAATATTAAGTTTTTTAATTCCAAGAATACTCCTTCTCCAAAATCATCGACACTATAAAGACTTCCCGACATATTAAGTCCCGTGTATTTATGTAAAACAAAACCAAATATCCACGAAAATATAATTGCAGAGAAAAATGAAGGCACACTTATACCTATAGCACTAGTATTTATTATTAGTTTTTCTATAAAAGTATCGCTATACATAGCACAGAAAATACCCAGAAGTAAGCCTATAACTATAGCAATAGTGATAGAGGAAACAGCCAAAATTATGGTGTTAGGCAATGTTTCGATTATTATAGTAGATACTTTTTTTCCTTTTTTCTGATAAGAAGTCCTAAAATAAGGTGTTTTTATGACTATAGTATTGCTTTGAGTCTCTAATAATGAAATATAATTGTATTTGTTTTCTTCCAAAAAAGTAAAGTCACTAGCTTGGTTACTATGAAAAGAAATAGGGCTAACATCATTGATATAATATAAGTATTGCATATAATAAGGCTTGTCAAGTCCGTATTTGGCTTTTACGATATCTACTTGCTCTTGGGTTTCTCTTTGGTCTAGCATCATCCTAGCAGGATCTGATGGTAGTATATAAAACAGAAAAAACAAAAATGTAATAACGCTAAAAAGAGTAAATATACCGTAGAGTGTTTTTTTGAACATATAATTATAACTATAGTTTAAGAGCGTAAATATATATAATAATTACTAAGATATAGTAATAAAAGTATCTAAAGTTAATAGGTTTTACTGTGATGTATTAGGGTGTAAATACGTAGGTGGTTTCAAAAGCAAAGGGAGTTAAGTCTAAAAGTGTACTTGTATTACCTGAAGCAAGTGATTTTATAGTATCCAATACTCATTTTACCAATAAATTATCTTTACCAAAACTACCTCCGTTTTGTGGGTCTTTGGCTGTTCCTACTATCTCCATATCAACCAAAGGATTCCCCAACAATAAACCCTCCTGATTATCTGGTCCTAAAATAGTTCCACCACTCCTATAAACCCTCAACTTACCTACTACCTGCTCGCTCTGGTCATGAGCAGTTATGTATGCGTAGTCCTTGTTTAGTTTAGAAATATCTAGTTCTATATAGCTATTACTAGTGTTTATCTTCACCTTATCATCACTACTTTTAAAGGTTATTTTATAGTTAGGGTCCTCAAGTTTCGCACCCTTAATAAATAAAGGTTTACCTGATTTTTCAGCATAAAAAAAAGCATGTAATCTCAGGTAAACCCTTGATTTAATTGTATTTTAGTAGAACCAACAACAAAATACAAAACATGCTTAATAACAA
>JABSPL010000201.1 GCA_013215105.1 Flavobacteriaceae bacterium
AGAAAACATAATAATAAATATTGATAAATCAGGAGTTTATTTACCTTATTCCAAATTAAACATAGTTTTATTATCGGGTAATTGTAAGATAAACTTGGAAAGGATGTTGGATAGTATTAAGCCACAAAAAGTTATAATAAATTCTGATAATTATAGATATAATAGGGATATATGGGTAAAAATATTAGAAAAAAAAGAAATTAAATATCATGATATATCGTCAATTGGTTATTATTCTATTGATTATTAAATTCTAATTTGAATATTCCTTAAATGATCCATCTTGGTGAAAGAAAACTATTTTAACTACTTTATTAGAGTCAGTATCTTTTTTAGTTTCAATTTGAGGTTCCTCT
Organism: Flavobacteriaceae bacterium; assembly: GCA_013215105.1. GTDB lineage: Bacteria > Bacteroidota > Bacteroidia > Flavobacteriales > Flavobacteriaceae > DT-33. Next base: position 357 of record JABSPL010000201.1, read on the forward strand.
TTAGGTATTTCTGTTTTTGGAGTATTATCTTTAATAATAGTTGGCTCTATATTGTCAAATAAAGTACTTTTTACATTATTAAATTCTCCTTTACCGTCTATTAACCAATCGTAGTTTACATTATCAAAATTGGATATTATTTTCTGAATAAACTCTAAACTAGGCTTGTTTCTACCAGATAGTACATGAGATATGCTAGATGGTTGTATATTTATTTTATCAGCAAATGCAGATGCTGTCAGATTGCTATTACTTATTATTAATTTTAATCTATCGTTAAATGGCATGGCTGAATATATTTTTTATATGCAAATGTAAACATTTTTTTACAATTAACAAATCAACCTTAATTACAATAGTAAATACGTATTGTTACTTTTGTAATTAGAATAATATAATAGAATATATTACTTTTGAAACCTATGATACATACTTTAGAAAATAATTATATTACATATAAAGAAAATAGTTTATCTGGATTACAGATAATCTCAGAAGATATAAAACCACTTTTGATTGGGAGAAAAGAAGGTTTCTCTATGGAGAAAATAGGTGAATCGGAACTTAATATAGATATTAACAGTATTACTATAGGTGAGGGAGATGTTAATATACTTATATGGACTCAAATGCACGGTAATGAAAGCACAGGCACTAAGGCTATCTTTGATTTACTAAATTTTTTGGAAAACCCAGCAGAGCTATATAAAGAAAGAGACCTTATTCTTAAAGAATGTACTTTGACTATAGTACCTATGTTAAACCCTGATGGAGCAAAATTATACACAAGAAAAAACGCAAATAATATAGACTTAAATAGAGATGCTGTAAGTAGAGAAGCCATAGAAAGTCAGGTTTTATATGATATTTGCGAATCGGTAAAGCCCAATTATTGTTTTAATATGCACGATCAGAGAAGTATTTTCAATGTAGGTAATACAAACAAATCAGCGGTTATGTCTTTTTTAGCTCCATCTGTAGATATTGAAAGAACGGTAACAGAGTCTAGGAAAGATACAATGAGAATTATATCTTCTATAAATGAGAATTTGCAGAAAATATTACCAGGTATGGTTGGCAGATATACTGATGAGTTTTATCCTAATGCTACTGGCGATAATTTTCAGAAAAGAGGGTACAATACTATACTCGTAGAGTCTGGGTATTATCCTAAAGACTACGATAGAGAGATAAGTAGAATGTATACTTTTTGTAGTGTTGTATTGGGCTTATTTGATGTTTCTAAGAAAAATAAAGGATATAATTATGAATTATATAATAATATACCACAAAATGGGACTAAATATTTTGATATAATAAAAAGAGGAGAAATTGAATATATAGCTTATCAATATGAATATTCAATTAAAAAAGATAAACTATCTATTGATTTGAAAGAAGTAAATAGGGGAGACTTAAGTAAATTTATAGGTCATAACGAGTAATTGATATTTATTTTTTGACTATATTTGCAAAATATAACAGCGCTTATATTATTTACAATTGTAAAAACACAAACATATGCTTAAGGATAAAAAAATCAAATTAAACACTACTTTAGATGAAGTAGATCATCAGATTTTAGACATTTTGGTAGAAAATGCTAGAATACCGTTTACTGATATAGCTAAGAAACTAGTTGTCTCTCCTGGTACAATACATGTACGAGTTAAAAAGATGGAGGACGAAGGTATAATAAAAGGTTCTACTCTTTCTTTGGATTATGAAAAAATGGGTTATTCTTTTATCGCTCATGTAGGTATAAGACTAAAAAGAACATCTAGTATAGATAATGTTATTTCTGATCTTAGAAAGATAGCCAATGTAACTATAGCTTATATAACTGCTGGTAAATATCATATTTTTTGTAAAGTAAGAGCTAGAGGAACTAGCGATGCTAAAGATGTTATTTATGCAATAGACCAGATAAAAGGAGTGAAGAGAACTGAGTCTATGATTTCTATGGAAGAGAGAATAAATGATAAAAAACGTTTAATGCACAGTATATTTAAAGAGTTATAAAAACTCTTTAAATATACTATCGTAATTACTTCTGTGCACTTCTTACTTTTATAAATGAAGGATGTTGCTCTATAGCAAATTCTATCTTAGTTATTATTTCAGAAAAAGATTCATTTTCGTAATCTATTTTCAAAGGAGCTTTTATAGTCATAGATTGATTAACTCCTTTTTTCTTGATAAATAATCCTTTTTTATCAAAAGACCTTCTGAAACCATCTATCACTATAGGTATAACTATAGGTTTATACGTTTTTATTATATGAGCCGTACCTCTTCTGATAGGTTTAAAAGGTTTAGTAGTTCCTTGAGGGAAGGTTATTACCCATCCGTCGTTTAGAGCTGTACCTATATTTTTAATGTCAGAGAATTTTACTTGTCTTTTTACGTCTTTACCCGAATTCCTCCATGTTCTTTCTATCGAAACAGAACCTACATAGGCAAATATTTTAGGTAGAAGACCTGACTTCATAGTTTCTGAAGCAGCAATATAATATATATTTAATTTAGGATTCCATAAGTAACCTGAGTTTTTTATAGAATCGACTCTTCCTTTTAATGAAGCATTAAATACATGTATCATTGCAGCTACGTCTGCAAAGTAGGTCTGATGGTTGGATATAAATAGTACATTATTCTCGGGAAGGTCTCTTATAATTTCTGAGCCTTCTATTTTTAAAGTATTAAACCCATTATATCTACGGTAAGAAATAACACCAAAAAGTCTTATAATCCATCGTTTTAGGAAGTAATAGTGCCCAAAAACGTTTTTACTAAATATTTTTATTTTCATTAATGTTGACTGTATTTTGAACTGGCAAAATACAAAAGATTAATTTTATATACTAAAATTAGTAGTTTAAAATAATTAGAATACTTCACTTATAGTAAACCTTTACTTTACCTAAAAGAGTTAAAACTCTATATGATAGACTTTAAATTTCATCAAGTATTACTTTATTAATATTTTGTTAAATTAAAGAATAATAGACTTTGTTTAGATACTTTAAAGCATTATAATCAGTTATTTAACTGAGTTAAATTAAATTAAAACTTTAATTAGTTTTAGCGGTTGTTTATTTATATTTTATGTTTCCGAATTAAAAAATTACCTTTGTAGCTTATTTAAAAATAATGGGAAGAATACTGTCAATTGATTATGGAGTGAGGCGAACTGGTATAGCTATAACCGACGAGCTTAAAATTATAGCATCTGGATTGACTACTGTTGAAACTGGAAAATTAATTAACTTTTTGAAAGAATACACAACTAAAGAAAATGTGGAGTTATTTGTTATAGGTCTTCCTAAGCAAATGAATAATTTGGAAAGTGAAAGCGAAGTATATATAAAGTCCTTTATAGAGGTCTTAAAAGTGAAAATACCTAAAATACCAATAAAAAGAGTAGATGAGAGGTTTACTTCCAAATTAGCATTGCAGTCTATGATAGATAGTGGAGTAAAGAAAAGTAAACGTAGAAATAAAGGATTAATAGATATGGTTAGTGCAACTATAATATTGCAAACTTACTTAGAAAGTATATAAATGACAAGTAAAGAAAAATTATATAAAGAAATAGAAGATAGTTTTGCTGAATTTACTTTTGTAAACTTAACCTTAAGTAGTGTTTTTTACAAAAGTAATGAGTTGGTAAACGTCTATATTAGGCCTGTAAAAATAAAAGAAGAAAATTTATTATCTTTTACCTACAGATATAAGACTAATGATATAGTGAAGAATTATAGTGATAATCATGCTTTAATTGAAATATTTAATCTATTAGATAATAATTTCAGAAAAGGAGTTTTGTTTATTCATTCAAAGGAAATATCTATATATGTATCCAAAAAAAGAGAGCTTAAGTATAGTGAAAAATTAATAGAAAATAAGATTGATAAAAACAAAAGCCACGATATAGTAAAGAAAAGAAAGGTTGTAGATGGCTTATATCTTCATCTGTTAGGTGTTACAGACTCTAAAGGCAATGTAATTCCAAAAATGTCTAAAAAATATAAGCAAATAGATAAATATCTGGAAATAATAGATAACCTTATCGAATCTAATAAAAATTTACCTAAAGACAGGACTATAAATATAGTAGACATGGGGTCGGGTAAAGGTTATTTGACTATATCTTTATATGTGTATTTGACGGAGGTTAAAAAACTAAATGTATCTGTAGTTGGAGTTGAATTGAGAAGTAATTTGGTTGATTTATGTAATAATATATCTGATAAATGCGGTTTTACAAATGTAAAATTCGAGGAAACTTATATTGAAGATTATGATAATTCTAAAATAGATATACTTATAGCATTGCATGCTTGTGACACAGCTACGGATGATGCTATTAAGAAAGGTATTGTTTCAGAAGCATCTATAATAGTGTGTGCTCCTTGCTGTCATAAACAACTTAGAAAAGACACCGAAAATACTGATAATCCTATATTAAAACACGGAATATTTAACGAAAGGTATTATGAAATGCTTACTGATGCAATTAGAGGTATTGTCTTGGAAAAATATAGTTATACTACCAAAATATTTGAGTTTATTTCTAACGAGCATACCCGTAAAAACATATTACTTGTAGCAAATAAATCAACCAAAAAAGTGAATATAGAAAATATAAATACCAAATTAGAAAAGGTCAAAAATAGTAATAATATAAAAATTCACTACTTAGAAACTATATTACAAAAGTAAACGAAACTCGTTTACTTTTGTAATGTTCTTTTGTAGATTAATTTGGCTGTTACTTTAGAAGCACCTTCGGTACCTAGTTTTTCTTCAAGCTTATAATAGTCATAAAACATTTTTGCTCTGTACTGAGAATCCAATATTTTATTCAACTCGGTACTTAGTCTTTCTCTATTGAAATCTTCTTGAATAAGTTCTACTACAACCATTTTGTCCATTATAATATTAACTAGCGACAAATAATCAATTTTTATAAGAAATTTGGCAACTTTGTAGGTTATCCAGCTTGTTTTATAGCATACTATTTCAGGAACTTTAAAAAGAGCAGTTTCTAGAGTTGCCGTGCCAGATGTAACTAGTGCAGCTGTCGAAAAAGATAGTAAATCGTAAGTTTTGTCTGTAACTATTTTTATATTACTATTAAATATATATTTTTGGTATACTTCTATAGGCTGGCTAGGAGCTCTCGCTATTATAAACTCATATTTTTCGAAATCATAAGAAATAGAAAGCATTATTTCTAACATGCTTTCTATTTCTTGTTTTCTACTTCCTGGAAGTATTGCTATTATAGGTTTTTCAGTATCTATATTGTTTTCTTTTCTGAATTTTAGTTCGTCTGTAGGTTTATATTTTTTTATTTCATCTAATAAAGGGTTTCCTACAAAGTCAACATCATGGTTGTGCTTAGTTTTAAAATATGGCTTTTCAAAACTAAATATAGTGTACATATAGTCTATATACTTTTTTATTTTATGTATTCTTTTTTCGTTCCATGCCCATATTTTTGGTGCTATATAAAAATGAGTAGGTATTTTATTTTCCTTAGCAAACTTGGCTATTTTCATATTAAAACCACCATAGTCTATCATTATTAAGGCATCAGGATTATACTCTAATACATCTGCCTTACATGATTTTATATTTTTAGATAAAGTTCTTATGTTTTTAAGCACCTCTAAAAGTCCCATAAAAGCCATTTCTTTATAGTGTTTGACCAAAAAACCACCTTGTTTTTTCATCAGATCACCTCCATAAAACCTAAACTCAGCTTTAGGATCTGTTGCTTTTATTTCTTTCATAAGGTTTGAGCCATGTAGGTCTCCAGAAGCTTCTCCTGCTATAAGATAGTATTTCATCTTTTTTTTGAAAATATTCTAAACTAATACTATAGCAGGTGAAATTGCAATAGTATTAGTTTGTTTAAGTTATATTATTTTATAATCCCCAATTATTTACATGCTTTATATAGCTATGATCAGTTAGGTCAAACTTGATAGGAACTACAGATATATACTTGTTGTCCAACGCCCACTGGTCAGTATCTGTTCCTTTATCTTGGTTTTCAAACTTACCCGTCATCCAGTAATAATCTCTACCTAGTGGATGTTTTCTTTTTTCAAACTCTTCTATCCAATTACCTTTAGCTTGTCTACAAACTTTTATACCTTCAAACTTTTCTCCTTTTTCTATTTTAGGGAAGTTAACATTTAACACAACTCCTTCTTGCATTTTATTGTCAAGCACACCATTGACTATTTTGAGTATAGATTCCTCCAAATTATCAAAATTAGCTTTCCAACTATGGTCATCTAAAGAAAATCCTATAGAAGGAATACCTTCTATACCAGCCTCAATAGCTGCACTCATAGTACCCGAATAAACTACGCTAATAGAAGAGTTAAGTCCGTGATTAATCCCAGAAACACATAAATCTATTTTTCTGTCAAGTATTTGACCTTTGGCAAGTTTAACGCAATCGGCAGGTGTACCAGAACAAGAATATTCCACCTGAGGGCCGTCAGTATTTTCTATTTTCTGACAATATATAGTAGAATCTAAAGTGATGCTGTGTCCTTTACCGCTTTGTGGACTATCAGGAGCTACAACTATTACTTCGCCTACTTTATTCATTATTTGGATTAGAGTTCTTATACCTGGAGCAGTTATTCCATCGTCGTTGGTAACTAGTATTAATGGTCGTTTGTTCATAGTTTATTTTAATATAATATGTGATTTCAAATTTAATATTTTATTTTAATATCTAACTATAAAATATTAAATCATCTTAGTTTTTTTGTATTTATATGTTTTTTATAAATACTAATAAATAGTTGAAAGTATATTCGATAAATTTGTTAGTACAGTAGTATTTATTTAAAAACCAAAAACACCCCTAGATTTTTTTATAGAGGTGTTTTAGTTATCATTTGTAATGAGTGAATTACATCTCTATAGCTATTTCTATCATATCCTTAAAAGTACTCTCTCTTTCTTTAGTAGAAGTTCTTTCTCCTGTAACTAAAGAGTCTGAAATAGTTAATATACTAAGTGCATTAACGTTGTGTTTAGCTGCTATAGTATACAGACCCGAGGTTTCCATTTCTACACACATAACTCCAAATTTAGACCATTTTTGGTACGATTCGAAATCGTCAGCATAAAACTCGTCCGAAGATAATATATTACCTGCTTTTAATTCTATGTTTTTGTTTTTTGCTATTTCTACAGCTTTTTGAAATAATTTAAAATCGGCAGTAGGGGAGTAATTAGCATTATCAAACCTAAAATTGTTAATATTAGAAGTAGAAGAAGCCGACATAGCCAGTACTATATCCCTTATCTTTACGTCTTTCTGATAAGAACCTGCACTACCTACTCTTATTAGGTTTTTTACTCCATATTCGGTTATCAGCTCGTGAGTGTATATAGAAATACTAGGTATACCCATACCTGTACCCATTACCGATATTTTTTTTCCTTTGTATGTACCCGTATAACCGAACATATTTCTTACAGTATTAAAACATACTGGGTTTTCAAAAAAGTTTTCAGCTATCCATTTGGCCCTTAACGGATCTCCTGGTAGCAATATTGTTTCTGCTATATCTCCAACTTTTGCCTCTATGTGTAAACTCATATTTTAGTATTTATCGTCCGATTTTTGATTGTTCATTATTGATATTCCCGAAGAAGTTCCTAGTCTTGATACTCCCATTTTTATATATTTAACAGCAGTTTCTAAGTCTCTAACTCCTCCTGATGCTTTTATTTGGGCATTTCCTTTTACGGCTGCTTTCATCAATATAACATCGTTTTCCGAAGCTCCTCTTGTACTAAAACCTGTAGATGTTTTTACGAAATCAGCCTTTGCTGCTACAGATATTTCACTAGCTTTAGAAATTTGACTATCGGTAAGTAAACTAGTTTCTAATATTACTTTCAATACTTTTTTACCTATAACTAGCTTTATTTGGCTTATTTCTTGTTCCAAATATTTATATTCTTCGTCTTTTAATTTACCCACGTTTATTACCATATCTATTTCGTCAGCCCCGTCTTCTACTGCCTGTTTGGCTTCAAAAATTTTAGCTTTGGTACTCATAGTTCCCAAAGGAAAACCTACAACACTACAGACTTTAACATCGCTGCCGACAAGTAAGGTTTTGGCATAAGATACATAAGAACTATTAATGCAAACAGAGAAAAAGTCATATTCCATGGCTTCTTTACAAAGTTTTTTTACGTCTTGTTTACAGGCATCAGCCTTTAATATGGTGTGGTCTATGTATTTATTTATATTCTGCATTTGTTGTGTTTTATGGGCAAATTAATAAAAATTACCCTAACTAAAATGATAAATGATGGCTAATGTTTATTAATTGTTAAGACTATGTTATTTATTGGAAATGAGTTGTTTTTTTATGTTTTTATTGTACGTAATTGTGCTTTTTAGATGTGTATTTTAAGTTGTAACTTATAAAAAGGAGGCTTTTTTTTGTAAATTATTGTAAAGATGAAGTAAATTATAATGTTTTTACTTTTAAGTTTAATTTGCTAAAGGTTTATAAAACAAAACCACCGATAAATATTATCTATCGGTGGTTTTAAAAGTACTTTAGTATAAATATATAAGCCCTATTTAGGATCTAATATATTCATTATAACTATTTTAATATCTTTTAAGTGATACTTACTAGCCTCATCTTTAGTTATTACTGCCGATCTGTTAGCCATATATTTCAATGCTATTAATTCGTTTCTTGCATAAGAACGCACGTCAGAATTATCTTCCAAAAGCTTAGATAATATTTCTATATGAGCTCTTTGTAAGTTTCTACGGTAAGAGTCTATACTTTTACCCGATTTTAACTCAGACCATATACCATTTCTTAAGTCTTTCATTAATAATCCTATAGAATAAGCCGATTTTCCGTTCAAAGCTTTGTTCTCTATAACTCTATGAAGTTTTTTTACACTCAACAAACTATTCAAAGTTCTTAATTGTAATGTTCTTACTTTCTTTACAGCTCCTGTACTTTGAGTTTTTCTAAGAATTTCTTTGTTTATAATCCATTTAGGAGTTTTAAACAATTGCTTATTCAAGAAATTAACACTATTTCTTTGCTTAGACTTAGCAACATGACTATATACATCACCATCCTGTCCAAATGCCTTGTAGTTTTCGTAAACACCACCAATATTAGCCGAAACATGTCCCATATATCTGTTGTATTGAGATAGTACCTGTCCGTATAATTCTTCTAATTCATCAAAGTCTTCACCTTCCTTATAAGTCCATTTTACAAGGTTTGTCATAGTTCTTTTAAGGTTTTTAATACCGTAGTTACTAGCCTTTACAGCATCGTCACCTAAGTCTTCGGTTTGCGAACTAGGGTCTATAACACCTCTTTGTTGCTTTCCGAAACGGTATAACTTATCTCCATCATGTTTGGTTATCCAAGCGTTAAGAGTTTCTTTTTCCTCAACAGCCGATTTGTCCATTATAGGACGGTAACCCCAAGAAACAGCATATTTGTCATAAATACCTATATTTGGCATCATAGCTACTCCTTTATCTTCGGGTTGTGCTACGTAGTTGAACCTAGCATAGTCCATTATAGAAGGAGCAGTTCCGTACTTTTGAGTAAAAATAGCAGAACGCAAAGAGTCAACAGGATAAGCCGAACTAGCTCCCATATTGTGTGGCAATCCTAAAGTATGCCCAACCTCGTGGCTAGATACAAACTTGATTAATTCACCCATTACTTCGTCCGAAAACTCGGTAGTCTGAGCTTTGTCGTTTACTGCAGAAGTCTGTACAAAATACCAGTTTCTAAGCAATGTCATTACGTTATGATACCAGTTAATATCAGTTTCTAATATCTCACCAGTACGAGGGTCACTCACATGAGGCCCGTTAGCATTAGGAATATCCGAAGCTAAGTATCTTACTACAGAATACCTCACATCTTCGGGAGAAAACTCAGGATCTTCTTCGGCAGTAGGAGCCATTTTGGCTATTATAGCATTTTTGAAACCTGCAGCCTCAAAAGCAACTTGCCAATCATTAATTCCTTCTATCAAATATTTTCTCCATTTTACAGGTGTAGCTTGGTCTATATAGTAGACTATTTGTTTTTTAGGCTCTACTAATTCACCTCTTTTAAACTTTTCTATATCCTCGTCTTTCACTTCTAGTTTCCAACGGTCAAGGAAAGTTACTTTTTTACTCTTATGAGCTTCTAAACCGTAATCGACCTGAGAGGAAGTAAACCAACCTACTCTTTTGTCAAAATATCTACGTTTCATAGGTGTTTCTGGTAACAATACCATAGAATTACTCATCTCTACAGTTATAGCCTGAGCCTGAGAAGCACCTCTCGATGGAGCTTTCTTAGCAAAATAAGTCTTAATATGTCTGTTCTCTATATTCATAGGGAAACTTTTGATGCTTTCGATATAAGAACGAGTTTTGTCTGGTTTAGATATTTTAAATCTTTTCTTATAATAACTAGGTAAGCCCAAAGTATTAACATCGTCTATAAACATAGAAGTAACGTTTATTACCACGTTATTTTCGTCTTTACTAAATGCTTTTATAGGAAACGAAAATAATATAGTTTCCATATTAGAGTTCGCCACAGCTTGGTGTACAGGTAATTCTTTATCGGCAACTACCGAGTAAGAAACTTGTTTTAAGAAAATCTTTTTGTCTTTCATTACCCATCTAAGAACTTGAGTATTGGTTTTCTCTCCACCAAACTGTATTCCGCTCGATGTTTTTGCTATACGAGTAACCATTAACATCTCTTTTCCTAGTAAAGTTTTAGGTATTTCGTAGAAATAGTCTTCTTTTACTCTATGTACGTCAAATAATCCTTTGTCGGTAACTGCTTTGTCGGTTATTACTTCGTTATAAGGTTTTATTTGCTTTTTGTCCTTCTTTTTCTTAGCAGATACTTCTGTTTTATCTTTCTTTTTCTTTCTTTTTTTTCTCTGAGCATCAGAGGTTTGAATAAATGTTACAGTTAGTAATAAAACTAAGAATAACTTTAAAAAGTTTCTTTTCATTATTAAGGTTTTATAAGTTTGCTCAAACTTATAACAAATTAACATTATGCCATCTTAATAATATGTTAATGTTAAAATATATGTGATTTGTTTGTCTTTTTGAATGATAATATTAGAAGAATATATTCTTTTTGATATTTAAAGACTTTTTTAGATATGGAATTAACATTAAGAATGTTAATTTATTATAGATTTAATTGTTTTAAAACAATAAATAATTGGTAGTTAATACTTTTTAAATAAAAAGTCTAAATATAAAAAAAACCAATAGTATACATAAAGTAACTATTGGCTTTTTTTAATAAAAAACTAACCTTTTATTTTTAACTAGAATATAGTAGTTCCGTTATCTTGTAATACGTATTTGAAGTTGTAAAACTTAGATACAACGCCTTCTTCGTCATAACTATCAGGAGTAATATTTCCTTGATAATAACTAGTTATTTCTATTTTAGCATAGTTACCTTCTTTTGTTTTTATAACTATTATTTTTCCTGGTACAGGAGATATAATATGAGTAGAACCATCATAGCTATACCATTTATTGTCTCCAGTTTTAAGTACTAAACCGTCTTGTCCATCTTGTAGCAATAAAGTTTCGTCAACTTCTGTTATTTCGTCAAAAAGACCTGTAGCTAAGTATGCTGCAACTTCTGCGTTACGTGTAGGCTCTACCGATGCTCTCGAAGCCGAAAAGAATAAATCTTCTGCTGATGGTTTAGCCTCTGTAGCTACCATTGCTTCACCTCCGTTAAGTACTATAGAAGTAGAGTAAAATGCCAAATCCCATTCTGTTTCACTATCTGTTACTTCTCCCGTTGCGAATGAAAATTTGGTAAAGTTTTCATCTGTAGCATCTAAATCAGAGATTGTCATTACTTCTAATGGAGTAACTATCTCTTCTACCACAGTAGTCGTATCTTCAGAACATGATATTGATACTAAAGCTAATCCACTAAGTGCTAAAAATCCGAATTTTCTTAAAATTGTTGTCATTGTGTTTACTTTTTGTTATTTATATTAAAATTTATGTTTATTGTTTGTGCTAGAATGTGTAATTGATATTTAAGTTAATTATTCTACCTGTTATATTGGATATTTCTTTTTTATTAACAAAGTCAAGTATATTATTAATACTTAAACCTAATTTTAGATTATCCGTTATGTTTTTGTTTACAGAAGTATTAAAAAGAGTATAGCCCGATACTTTATCATCATATTTGTCAAACACTTCATTTCCGTTAGTGTCAAAGGCTCCATAACTACCCCTGTATATAGCTCTAAGAGAAATATCAAAACCTTCATTGGTATATACGATACTAGTATTAGCCATATGTTTCGATTTGTTAAACAAACCTATATAATCGCTTTCTTTTAATCTTATAACCGTTCCATTTACACTGGCAAAAAGATTTCCTTCATTTACTTTATCGATATCGTCTTTACTTTTATATATAAGGTATTGATATCCTACTTTTAATTTTAACTCTTTATTGAAATTAAAATAACTATCAAACTCAAAACCTTTAGAATAAGCTTTGTCTACATTATAATAAGTATATACACTTTGACCATTACTTATCTTTATTGCTGCTATTTTGGTGTCTATTAAGTTTGTCATAGAGTTGTAAAACAAATTCACATCTACATTGAACTTATGATTTTTTCTGTAATTAAATCCAATATTATAATTATAAGAGCTCTGAGCATCAAGAGGAGTGTCGTAAGTCTCTAAAGGTATTTTTAAGTTGTTTATATCAATTATACCTTGTTCTGCAAATTCGTTTAACTTAGCTACTGCTACATTATAGCCTATAACGCTATAGCCAACACTACTGTTGGTGAAGTCGTAATAAAGTTGTCTGAATGCAGGAGATTTGTATCCACGCCCCATAGACATCTTTACAGAAGTAACTTTTGGTAATATGTCTAGTTTTATTGCTAGTTTAGGATTGAATTGCGATTTGTAATCACTGTGATCATCATATCTAACACCTGTTATAATGTTAAGAATATCAGTCAAAACCAAGTCGTATTGTACATAGGCATATTGCGATGTAACCTCTGGAGTAATGTAGAAACTAGATTTATCTAAGGTTTGGTAAGTAAACCCAACTCCTGCCGATATAGTCGTGTTATTGTCTAACCTATAAACTGATCGGTACTCTGGTTTTAGTAGTTTTTCTTTATAATGACCTTCACTATATAAACTATTATCTTTTATGTATTTGTCGTTATATATATTATCGTATTTGGTAGCATATAATTCCAGAAAATTAGTAAGACGACCTCCTTTATGAGTTAGTCTAATTGTACCAGATAGTTCCGAAATATTATCATTTCCTAATATATTGTATGAAATATCTTCATCTAATATAATATATTTATAATCTAATTTTTGATTAAAAGAACGTAATGAACTATATAATTGTAAATTTTCATTTATATCATATATTATTTTACTATGAGTAGTTATATTACTGTAAGGATCAATAAGCATGTTAACATCAGATCCATCATGACTAAATCCGTCATTTTTATAATAATCAATAAAAGTAGATGCGGACAAGTTTCCTTGTTTAGTGCTAAATGTAGCACTAAAGTCCATAACATTATAGCTTCCATAACGGGCAGTTATATTGGCATTAGTACCCTTTTTTGGTTTATCTGTTATTATATTAATAACTCCTCCCAAAGCATCAGAACCATATAAACTAGAAGAGGCTCCTTTTACTACCTCTATTTGTTTTATGTTTCCTACCATTATTCTAGAAAGATCCAAATTTCCGGTAGTTCGACCTATCAAAGGCATTCCATCTATCAGTATTAATATAAACTCGGCATCTAATCCTTGTATTTGTACACCTTGTGAACCATATTCAGGAACCATTATTATACCTGTTTGCTCACTTAATATATCGTTTAGCTTTATGCTATTGGTCTGTTTTATTTCTTGTCCACCTATTATTTTGGCAGGTACAGGCAGTGATGATAGTTTCCTTTTAGTCCTAGTAGCCGATACCATAACTTCTTCTATATGTTCTACCTTAGTAGAATCTATCTTCTGACTATAGCTTATTTGTATAAACATAATTACTATTAATGCTAATACCTTGTTTTTATTTAGACTCATTTTAAATAGTTTTCGAATGCAAATATACACTCTTTTCTTATTTAGACTTAATAAAAATAATAAAAAAACTAATTGAATGCCTTTGATTGCATATATAACTGTAATACAAGGTGCTTAGTTTTAAAATTGTAGGTAAATATTATATATAATAATATTATTTAGTTTTTAAAGTCTTAATAATTTAATTTGATACTATAATATATGTGATGAAATAATCTATGATATATAAGACAGACCGATTTTGTAGTTAATAATCTCAAGTTTCGCACCCTTAATAAATAAAGGTTTACCTGATTTTTCAGCATAAAAAAAAGCATGTAATCTCAGGTAAACCCTTGATTTAATTGTATTTTAGTAGAACCAACAACAAAATACAAAACATGCTTAATAACAA
>JABSPL010000202.1 GCA_013215105.1 Flavobacteriaceae bacterium
ATAGAGACCCTGAAATGCAACCATCGGTTCAAAAATCACCTTTGGAAGCGTCTTGCGATAGCTAATTTAGTGATATTTTCACTATATTTGAAAAGAAAAAGAATTTTGTCCGATTAATAGGGGACTAGACCACTTCCTCCTACCAAAAAAGTTAATGAACCTAGAATAAACTTAACTTTTAGAACTATTATAGAATCTGATTAATTATAGCTGTCCGACAAAAATATTTCTAAAGTATATGACTTTTTATAAAAGATATTATTTATTTTGCATAATTATTTATGTTATGTTTTATACTTAATAATAACATTTGCAAAACAACATTGATTACAACTAAACTATGACAAAATACTTAATAATAGACGATGAATATATAGCCCATGATATAATAAAAGGCTATTGCGATATGTTGCCCGATATGCAGCTAATGAAACATTGTTACGACGCTTTAGAGGCATTCGAATATTTGAACAAAAACAAGGTTGATCTTATATTTTTAGATCTCAATATGCCTAAATTAAAGGGTTTTGAGTTTTTAAAAGCACTTTCTTCGCCTCCTAAGGTGATAGTTACTACTGCATACAAGGAATATGCTTTGGAAGGTTATGAGTTAAATATTTCGGATTATATACTAAAACCATTTAGTTTTGAACGTTTCCTAAAAGCTGTTAATAAAGCTATAAAAGTATCCGAAAAGCCACAAACGAATACTGTTATAACTAATATACCGAGCGAAAGCACCGATAAAAGTATATTTTTACGTTCTAACAAAAAACATACACAAGTAATAGTTGATAAAATACTATATATAGAGGCTGCAGGTAATTATACTAAAGTAGTAACCGAAGAAGAAACTATAACGGTAAGAGACAAAATATCGGAACTTATAGAGTTATTGCCTAAAGACAGCTTTTTGAAAGTACATAAGTCGTTTGCAGTAGCTATAAAACATATCAATAATATAGAAGGAAATAGGATTAATATAAGTAAATATCAGATTCCTATAGGGCAAACTTATAAGAATGATGTAAATAAACTTTATGGGAATTGATATATCTAAACAAAAAATAGCGGATACTAATTAAAGTATCCGCTATTTAATTACTTATGAAAGTAAAATATGCCCTATAAAGGTATATTAAAATATTTAAACTACTCTATTTTAATGAGTAAACTTTTTAATTATCTATAATATCGAGACTATAAAACATACAAATGAAAACAAAAATAAACTTTAAGGAGTTCGTGTTATTTATATTAATAATATATAGTGTTTTTTCAATTATAAGGTCATTAGGGCTTTTATTCTTAGCATTTACAGATAAATATTTTTACAACTTCGATTTTGGATTAGAATATTTACCAACAAAAATACGAGTCTTTGACAATGTAACTCATTGGTTTACTTATGGAGTAGGAATTGTTGTTTCTTTCTTTATTTTGAAACTAATGAAAATAAAAATATATCCAAGCTTAGTATATTTATTAATAAGTTTAAGCACTTTTGTTTTATGTGATTTAAGATATATTAGATCTATATTTCTTTTTGCAGAAAACCCTAGATATAATCTACTAATTAATATTTTATTTTTCGGGATACTATTTTTGGTTTCATACAAATTGTATTACAAGTTAAAAAAGAAAGGTTATTAAACTGTTTTAAAACTAAAATCTCCTTAGTAAGCAACTGCCTTCAAAAAATACTCGTAATACTACATTGGTCAAATAGCGTTAATAAAAACAACTGTAGATTGCTTCGTTCCTCGCAATGACGAGTTAAGTTTTTTAGCTATTTGGACGATAGTAGTATAGACTGTTTTTTAACTGGGATAGATTTTTTTGTTTACTCACGACCATTCTATTTTCCTAAGGGAGTTCATGAATCTCCTTCGTCGATTTGTTTTTTTAGCGAAGGGAAAAAGTAAAAGAAGGCTTACGGTTTTATGACCAAGGACAGTTTTAAGATTAGTCAATCTTTGATATATCTTAAATAAAAATGAGTTTTTTTCTCTAATAGATATGGGTTTTTTATCTTTTTTTGATTATTTTTATCACCTAATTATGAATAAACTTAAAATATATCTGAGTAATATAATTGATTTTACCGAAGATGAGATGAATACTTTCACTTCATTGTTTTCGGAAGGAAACATGAATAAAGGTGAGTATTTAGCAAGACATGGAGAGTATTCTACAAGGATGTTTTTTCTTTCGCAGGGTATAGCAAGGGCTTTTTATAGAAACAAAGAAGGGCAAGAGTATAATAAAACTTTTTTTGTAGACTCTGGTTTTGTAGGTGCATATTCATCCTTGACTACAGGAAATGAAAACATGATTAATATACAATGTTTGACTAATTGTAGCTTCTGGTTTGTAGAATTTAATCAAATGACATCTCTCTACGATGTATATCCTAAAATAGAGAGATTGGCAAGGAAGTTAGCCGAACGGAAATTTGTAATAAAAGAAAAAAGAGAAATAGAATTAGTTACTTTAGATGCCTCTGAGCGATATGAGATTTTCAGAAAGGAGCATCCTAGCTTAGAAAACAGGATACCACAATACCATATTGCGTCATACTTAGGAGTAACCCCTACTCAACTTAGTAGAATAAGAGCTAAAATATCAACATATGTAAATGCATAAGGTTATAGTTATTCTGATTTTTGTAGTTCAAAAACAATAAAAATGAGACTTAACAAAAACAAGATACTTATAACAGGTGCAACTGCTGGAATAGGTGAAGCCCTCAGTAAAAAATTCATAGAATTAGGCAATGAAGTAATAGCAATAGGTAGAGACGAAAAAAAACTACAGAAATTAGCTAAATACGATAAACGAATAATTCCTTTTAGCTGTGATGTGTCAAGCCAACAAGAGCTAGATAAATTGACCCTGTTTATAGAACAAGAGCATAAAGACCTGAATATATTGATTAATAATGCGGGGATTCAGTACAATTATAATTTTTCGGAAGAACACCAATTACTCAACAAAGTAGAGCACGAAGTAAATGTAAACTTACTAGCTCCTCTTAAACTAATATCTCTTTTACTACCAATATTAGAGGATAATGATAATTCGGCTATTGTTAATATATCTTCGGGTTTGGCAATAGTTCCCAAGGCAGAAGCCCCTGTGTATTGTGCCACCAAGGCAGGAATACATATATTTTCCAAATCATTACGCTACCAACTAGAAAAAGTAAAGGTATTCGAAATAATCCCGCCTTTGGTCGAAACTACTATGACTCAAGGAAGAGGTAAGGATAAAATATCGCCACAAGAATTGGTAGAGGAATTTATAAAAGCTTTTGAAAACAACAAGTACGAGGTAAGCATAGGTAAGGTAAAGCTTTTGAAAATAATAAACAGAATTAGTCCTACAATAGCCGATAATATTATGAAAGGAACATCAAAAAAACAATAACATGAAACATCTTATTAAAATCATATTAATTATAGCTTCTTTCTTTGCCTTAACATTCATATTGGTAAAGATTACAGGAGTTTTGAGTGTAGAACAGATAAAAGCATGGTTTTTGCAAGCCAAAGAATTATCACCTTATTATATGGGAGGTATAGTTGTGCTATTATTGTTTTCCGATTTATTTATTGCCATACCTACATTAACGGTGATAACATTATCGGGGTATTTTTTAGGATTCCAATACGGGGCTATTAGTTCACTGATAGGTTTGACACTGTCTGGGCTTACTGGCTATGGGTTAAGTAATGCCTTTGGGGAGAAAATATTTAAATTTTTATTAAAAAAAGAAGAAGCCCGTAAAGAAGCAAAACAGACATTTATACAGCATGGATTTATCATGATTTTATTGTCACGAGCCATGCCTATTTTACCTGAAGTTACGGCTTGTTTGGCGGGTATGACCAATATGAAATTTGCCAAATTTGTATCATCTTGGCTGTTAAGTAGTGTTCCTTATGTTATTATAATATCTTATGCAGGCTCTGTTAGTTCGTTAGAAAATCCTAAGCCAGCCATATATACCGCAATAGGAGTTTCGGCAACTCTATGGTTAGGTTGGTATTTGTTCAATAAAAAGCGTAAAAAAAGTGTAGCTATTTGAAAATATTTAAAAAATAAATTAAATAGATGCCTCTAGAAAGAGAAAAGGAGAGAGTCATCGTATAAACCCACTGAACCCTGACAATAGCGAAAACCCAGTAAGCAGCAGTTATACCTATACTTACGATGCTTTGAACCGTATAAAAACTGCAACAGACGATACAGGCAGGTACGACCTGAGCGATGTAACTTATGATAAAATGGGTAATATAATGACAAAAACCACTTGAGACATATAATATTTAATTAATATAAGATAAACACTACAAGTCCTTACAATGTTTACGGTTTAAGCTATGACCTTAACGGTAATTTACTATCTTTGAACAGAAATAGTAACGACTCTAGATATAACTCTATAGATAGGTTAACATACCATTACAAACCAAACACTAACAAGTTAAGCCATGTGACTGACCATGCGATAGCTGAGACTGGTTTAGACGATATAAAAACACAGTCGACTGATAACTACACTCATAACAAAATAGGTCAATTAGTATCTAACCTGCAAGATAGCGTAAGATACAGCTACAACACCGCAGGTTTAACAGAAATAACTGGCAGTACCAGTGGGAAAGCTAGGTGAAGGGTTGAAATTAATGTCTTTTTTGTCAGGTGATTCAGAATATGGGAACCATGGAAGAAGCCCTTATAGAATACTTAATTCTTTGGGTAATACAAGGCAAACCTATATGTTTTTTATAAACCATTAACTTAATAAATATGAGAAAAATCACATTAGCCATATCATTGTTATTACTGTGTTCTTGTTACTTTGATGTGCCAAAAGGAGAATTAACAGGGTCTTATTCTTTTGAATACAAATATATTGTTGACTCTTTGGTTTTATCGAAAGATAATTCATACCGTAGAGTACTAAGGTTAAAGACTACGAATAAAATAATATATGAAAATATAGATACTTGGAGTTCTTCAGGAAGTAGGTTAATTTTAGATAATTTTTATCATAGAATATATTCAGAGGAATTAATAATTAATTCAAAAGAGGTTCCAAGCGCGAGGATTACGGATATGTCATTTAATCCACATATTAATCTATATGGAAACACAGTTCTTGATGTTAGTCAGTATAATTATTTTGTAAAAATTAATAAGTAAACAGGTAATGCTTGAGACAGGAGGACAAACTAGATATTATATACGTGATGCAAGCGGTAGTGTAATGGCAATATATAAGGATAATACTTTGAAGGAACACCCATTGTATGGTTCTAGTAGGTTGGGGGTTTTCTATAAGAACTCCTCAGCAGGAGGGGCGGGAGTTTATAACTACCAACTTACCGACCATTTAGGAAACGTAAGAGCAGTAATAGCAAGAGCAGACACCAGCCCAGCAACTGCAACAGACTACTACCCTTTTGGTATGGCTATGCCTGAACGTACCCGTATAGGAGGAGAGCTTTATAGATATAACTACCAAGGACAAGAAAAAGATAGTGAGACTGGAAAAGAAGCTTTTGAGTTAAGGTTATGGGATAGTAGAATTGGTAGGTGGCTTACTACTGATCCTTATGGTCAATTCTATTCACCTTATTTGGGAATGGGGAATAATCCTGTAATGTATACTGATTCTGATGGAGGATGGGTGCATATTTTAGCTGGAGCTATAATAGGAGGTGTTGCTTCAGGAATACTATTAGCTCTTGAACCAGGAGATATAGATTGGTATAGTGGAAGAACTTGGAGTAAAATAGCATTAGGAGCGGGAACAGGTGCTGCCATAGCTGCATTACCCATTTCAGCTACAGGTGCTATCGGAGGAGTTGGTACAAGATTAATAGGTTCCGCTTTAAGTGCAGGAGCTATTTCAACAGTTTCTGATTTAACAGACCAAGCAATTGACATACATAACAATGGAGGGAATGTATTAAGATCGTCAGAGTACAATTTCTCCAATTCTATGTTAAAAGGAGCTGTAACAGGATTAACATTTGGGATTGGAGGTCAATATTTTCAAAGATTAAATTACAAAGCAATGAATCAATATTGGGGAGGTAGCTCTAATTCATTTGTAAATAGCTTTTATAAGTCTCCTAATATTGGTGCGGCTGCAATTAATTCATCTTTTGATTTCATAAATTTTAATATGTTCTTAGATTTTAATAGCTTAAATAGTTCTAGCCAAGATAATGTTATAAATCTTCCTGAAATAATGCTAAATATGAATAACCCTAATAATGGAAATATATTGAGAGATCACATTAATAATAACTAGTTTATGAATAAAAGTATAATAGATAGCATTCTAAAACTTGGTTTATTGCGTGAAACGCGTAAAGTTTTTTCTGGTATATATAGAGGGGTGAAATGCCAAATAAAATATAATTTGATAAGTATAGGGTTAAAACCTAGTGTTCAAATAACAATAGACTATAATGCTAAGCTTAATGAAAGTGAATTAATTAATAAGAAAGACTATTTGAACAAGAAGTATGGTAAGATAAACCTATCATTTTATTTAGATGCTGTTGTCTATTTCCATTTATATAATTTTAAATCACCAAGTTTTAATGTAATTAAATCAAATATGGATGATTTGATAGATGTCTTAATAGCAAAAGGATTAGTTAATGAATTGGATGATATTTAAGAATAGAAAATCGTTACATAGTTTAACTACTGATACTACACCAAGTATAACTACAGACTACTACCCTTTTGGTATGGCTATGCCTAACAGGACTAGAATTGGTGGTGAGGTTTATAGATATAACTACCAAGGACAAGAAAAAGACAGTGAGACTGGTAAGGAGGCTTTTGAGTTAAGGCTATGGGATGGTAGACTAGGTAGATGGCTTACTACTGATCCTGCAGGGCAGTATGCTAGTCCTTATTTGGGTATGGGGAATAATCCTATATCCATGATGGATCCTGATGGGGGTTGGAGTACTAAGGCTGGACAATGGATAGCTTGGGCTTTTAACGGTTTTAAAGGAGAAAGATTTACTAGTGATGTAGCAGGAGGGATATATAAGTATGGTATAGAATTGGGAGATAGCAGTATGGGTGTTGATATGGTATTTGGCAGTAATGGTATGACTATGAGCAATCTTGATAGTTGGGATATGGAAATAATGTCTAGAAGCTCATTCAATTTTCAAGGAGGAAGTCTTAGTAGACAGTTGTCTAGAATTAAAAGAAGAGATTGGCATGAAGCTTCTAGAGAAGTAATGCGGGGACGTATAGGTTCTGTGTATAAAGCAGGAGCTAGTGTTGGAATGATGGGTTCTGGTTTTGGATATGGAGCGGCTACTAATTCGGCTAGGACAGTTTCTAGGACTGTTAGTAAAGCTTATGGCGGTATAGATGATGTTGTTACTTCTATTGGAACTACGTTAAATAGTAACTTGAATAATGGTAAGAGAAGATTGATAAACTATTCAACATCTAAAATAGTGCCTAAATTATCTTTTTCTCTAAAGAGGTCTGTTATTAAGTATAACCTAAAATCTAAAACATTGAAATTTATGATGAAAGAGCATTATATTATTAATTCGGAAAATTTATTATATATGACAGATAAAGTTATGTCAATAAATAAAAAAGCAGGTGGTACATGGAGGTAGTTAATAAGTATGATAAAGATAAACTTGATTGTGAATTTATAAGTTTATTAGATGAGAAGCTGATTGTTTTGGAAGAGAAATATAACCAAAATGAATTAAGGATTATCTCTTACGAAACCCTTAAAATTATGGCTAAATTTATAGAATTAAGAAAACCTATATCTAAAATGAGAGAACATAAGTTATTTATACTAATTTATGTAGACACTTTATTAAGTGAAGATCGTGATTTTATAAATAATAAAATTAATTTAAATTATCTAAAGAATAAGTTACTCTCTAATACATGTATGTATTTAGAAAGATGCGGATTTTATAATAAATCATCTTGGTACATATATGTAATACTTATGTTAGTTGTAGATTTAATTGTAATCATATACAATAAAGGTTGGTATTACGTTCCTATCATGTCAATGATTACTATTTTATTTCATATTATAAAGGAAAGAAAATTAAAGAAACAAGGAAAACTATTAGACTTGTCTTAAATTCTAAATAGCAACGATGCTACAAACAACTCAATGGATAACTTAAGTTATACTTACAAAGCAAATACTAATCCACCAAGTGGATAAACTAATAATCATGAAAAATATCATTAAGTTATGTCTCTTTTTACTTTTATTTAATTCTTGTAATTTTGCACCAGGAAGTTATCCCTATGCTGAGACATATAAGATTAATTTATCTGAAGAAGAATTAATTGAAGTTATAAATAAATTTAAAGAGAGTAATACAGAATACATTATGGGTTTAGAATATAGCCTTACTGACAGAAGGAGTTCCCATTGGTATCATATTTACTTTAAGAATTTGAAAAAAGATAGAATATTACATATATGGGTTAGTAAAATATCTGAAAGAAAAACAAAATTAGCTTTTGTAAGTGTAAATAAACATTCAGTTTTAGGTAGCTGGAGACGTATTAATAAAGATTTCACTTGGTCTGAAAACAGAAAACAGATTAAAGAGTTTGAAAATGAAATACTTTATCAGTTAGGCATTGATGATTTAATTGAACCTGAGAGTTTTTGGTAATTTACTATCTTTAGCACGAAACAGTAACAACATCTAAGGAGTCATTTAAACAATAATATATGGGAGGAGGATATGTTTTTGAAGATATAGGAGGTTTAGTAATTTGGGTGTGTAAAGGTTTTAAAGGCTCTTATAGAGAAAGTAAAGATAGTAAGTACTCTTATTTAGTAGGTTTCTTATTTGTATTTATGGTGATATATATAATATCTATAATTTATGATGACCCTATGTTTTGACTACAATTATAAGAAGTATGTGATGTGTTTAATTCACTAATGTGGATTCATTTTTATTCATATTAACTTCCTTTTACTTTTTTCCATCGCTGAAAAAAGTAACAAAAAAATCTAGCCTGTTAAAAAATAGTCTGTATTTCTAGCACCAAAAACCTATAAAAATAGAACTCGTTTCACTCAAACAGATATTTTTACTACGGTTTTAGGCACTGAAACACTACGAGTATTTTTTGAAGGCATTACTTACTAAAGGAGTTTTGTTTTTACAGAGACATTTAGTTAATTTGTTTTAAAACAGAACTCCTTCTTAGGAAAGAACTAAAAAATTGCCCTTAGTTTAAAAGGGTAAGCTTACAGTGGTCTTATGGCGTAAGAAAAACTTTTGCTTGAGGAGGCACGACGAGTTAAGTTTTTTAGTAATAAGGCTGCTTTAAGGTAGCTTTTAAACTACAAGGCTAGGGTTTTTGTTTCTTTTTTGCCAATGCAAAAAGAATAGAATAAAGCTTATTAAGGACAAGAAAAAGACACAGAAACAGGTAAGGAGGCTTTTGAGTTAAGGCTTTGGGATGGTAGAATAGGTAGGTGGTTGACTACTGACCCTGCAGGGCAGTATGCTAGTCCTTATTTGGGTATGGGGAATAATCCTATATCCATGATGGATCCTGATGGTGGATATTCTAAAGATTGGTATAAAAACGCACAAGGAGATATAGTTTGGCATGATAATACAGCCTCTTCATTTGAGAATGGACAAGGTAAATGGGAAAATGTTGGTGCTACTTTAAATGATGTTGCAGATTACTTAGGTTTATATTCCAGTATATTTAGTTTTAAAAACATGGATTATACAATCTTTAGTGGGAAAGGTAGAAGAGGAGTAATTGGTATCCCTGTACCGATTGTGTTAAAAACAACAGGTTTAACAGATGTAGGCTTTTCTTTATCTAATTCAGGTGAATATGGTTTAGATAGGATAGATGGGAAAACTTCAATAACTGGAATAAATCTTAATACTTCTCTAGCTGTCACAATTTTTGCTCCAGGGATTTCTATTAAGAGTATTACGGGATATACATCTGCTTACACAAAAACAAGTCCTTTAACAGGTAAAAGCCCTATGTTTACAGCTAGTTTGAGAACTACTAATATAGATGTCATATATCCAGAAGGGGCCTCTGTAGTTACTGGAAGTTCCTCTTTAATCATACCTTTAAGAAAATATTATCATTTATCACATGCATATCAAAGTAAGGGTGTTCCCAGACCATCTATTTCTGGAGTTTTAGATATAACTTTAGGTCAGAATGGTAGTAGTAAGAAGTTAGGTATTAATAGTAACTCATTTTTTTAAATTATGTCAAAAAATAATTATATCATAATATTAATACTTTTATTTTTAAGTAGCTGTAATATAGGAGGGGAAAACATTGAATGTGAAAAAAAATATAGTCTTTTTTTAAAAGCTTATAATGGAATGAATAATAAAATGGCTATTATTCATATTAATGAAGCAATAAAATGCGATTCAATTAATCAAAATTATAGATTTGAAAAAATGAAATTTCTTTTAAGACTAGGTAGATATAGGGAAGTTAATGAAGAATTAAAAAGTTTATCAGTTCTAAATAATGATTATAGCCTTTATCCCTTGTCTGCTTTAATAGATATAAAACTGGGAGATGAAGCTAAAGGAAGAGAGAAAATGAATAATTTATATGATAAGTTGAAAAAAGAAAATTTCAACAAAGAAAATTTCAATATTTTTTATTACTATATTGCTTCAGATTTTTTTGTGAATGGAAAAGAATCTACTATTAATAAAATAAAGCAAAAAGATTCTATATACGTAGAAATACATGAAAGAAATGTACTCGAATATATGCTAGAATTATTAAATACTGACAGAGATAGGATAGATATCCTAAACGAAATGTTTGGTATTAATTGATATCAAGTTATAAACAGAAATGTTAACTATTCTTTAAATATCATTACATAGTTTAACTACTGATACTACACCAAGTATAACTACAGCCTACTACCCGTTTGGTATGGCTATGCCAGGGAAACATAACTTTGGTGATGAACATTATAGGTACGCATACCAAGGGCAGGAAAAAGACACAGAAACAGGTAAAGAAGCTTTTGAGTTAAGGTTATGGGATGGTAGAATAGGTAGATGGCTTACTACTGATCCTGCAGGGCAGTATTCTAGTCCTTATTTGGGTATGGGGAATAATCCTATTAGTAGGGTTGATCCTGATGGTGGGATGGATGATGATATTAGATTTAGAGATAAAAATGGTCATCTGATAGCAACTTACTATACTACTGAGTATGATTATGATATAAAGATTGACAGAGAAATATATTAAAAAACATATCTGAAAAGAATTTAAAGCTTAATTCAGCATATTCAAATGCGAGAAATATGACTTATAATTATGCTTATAAAGCACTCCCAGATGGTATGGAAACAAACATAGAATTTAATGGAGGAGCGTTTGGCTCTGGGGCAGTCTCTGGAGATGGGGTGTTTAGTTTTAGTAATTTTATTGATAGCGACGGAAATAGTTCATTTGGTGCTAGTTTAGGAGGGCAAAGTTCTATAGGTATAGTGCCTACTAGAGTCTCTGTAGGGGTTAATGTAAACGTTTTCTACGGTAAAAATCATGATAGACATATTAGACTTAAAGATTTTGCAGGAGATGAGCTAAACGCTGCAATTACTATACCTATTATTACATTTGGAATTCCTAGTGGTTTGTCGTTTAACTATATCGATGCAGAAGCTTATTGGGGTTTTGGAGTAGGATTGTCAACTCCTGATACTGGTATTTCTACAGGAGTTACTAATACTACAATATTTAATCAATAATATCATGAACAGTATATATTTCTTCTATTATTTCCTTATAGTAATATTCTCTCTTCTTATTGTAGCAGGGTTTTTAAAAGCAAAGAGCTCAAAAGGTAATCAAATAACTATTATGTTATGTATGATTGCTGTGATTGTAGGTAGTTATAACCTGTTTGATAAACTATATAACGGGCCTAGCCTAAGTAGTTTGTTGGAGTACTATTCTGAATTTCAATCTATAAATATAGATTCTATAGGTGAAATAATCTTGTATGTAGATATAGTTGAACGTAAAACAATAAAAGAGACAATTATAATAAAAGAAAAGAATAAGATAAATAGTATTATATCCAATCTTAATGATATTAAACCTATTTATGGAATATCATCAGGAAGGAGATCTATAATCAGTTCGTGTGACATAGAGATTATCTCTGATAGTATGAAATATTATTTTACTATAGATGAATATACTGATGGTAATTTTCATATTGATCTTAATTACATTGATAGTAGGGGAGGTAAGCATACTGCTGGTCTATATAAGAAGAAGGTTTATACTAATTCAATCCTTAGAATTAAGAACTTGGCGGATATAGATGTTAAACCTGATGATTAAATCAATAACATTATGAGTAATATATACTTTTTCTATTGTTTTCTTATAGTAATATTCTCTATGCTAATCATAGTCGGACTTATAAAAATAAGGTATTCAAAAAAGAATGAGCAGGTTATCATGGCGTGTATTATAGCTATAGTTGTAGGTTCTTATAATTTATATGATAAGCTGTATAACGGACCTAGCCTAGATAGTTTGTTGGAATATCATTCTGAATTTCAATCTATAGATGCTAGCTCTATAAATGAGATACATTTATATGTAGATATGTTTGAGCGTAATCCTATTAAAGACTCTATTATAATAAATGATAGAGTCAAAATAGATAAGGTTATTGTAGAACTTCAGAGAATAGAACCTGTTTATATTTCATTATTTAAAAGAAGAGCTTTAAAAAGTTATTACGATATAGAAATAGTCTATAAGGGTGTTAATTACACTTTTATTATACTTGAGTATAGTGATGGAAACTTTTATATTAAGCTCATATATGTTGACGATTATGGAGATAGATGGATTGCTGGTTATTATGAGAAAAAGGTATATACTAACTCTATACTTAGAATTAAGAACTTGGCGGATATAGATATAAAGCCTAGTAAATAATTAACATAATGAGCAGTATATATTTCTTCTATTATTTCCTTATAGTAATATTCTCTCTGTTTATTGTAGCAGGATTTATAAAGGCAAGGGATTCAAAAGGTAATCAGATAACGATTATGTTATGTATGATTGCTGTGATTGTAGGTAGTTATAACTTGTTTGATAAACTATATAACAGGAGGTAAGACCGATTGTTGTGGGGGAACAGTAAAGTTAAATGAAATTGTGATAAAGGGTCATAATAGACATTACGATAGCTTTAAGATAGGTTTTTGGCTACAAGGCTAGGGTTTTTGTTTACTTACTTCTTTTCTATTTTAGGGGTGTTCGTGAATCTCCTTCGTCGATTTCTTTTTTGCCAATGCAAAAAGAATAGAAAAAAAGTATTGAGAATGTATTTATAAACTGAAACACTACGAGTATTTCTTGAAGGCATTACTTACTAAAGGAGTTTTGTTTTTACAGAGACATTTAGTTAATTTGTTTTAAAGAGGAACGTCTTATTAGGAGAGAACTAAAAAACTGCCCTTAGTCATAAAACCGTAAGCTTACTGGTAGTTATATGACGTTAAGAAAATAGAGTGTCTGAGGAGGAACGACGAGTTACTATTTTTAGTCATATAGATA
>JABSPL010000203.1 GCA_013215105.1 Flavobacteriaceae bacterium
AAATATAAAGCCTAAACAACTCTCTATAAACTATAAATAAGCCCAAACAGAACAACCCTCGGCAATATATAAGTTCTAGTATCTGAAATCAAATACCCACTAAAACTATTAGATTTCTTAAACCTAGAGTCTAATATATTATTAACAGCAATTCTAAGACTCCACGCACTATCTTCTTTGGAATACGACAATTTAGTATTAGCTATCTCATAATTATCATCTTGCCCTTGCTGTACATTTGTATAATTATTGTTTTTATAATCGAAACTAAAAACAAATGAATTCAGAAAATCGTAATCTATATTAATATAAGGGCTAGTAGTTTTGAACTCATTAACCACACCTCCCGAAGTATAACTAGATATAGACTGCTTCATTCCTAGTTTAATTATGGGTGTGTTTTCTATATCCAAATCTAATTTAATCTCTAACCTATAATTATATTTAACACTCTCGCTAGAACTAATAACACCGTCTGTTTCCTGATAGTATTTGTATTTGGAAAAACCTAAACTAGAAATTAATTGGATTATATTTATTTTCTTCCTCATAAACACATTAGTATATATACTTTCTGAAGGGTTATCAAACAACTTAACCGTAGTAAACGCATTCTGACCTTCAAACTCTACAACTGTCCTAACTGCTTTGACTGCTTTCTTATAATTAGCATTGAAATAAAGACTAAAGTGCCTATATAAATTGTATGTTTTATATTTAAAATTCACATTATGATATTTAGAATTACTAATATTCTTATCACCTCTAAAAACCGAATTATATGAAGTCAAATAGTAGTTATCTGTCAAGCTATTTATATCTGAAAATTTTGTGTTTATATCATACTTTATGTCTATTGATTTTGAACTATTAAACTTTATTTTAGCTTTGAAATAAGGCAATAAAACCCATTTATTTTTAGACAGAATATTCTCTTGTTCTATATTCCATTTATAATTATGAAAACTTAAACCTTGAGAGAAAATACAAATACCTGTTTTGAATTTGTATTTCAAACCCATAAACATATCGTTAATATCATAGTCTATATTGTTATCAAAACCACTATTATCAAAACTACTAAACACTCCACTATCTAAAATCTGACTAACTCCTGTTATCAATTTCTCTTTTATAAATTTATTTCCAAAAGTTATGTATATATGGTTTTTAGGGTTTATTTTCCAGAAACTCTTCAATACAAAATCCAAATTATGTGTACTCTTATCTTTTAACTGATCCAAAACGGCTGTCTCTTGTCTATAATCCATAGGAACTAAACTATGAAAAGAAAAACCTTCACTAGCCCAAACCGACTTATCAATTCCTGACCTAAAAGAATAATTCAATATCGAAGATATAGTATGTATATCCGAAGTTTTCTTATGCCATTCTATATTCTGATTTATATATTTTTCTTCGAAGTCTTTTTTACCTTCTATAAAATTATTCGACATATCTATAACCGAATTTTTATTATCAATATAACTGTTATCAAGTATTTTTACCTGAGTTCTTATATTCAATTTCTCTCTATAACTTGGTTTGTACTCTATACTCAACTTTGCCATAGCTAACCAATCATCAACAGAGCTTTTATTACTACTCTCTTCTACAAAAGAAGTATAATCACTTATTTTCTCGACAAAACTATCTGTATTTGTTTTTGATAATATTATATAAGCCGATACATCAAGCTTAGCATTACTACTCCTTATTATATTGAAACCAGCAAATTTCTGACTTCCATTAGTTATTTCTTTACTCTGCATAAACTGACTAAAATCACCCCTACCCCAATCAAAATCATCACTAAACACTATATTAATACCTCCCAAAAAATTTCTATAATCCATATAAGTAAATGATTTTTCACCTATATTGTTTATATCTCCTATAAAGTTAACTTTGGTCTTAGGAGAGAAATAAAACAAATTGGAATGTGTTTTATAATAATCCTTATTTCCCTTACTAACTTCCAAATCCCCAAAAGCAAAATTCTTCTTATCTTCTTTCAATATTATATTCATAGCTATAGCATCTCCATCGGACACACTTTTAAGAAAAGAAACGTCATTATAATTTTCTATTACCTGAACTTTATCAATAGCATCTCCTGGTATATTTTCGACAGCTAGTTTAGTATCTCCTCCAAAAAACTTTTTACCTTCTACCAACATATCAGTCACCTTCCTCCCCTGAAAAGTAACACCTCCTTTGCTATCCACCTCTATCCCTGGCAATTCTTTAAGCACATCTTTCAGTTTACGCTGTTTACTGTTAACAAAACTACCTGTATTATACGTTATAGTATCCCCTCTCACGCTTATAGGTATATCTATAACTATTTCCCCTAACATTTCTTCCGATTCTTTTAGTTCGAAATCCTTAGTTATAAAATCTTTATCAGTCAATAATTCATACTCTACAGTTTCATAACCCATATAACTAATACTTACCGAGTACAATTCGTTTTTATCAATAGACAACCTATAGTAACCTTCCGAATCGCTTATAGCAAACTTCAAGTTTTTACTTTGGTCTTGCGGCTTAACTATTATATTAACATAAGACATAGTCACTCCCAAACTATCCTTTACCTTCCCTTCCATAGTTGTTTTGTCTTGTGAATAAACCATAAGGCTCATCAAAAACAAAAATAACGTGTATCTCATAGGCTATTTTTTCAGTTCTCTTTCCTTCCTTTTCTTCCTTTTCTTTATTTCTTCCCTTGAGATCTTCGCTACTTTCTCACTATATTCTTCCATAGAAATTAATTCTTTCACTTTAGGAGTTTTTATTTTCACTCCTTTTTTTATGTTTAGTTTTATTTTTTTAAGTTTAAAAATAATATGATTAGCCGACATTTCAACTATAAGCCCTGGCAAACCACTAAATTGTTTTAACCCAAAACTAATAGGCACACTAGGAGTATACCAAACTATTATTTCTTTTTCTATAATCCTTCCTCTCCTATAAACTATATCTATTGTAGTTGCTTTATAGCAGATATAATTTCCTATTTTTCTTGTCTCTTGACTCATCTCCCACTCAGGAAAAGGAAAATCTATAGTATAATTATTATCTAAAAGAGGTGCTTCTCTTAAAACTTGCTTGTCTTCTATATCTGTATAATAAACACTCGAACCTGCAAATATTTCCATAAGACTTTTCTTTTCTGACATTGTATCTTCCTTTTCGAACATAGCTTTACTCCCTGAAAAAGATAAATGATAATACACTTCAGCAAACTCCTTTAATAAGTTAGATACACTTTCTTCTTCATTTCCATCTACCTTTAGGTTATTAAATATTTGATATGTTATTCTTCCATTTTCGAATGCTTGCGAATAGACACTACTCGTGAATATTAGTACAGCTACTATTATTAGTTTTTTCATTTTTGTTTAATTTTATATTTATTTTTTATTATGCCCATTAGAAACACTCCTAATGAATATAATACTCATTTAATAATTAGAAAATTTAAAATTTTCTCAAGTATATTTATAGGATATTTAAGATTTTTATAATAATAATAATAATAATCCGTATTTAACATTTAGTAAAAGAGGGTCAAGTACTTGCAATATTGCATAATGTACTCATTGTACTTAAACTCCTATATTATTGTGAAATTTATCTCCTCAATATATATCGAGGAGATAAATCATTTCACTTCCTTTTAAGGTGCTTGAGTTAATTCCTTTCTGTTACATGCGTCATACAGTGTATTAAACAACTCGTACTCTTCGTAGTACGATAGTCCATATTCACTTCCCAATCTAGTTGCATCGGCATCGGCTTTTTCAAAACACCTATAGCTAACCACCTCTTCAACTCCCTCAACCGTACTAACTTCACTACCAGCGAAGCTCAATGAACAAGTAAAAACAAATACTAGTCCTAATAATAAATTTTTCATCTTTTAAAATTTTTATAATAATAGCGTATTTAACATTTGGTGCAGGAGGGTCAAATACTTGCAATATTGCATTTATATACACGTTATACATAAACTCCTATCTGAACTAGTAAAACAACCTGACAACTAATATTAACTTTTATCAAACATATTTCAACCGTAAAGATGTTCAAAGTAAAAAA
>JABSPL010000204.1 GCA_013215105.1 Flavobacteriaceae bacterium
GAACAATGGACTAAATTTGCACGTTCAGGAACACCTTCAGATATAGATTTTGTATGCTGGGGGCCGTATGACAGTCTTGACAATATTTGTTTAGATGGTCTATATCCTAAAGACATACAAGATCATAGTTATTCTATATCATCTGTAGAATATTGCAATTTGACAGATACTAAAGTAGGTGAGATATACCTATTGCTTGTCACTAACTTCTCTAAAGACCCAGGCTTTATATCTATAGATGAAACTTCTGGTAGTGTGGCTACAACCGATTGTGATATTTTTTTTACGTTGGGAGATAACAAGAAAATATGTGATAATGATAGTGTAGAGCTTTCTTTTCCTAATAAGGACTTTCTTATAGAAACACTTATTTCAAGAAACAAACCAGGAGGAGGCACTGAAAGTGTTCCTTTTAGTGAGATTTCCTGGTTAAGAAGCGAAATAGGAGCTAGTAGTTATGATCTAATACCTGGAGCTAAAGGGGTATCATATACTGCTACTAAAGGGGGAGATTATATGGCTGAATTCAAGAATAATAGTACAGGAGACTCTGCAAAACAATATGTAGGAGTAAGACTATATGATTTAGAAATATCACAAGAAGAGTTGTTTTTATGTGGTAGTAAAAATATTGAAATCGACTATGATCTATTAGAATATAAAATTAAATTAAAAGACAATAGAAGTAAAATAGAGATAGAATTATATATGTCTGAGTCAGATGCTAATAGTAAAATTAACAAAATAGAAAGTATAAAAATAAGTGATGACAGTGAAATATGGGTAGGTATTGAAAATACGTTAGGAGGATGTTATGGGGTAGAAAAGATAAAGCTAACAATTCTAGGCCCTCCTATATCTAATTTACCAGAAAATATTTTCACCTGTGATATCAACAGAGATGGCTCTGAAATATTGTATTTAGACTCATTGCAATCATACTACGAAAATTTTTCAGAAGATGATATGGAAGTAAGCTACTACACGACTGAAGATGATGCTATTAATGAAGTAAGTAGTATTTCTGGAGAATATAAATCTGGAGGGAAAAAGAAAATTTGGGTAAGACTATCTAATAGTAGGTCAGGGTGTTATGATATAAGTAGCTTTTATTTTGTAGTTTCTGGAAGTCCTTTAACTTTAGATTTGATAGATTTCAGTAGCTGTAGAGATGACAATGGAATAGCTTTTTTTGATTTCACTAGAAATTCTAATCTTATAAAAATATCTGAACCAAATACTAATATTACATATCATTTGAGTAGAGAAGACGCTGAAGTCTTTACTGGTATTATACCTGAAATATATTATAGTTCTATCAGTTCGACTATATGGTGTAGAATAAATTCTGAAGATAATAAAGATTGTTATTCTATAAACTTTTTTGAAATTAGAGTTTTTTATTCTCCTAATAGCGTATCTATAAGCGATATTCATTCTTGTGATTACGAAGGTTTAGGGAAGGCTGAATTCAACTTCGCAGATCAACGAAAATCTATATTTGACCAAGAGGAATTAGATGTAAAGGTAAGTTTTCATTTAAGTTTAGAAGATGCTGATAGTTCTAAAAACTCGTTATATGATGTGTATGAAGCTACTAATTCGGATGTGTATACTAGAATTGAAAGTATTTATAATAAAAGTTGTTATATAATTCAAGAATTTAAAATAGTAGTAGAAGAGTTTGAAATAAACAAAAAGATTGCTGATATGAATTTATGTAACGAGAATAATGA
>JABSPL010000205.1 GCA_013215105.1 Flavobacteriaceae bacterium
AAAAAATTCGTATTTGGTTTTTAAATTCGAGAATAATCGATGGCACGAGTCAGAAACGGAACACGGGGTGAGTGGGGAGATCTCTCCTGATGGTAAAACTATGTTTTATACAAACCAATATAGGGAGCGAACCGATGATGGATGGTCAGAGTTAAAAAGTCTTGGCTCTGCGTTTGAAGACATCGACATCATGCGCCTTACGAGTTCGTCCAAAGGAACTTATGTTTTTGATGAATTCGCTAAAGATGGAAATTTTGTTCTTCGATATTCTCGACTGATAAATGGTGAACGTGAAGTCCCGAAGCCACTTAGTAAAGAGATAAATACCGGAAAACAGAACGTCCATCCTTTCATTGCACCTGATGAGTCCTATATTTTGTGGGATAGTACAAGAGATACTGGCTATGGTGGTAGTGATATCTACGTTAGTTTTCGGCAGGAAAACGGCTCTTGGGGAGCTGCCATTAACTTAGGAAGCAAGATAAATACAAGTACCTCACAACGTGGAGGATACGTAACGCCAGATGGAAAATATCTTTTCTTTTTTAGCCCTGCTAGCACAGGAAAAGGAGATGTATTCTGGGTGGATGCTCAGATTATTGAGAATCTAAGACCCAAAGAATAAACTATATAAAAAGTGCATCATCGTAGACAAAAGTAAAACCTAAAGGAAGAAAATATGAAAACAACGAAATTATTAATATTGACATGTGTTTTATTGCTTAACACAGTCTATGCTCAAGAAAATAGTACAAACGATAATACAGCAAATGCATATGAAATGCCCAGAACTCAGGTCATTCAGATCAGTAATTCTGAAACAGATGCACTAAATACACTTTACATAAAACTGCCGGTTGGATATAAAAAAAACACAGATTTAAAATACCCTGTAATCTATTTTACTTTTCCGAAAGAACATATCGAGATATTATCTGCGCTCTCTGAAATTCTTATAAAAGACATTATTATAGTTGGGCTTACCTGGTCAAAAGGAATAAACTTTGGGAATTTGGATAGTTATGTGAACTTTCTTCGTAACGATGCCTTTAAGGTGATAGAAAGCAAGTACCGTGCTGATGCTAACAGACGTACCTATTTTGGATATTCTGCCGGTGCTTTAGTTGGTGCTTACATATTATCGAATCACCCCAATACCTTTAAAAATTTCATTCTTGGTAGTCCAGCTCTTGGTGTTGATCATGAAGTTATACAGAAAATTTATAAACTTGAGTCTACTACTGCTGAAGAGCGAAAAAAACTGAACGCAAATGTTTTTATTTCATATGGCATATTGGAGGAGAAAGATACCCCTCATTTCGAAAAATTTATTACCATGCTTAAAAGTATAAACGATGAGAGTTTAACCTTACAACATATTGTCGTTGAAGGTAACCATCAAACAGCAATGCCTATGACTGCAATCCGGAGTATGTATTGGTTATCAGACTTGATAAAAGTTGGTGATTTTCCACACTTAGAAGATCGCTATTTTAATCAAAAGCTACCAGGCTTAATTCCTGAATTGTTTGCTCCTGGAATTATTGCAACCGAAAAGTATAAAGAAACAGTTGTAACGTTTTTACCAGATATGACGGAGTTTGAATTCAAGAGGTCTGGTGGAAAATATAAACAATCCACATTGTTTGTTATGCAATACAAAAATAATACATGGAGCAGGAAGTCTATCTTGCCAGCCGATAGAAGTAAATATCAGGAACGATTCCACCCTGCAAAATCTGAGATGAGAAGGCATGAAATGTTCAAAGACATTCCCATCACTGGTTTAACCATCTCCCCTAAAGGAACTTATTATTTTTACTTTATAGATTTCCAAAAAGGCGGCACTGGTCATATGAGTTATTCACGTCTTATAAACGGTAAATATGAAACCCCTATAAAAATGAACGAATCGATTAACACAGGGAAATATATTGCTCACCCCTTCATTGCTCCAGATGAATCCTATTTAATGTGGGATGCTGAAATAGAAGGTCAAAGTACTCCTGATATCTTTATTAGTTTTCGAAAGAAAGATGGTTCATGGGGTTCTGCAATTAACATGGGCGATAAGATAAATACAGCAGGTTATGAACAGCGCCCAAGAGTGACACCTGATGGGAAATATTTATTTTTTTGGAGGGGTGATAAAAAGCTTAGAGAAGATGGAAGTACTTATTGGGAAGGAAACCCTTATTGGTTGGATGTTCAGTTTATTGAGACTCTCAGACCCAAAGAATAATCAAACAAGAAGATCAAAATGGGACATAAGTTGGCTATTAGCCAAACTTAGGCCATATGATCTCGAATGAAAGCATCTTAATAGAAATAAAATCAAAACATTTAAAAGAAGAGTTCAATGAAACAATTTATAACTATAAAATATATTATCTCAGTTTTCTTAATCATAATTCTGTTTCAATCATGTGCAGAAGAATCAAATACAGAAGCTACAATTGAATTAATTAAAAAGGTAGAAACGGGTCTCTTCTCTGGGGTATATGTAGAGGGTGATTCAACATGGTCTATAGAAGAACGTATGAAACATTATGGAATTCCGGGTGCTAGTATTGCTGTAATACATAATGGTAAAATTGTGTGGACAAAAGGTTTCGGTGTAATGGATAAGGAAAGTAAATCTCCTGTGACTGAGAAAACACTTTTCCAAGTATCAACAATGGGAATGCCTGTTACTGCGTATGGGGCATTAAGTCTTGTAGAGCAAAAGAAAGCAAGCTTAGATGAAAATGTTAACAACTATTTAAACTCTTGGAAAGTGCCAGAGAATGATTTTACCAAAGAAAAAAAAGTCACAATAAAAAATCTTTTGAATCATTCTGCTGGAATGAACGTGCACGCATTTCGAGGATATAGTACAGATTTACCTGTACCTACACTTTTAGAGGTGTTAAATGGAACTTCTCCAGCCAATTCAATTCCAATCATTGTAGATAAAGTACCTGAAGAAAGTCTTTGGATTTCAGCCGGTGGCTATTCTATCATTCAACAAATGATGATGGATATTGAGGGCAAAAAATTTCCAGAGATTATGAATGAATTAGTTTTTCAGCCTTTAGGAATGACCAATAGTACCTTTAATCAAACTCTTACTACAGACCAATTAAAGATGGCAGCAACGGGTTATTTGCGAGATGGTTCTATGGTAAAAGGTAAAAGACATACCTATCCGGAATTGGCTTCAAACGGATTGTGGACAAATGCAGAGGATCTTGCAAAATTTGTAATCAACATACAGCAAACTCTAAAAGGTAATAGTAATAAAGGCTTATCAAAAGACATGACAGCATTAATGCTTACACCATTTGAGATGTATAACTATTCACTAGGATTCTTAACATATAAGAAGAAAGATGAATTCTACTTTGAACACCACGGATGGAGTACAGGGTTTTATGGTAGGATGACAGCTCATAGAGACAAAGGCTATGGTGTTGTTGTGTTAACCAACTCCACTCATTCAGGTTTTGTTTTTGAAGTATTTCGCTCTGTTGCCAATGCTTACGAATGGGATAGTTATGTCGTAAAATATAAGAAAAAAGATGTGCAACCTTTCCTAAATGGCAACTTTGAAAAAGCACTTGATATATATGGGAATTTAAAGAAACAAGACCCTAATAATTCTATCATTCTTGAGAATAACTTAAATAGCTTAGGATATAGCTTTTTAAGTAAAGATCTAATTAATGCTGCACACGATGTATTAAAAGTGAACACCATCCTCTACCCTGAAAGTGCTAATGTGTACGATAGTTATGGGGAAATTTGTAAGACGATGGGCAAAATGAAATTGGCAATTTTAAATTATACTAAATCACTTGAATTAGATCCTCAAAATGACAATGCCAAAAATATGCTTAAAGAATTAAGGAAAAAATAAATGATGAAACATGTTTATAGTTTAATGTTTTTTGTACTCACTATTAGTAGCAGTTACAGTCAAAATGATTTACCTGCTTTAAAATATCGCTATTTTGGAGAAAAGCCACCGAGCTTAATTCCTAAACTTTTTGCTCCTGAGATTGTTTCTCCAGAAGGGAGTTTTGAAGGAGGTAGGTTTTCGCCAGATATGAAGGAGTTCTATTTCACTAGGAAGAATGGGAAATATAAAAAGCGTACATTTTTTGTTATCAGATATGAAAATAATAGTTGGGGGCAGGAATCTGAGACCGATATAAAATCGCCACGATACTCTAGCGATGGTACTATTATGTACAAGGGAAATAAATATAGGGATAGAACCGAGACTGGTTGGTCAGAGCTAAAAAGTCTTGATGCACCTTTCGGAGATATCAGTATTATGGGGCTTTCGGTTTCAGACAAAGGAACTTATTATTTTGATTTTATGGATAGGGAAGGTAATGGCTATATCCGTTATTCACGCCTGATAGACGGCAAACGTGAAAAGCCGCAAAAAATGAGCAAAGCGATTAACATAGGAAAATGGATTGCCCACCCCCACATTGCTCCCGATGAATCTTATTTGATATGGGATGTTGAAAGAGATAGTGGATATGGTAGTTCTGAAATCTATATTAGTTTTAGAGCGAAAGATGGTTCTTGGTTACCAGCAATGAACATGGGAGATAAGATAAACACAGAACACCAAGAAAGTGGTGCACATGTGACAAACGATGGGAAATATCTGTTTTTTTCGAGAAGTGAGGAGAAGGTTAGAGAAGATGGAAGTACTTATTGGGTAGGAAAAAGTCATTGGGTAGATATTAAGATTATTGAAGGTCTGAGACCTAAACAGTAAATCAAGTAATTACAACCACTCAGTAGGATTGCTTCGCTCGTACCTCACTCGCAATGACGTTGAGGATTCCAATGACGTTGAGGCTCGTTCGAAGTTGGGGGATTGACGTTGAGCCTCGCAATGATTATAAAAACAAGGGGAACAAGTAACTCCTTTCTATATAGAAAGGAGCGTTTGATATTGAAAATCTCGGGTTATGAGGGAGGCTCGTATGTATATGAAGCTATCTGCATTAGCTAGTCACGTAGTAGCCTAAGACTTCGAGTAATTGAGGTTGATCTTCGAGGGCTATCTTGTTTACCTGTTTGAAGTCACACACCCAATATTCTAGTTCTTTGAGGGATTTATCTTTTTGTTTTGTAGCGTTTTGAGACTCTCCTATTTCTGTCTTGTAGAGAGTAAACTCATACTGGAACAGCTCTTCCGCAAGCCGGAATACCTCTCTTTTGCACTGGAATAGGTCTCTTTTGTACTGGAACATCCCTTCTTTTGGATGTAAGTACTTCTTCTGTAGGTCATAATAGTATTGTTTTGAACTTCTATACCTTTCTTTTGAACCGGAACAGCTCTATATTGACTTATAATAGTTCTGTTTTATGCTTTTATACCTCTCTTTTGTACTGGAACACCCCTTCCGCAAGCCGGAACACCTCTCTTTTGCACTGGAACACCTCTCCCGCAAGCTGGAACACCTTTCTTTTGGATATATTCATTATATACTTTTTAGTATACTCCCGATATGAATTAGGAGGTATTGTGGTTTTATGAGTTGGCTTATGGTTTTTTGAAAGTATAAAATAACGTTCGAAAATTAACTAATTAAATGAACTAGTTTAATGAACTTTTAGTTGGTAGAAGGTATTGAGGATATATAATGTAATCTGTCATAATACAGTTTACTTTTCCCTTTACGTAATTAAAAAAGGTCAATCATAGTATCGCTATGATTGACCTTTTTTGTCTTGTTACAGTAAAAATAATCTTACTCATATTATAATATTTAAAAAACAAGGCTGGTATTACTTATATTCATCATGGTTTAATAATCAATATCAGCAAAGATATAGTTATAATTCACATTGACTTTAAAAACATTATACTTAGACTGTTAATTTGGACGTATAGGACCCATTTACATATCATATTTTCAACCTAAATTTATTTATTTCACCCAAATAAAAAATAAACACGATTTAATTAGGAACAATCGTTCCACTACACTTATCTTTACGGAACAATCATTCCGGATAATCGGATTTAATAAATTAAATATAATATTATGAATACAGAAGTAAAATCAGGATTAGATATCAAAACAATAGAAAATGCTCCTGAGGCATCAAAAAGAGTATTAACAGAAGCGAAAAAAGCCTATGGTTTTGTGCCAAATCTTTTGGGTATTATGGCTAACAATCCAGTTCTTTTGAATTCTTATTGGGACGGAAACGTAGAGCTATCAAAAAACGGCACATTGACTGCAATAGAACAGCAAGTAGTGTTCCTTGCGGTAAGTTACGAAAACAACTGTCATTATTGTATGGCTGCACACACTAGTATTGGTCAAATGTCTAAAGTACCTCAAGATGTGTTAGATGCTTTAAGAGATGGAAAAGCGTTACCAAACCCTAGATTAGAAGTACTAAGCCAATATGCAAAAGCAACCACAATAAAGAGGGGAAGGGTTTCTGAGCAAGAGATAAGTGACTTTTATGATGCTGGCTTCACAAAAAAACAACAATTGGAAGTCATTGTTATAACAGGTTTTAAAGTGTTTACAAATTATATCAACTACTTAGCTCAAACACCTGTCGATGATGCTTTCAAACCTAATGTTTGGAAAACAAGAAACTAATTTTTTCAACTATTTCCGGAACATTTGTTCCTAAATCATTATATTTACCCTCACAAAATAGAGGGTAAATATTTTTAACTTTCAAATTATGGCATTAACAGAATCAAACGATTTCACAGTTGGGAAAATAGCTCCCGATTTTAAATTACCAAATACAGTAGATAATAAAACCTACGAACTAAATCATCTTAAAGGAAAAAAAGGAACAGCAATTCTTTTTATTTGCAATCATTGTCCTTTTGTAGTTCATATAAACAATGAATTGGTGAAAATGGCAAATGAATATATTAAAAAAGGAATTAATTTTATAGCTATTAGTAGTAATGATGTGAATTATTATCCGCAAGATGGTCCAACTAAGATGAAACAAGTTGCAGAAAATTTAAATTATCCATTTCCCTATCTTTATGATGAAAGTCAAGAAGTTGCAAAAGCATACGATGCTGTTTGTACTCCTGATTTATATCTTTTTGATAGTGAACTAAAATCTGTTTATCACGGACAGCTAGATAGTTCTAGACCAGGAAGTGGTATTCCTGTAACAGGAAAAGACTTTAGAATAGCAATGGATTTATTATTAGAAGGAAAAGTAAATACAGAAACACCTAAACCAAGTATTGGTTGCGGTATAAAATGGCAATAAAATGGCAAGAGCAAAGAGTTTTGATCAGAATGAAGTATTAGATAAAGCAGTTATACTTTTTTGGAAAAAAGGATATAATGCAACTTCGGCAAACGATTTGGTTAGAGAACTTGGACTAAGTAGGTCTAGTTTATATGATACTTATGGTGATAAACGAACTTTATTTATCAAATCACTTAACAGATATAGATCTGAAATTGTATCAAAGACTATAAAAATGATTGATAACTCTACAGACATAAAAAAAACATTAAAAGATATCTTTACACATATTTGCGAACAAGACTTAACAGCTAAAATTCCAAAAGGATGTTTTATGGTTAATTCTGCAGTAGAGCTTTCAACTTCCGATTCGGAAATAGCTAAGATTGTTGAACAAAATCAAAAAGACATTGAATATTCTTTTGAAACAGCCTTATTAAAAGGACAAAAAAATGGTGTAATATCAAAGAATAAAAATGCAAAAAGCCTTTCTAAATTCTTTTATAACAGTATAGCAGGTTTAAGAGTTTCTCTTAAGTATAATAAGTTTAGGAGTTCAATTGAC
This sequence comes from Flavobacteriaceae bacterium, assembly GCA_013215105.1. Classification (GTDB taxonomy): domain Bacteria; phylum Bacteroidota; class Bacteroidia; order Flavobacteriales; family Flavobacteriaceae; genus DT-33. The sequence goes on from JABSPL010000205.1 coordinate 7,820, forward strand.
CAAGTGGTGAGTTTGAATCTTTCAGTATTGGACAATTAAAAAGATTATATGCCTATTAGCTGGTAGAAGTTTTTTGGACTAATTGTAATTCATCTGTATGGAGGTTGGGATTGCTTCGTACCTCGCAATGACTTTGAGGGTGAGTTATGTCGTTGATATTACTAACCATGAACTTCAAAAGAAAGTTCATATAACTTACAATAGTACATAGTCTGGATAAGAGAAATTATATATATATTTGAAGAGTCATTATAATAATTAAAAAAATAACCAAACCCATATATAGAACCCAAAAACATGAAGAAAACAATATTATTTATAGCATTAACATTACTAGTGTTAACAAGCAATGCCCAAGAATACAAAGAGCATTACGATAACGGAAACATAAAAGTACTTGGGGAAAAACAAAATAGAAAAAAGATAGGAGAATGGAAATACTATTTTGAAAGTGGGAAGATAAGTAAAACAGGAAAATATAATAAAGGAAAAATAACAGGAGAATGGAAATACTATCATAAAAATGGTGCATTAAGGATAATTGGAAAGTACAAAAACGGGAAAGATATAGGGGAATGGAAATACTATCACGATAATGGGGTTTTATTGGCGATTGGAAAATATGTAAACGGAAAAATGTCAGGAGAGTGGAAATACTATCACAAAAACGGTGTATTGAGTAAAATTGGAGAAAGAGAAAAAGGCAAAGATACAGGAGAATGGAAATACTATAACGAAGATGGTACATTAAGTAAAACTGAGAATATAGAAAAACCTTGATGAATTGTCAAGGTTTGAAATATTTTTCTCTGATAATAAAATATCACGGTCAGACTATGAATTACAGAAATATGTTTATTCAAAAAGGTTTGACAAACTAAGCTTGGTCAAATTAGAACCTAAAACAGGTAGAAGACATCAATTGCGTAAACACCTATCTGGTATAGGTAACCCAATACTGGGAGATAAAGAATATGGGATTGAAAACCTGATTCTAAACGGTAAAGGCTTGTATCTACATGCCTATTCGTTGAGTTTTATACATCCGTTTACAAATGAGCAAGTTTGTTTTAAAGATGAACTGCCTGAGAGGTTTAATAAAGTGTTGGGGGTTATTGATAATTAGTTTACTTGTTATTTCAAATATAATTCAGTCTATTTGATTGTTTAAATTTAAAATATTACATAGAAAAATATGATTAGTAAAATAAATACATATATTCGCATTGTTGTATTTTAAACATATAACGAAATACGATATAGGTTGGATATACGAATATTCGTATGTACTAGCCATTAGGCAACATAAGATGACAACAAAAAACCTCACATATATCATTATACTAATTTCAATAATTGGATGCTCAAAAACTAACGAAAAAACAAGATTGAAAAATAATTTATACGAGAGAAATTTAATTGGTAAAATTAAATCTGTGAAAAGTGAATTATTTGAATACTACATAAAAGATGACTCTCTAATAATTGGCAAAAAAATGAACTCATATTCGTCTGATAGAAATGAAACTTTAGAATTTAATGAATTAGGTTTAATAACTTCTAAAATTGAATTCTACTCTAATAATAAAGTATCTAACGAAAAAGAATACTTGTATGATGATAATAATAGATTACAAGAAATAACTGAAATTGACCATTATGGTAAAAAATCAATAATATCCGATAAATTTTATTATAATCAAAATGATAGTTTAGTAAGAATTGAATATCGCAATGATGATTTTGAGAGGATAATGTTAATTGAGAGAAACGAAAAAAATCAATTCATCAAAAGAACTGATAAAGTAAAAGATACAGTTCAAATGACTTTTACTTTTCAATACGATAATAACGGAAATATTATCAAAGAAAATAGTTATTTAAAAAGTGATATTCCAGCTAAACTCATCACAAGAAAATTTAAAAATAACCACGTAAAATTTGAAGATATTATACAGTTTTATGAATATGATACTGTAAAACACCAAAACATATTTGAGTATGATAAAGAACAAAGGGTTTCAAAATCTAAATCTTATTTTGAAAATGAGAATAGTTATATTCTAACTATCAATTCTTATCACAATAATTCTAAACTTAAAGAACAGATGTGGAAGCCAATTGGAGCAGTCAAATACTTTATATCAATACGTAAATGGGATATAAAAGGAAATTTAATTGAACATTCCAGAGAAGATAATGAAACTGGAGAAAAAGATATTTGGAATTATAAGTACAAGTTTGATAAGGTTGGTAATTGGATAACAAAAGAAAATTACAAAGATGATAAGCCTTCAAAAACCATAATAAAAAGAGAAATAAAATATTACGATTAAAAAAAGAGTTGCACTTGATGGTTACGGATGCTGTAGTCTTGATGATAATGGGTTGAGTTTAAATCTGACCGACTCAGCAGAATTTATGAAAGAAATGGAATATAAAAACATAAATCAAGAAACTATTTTAAGACTGATAAAAGAAATAATCAAAATCAACAAAGACCATATTTGGATGGATGCCATTAGGGAATATGGATTAATTGAGAATTAAAAATGAATAAGGAAAAACTAAGAGAATTAGAACGAAGAGTTGACGAAGTCTTATTCTATGTATGGGACCCTATTGGCGTATCTGACACTCCTGCCGCAAGAGGTGAATACAGTTCCTACACCATGACCATTCTTAAATATGTCCTCGAAGAAGATTTGAAGAAAATAGCATCCCAATTGAGTAAAATTGAATCTAGCTCAATGGAATTAACAACTAATGAAATAAAAAATTTGAAAATCGCTGAACTACTGGTGGACTTCAAGTATGCCGTAGAGGAAGGATTAAAATAACTACTACCAATCGAGTAGACACCTCCGCTCCTAGCTAGAAAGCGGAGTGCACCTCTCACACCACCGTAACCCACGACAAGTTCGGTATAAACCAAGCGTGCCGAAGTATACGACAGTTCACCAAATTGTAATATAATCGACCAAAGGTTTATATCCTTTTCACTTAAGTCTAGCTTTGGTTGTAGTAGTTTCTGGTATAAGGCTTTGAGCTGGCTTCCCATTATTCACTGCTTTATTATTTTAGAGGTGTTAATTAGTTCGTTCCTCGGTTCTTGTTTTGCTCCAAGGGAAAGCTTGCCCTTTTTCTACACCTAAACGTATAAGCTTATTTTATTTCTAGCGAGTTTGAGGCAACAATACGTCATTGCGAGTGAGGAACGAGCGAAGCAATCTAGATATCTGTGGTGTTATGTGTTTAAACAATATAATACACTTGCATAATCCAATAGTTTTTGCTTATTTTGAACATAATTCAGTCTATTTGATTGTTTAAATTTAAAATATTACATAGAAAAATATGATTAGTAAAATAAATACATATATTCGCATAGTTGTATACAATTTTAAAGAACCCAAAATGAATAAATTAATATTTCTAGTTTCCCTTCTTACTTCAACTCTATCATTTGGACAATCATATGAAGAAAAAATAGCTCAAAAAACTTGTGAATGTATTTCTGAAGATTTTGAAACGGATAATTTAGATGAACTATTAAAGAGATGTATCATCTCGTCTAAAATTTACGTGGAGAGCAATGATCCTAAAGAAAAAGGAAACAGTAAATTCACTGTAGAGGGAATTCGTAAAACTTTTAGAGATGTTTCGAAACTAGTAATAGAAAAATGCCCTGTAATAAGGACTAAAGTCTCTGAACAAAAAAAGCTTATTTTTTACAAACGTTCAGATAACAAAAAATCTAATAAGTATTTTAAACAAGGAAATAAATTTCGAAACAAAAATCAGTTAACATTAGCTATTGAACAATACAAAAAGTCAATAGAAAAAGATAAAGAATTTGTTATGGCTTATGATTATTTGGGAGTTGTATATAGGATGAATAAAGATTTCGATAACGCAATAAAAACGTATAATAAATCTCTTGCTATTTTCCCTGAAGGTGATTTTGGTTTACTAAATATTGCCGCTGTTTACTCTATTCTGAAAAATGAAATAGAAGCAAGAAAACACTATAACAAACTGATTAATTTTTACCCAGAAAACCCTGAAGGTTATTACGGTAGCGGAAAAGCTAATTTAATTATAGGAAATAATGAAATTGCACTAAGGAATACTTTAACGGCATTAATTATATATAAGGATTTAAATTCAAATAAATTACAAGATGCCGAAACTTTATTAGGGTTTGTACATTCAAAAATGAAACAAGAAAATCAATTAGAAAAATTCAATCAGATAACTAAAGAATTTAATATAGAATTTGAATAATAAAAAAGCTTATTTAACAAATTTAACACAGTGTATATTCATCAAATAAGCGTATGTAGAGTTGATTTTCAATATAGGACTTTGAGCTGGCTTCCCATTATTCACTGCTTTATTATTTTAGGGGTATTCATTAGTTCGTTCCTCGGTTCGTGTTTTGCTCCAAGGGAAAGCTTGCCCTTTTTCTACACCTAAACGTATAAGCTTATTTTATTTCTAGCGAGTTTGAGGCAACAATACGTCAAAGCAACCTATTGGGATTGCCTTACGAGGCACGAAGTAATCTCTCGCTGATGATGTACAAGGTTCGCAATGATATACTATATACTCCTTAAGGAATAAAAACTGTAACAACCTCGAAAAAAGAACTTCTATCAAAAGAATATAAACAGATATAATAAACATGAATAGATATATTAAACCGTTTGTAATACTTAGGTCTGCAACAGTAATGTTTTGTTCTTTCATTAATTATAATGAGGACTAATCTATGAATGTTGGAGTTAAAAACATTCATAGTTTGACCAAAACTAATAACATCTTTAGAAATGAAAGTCTAAATGTAAAAGGTAGTTTTTCTAGTAAAAAAACAGTTATTAGTCAACAAACAATAAGGAGATTGACATAACAATAAAATCTGATGGTATTGATAGGTAAAACTTTAATCATTCCTGTTAATCGAAAATTAAATTCACTAGTAATTATGAGTTTTGGAAGCCGAACATAACACAGATATGAAACCCTTGATGTTTTTTTGAACCAAATATAAACTTGGATGTTGACAACTGATATGATATATTAAGTCTGTTGTTGTGGCAACTATATGTAAATCATGATTACTTAATGATGTAAAACACTTATCTTTGAGTATTTAACTCTAACCAAACAGTATTATGAAAAAGTATATATCATTTTTAGCCCTTTCACTTCTATTTTTATTTTCTTGTTCAAATAATGATAAAGGCGAAGAAAATGAAAGTCATATTGAAGCCTCTTTTGTTTGGACTAGCCCCGAAATGGGAGAAACTTTAGAATCATCTACAGCTATAGATAACTCTAACAATGTATATATAGCAACTTCAGATGGGACATATTCATACAAATTTGATGGTTCACTCAGGTGGCATCAAGATACTGCTATAAGTATAGA
>JABSPL010000206.1 GCA_013215105.1 Flavobacteriaceae bacterium
TAACTAATGAACACCCCCTAAAATAATAAAGTAGTGAATAATGGGAGGTTGGGCAGCCAGCTCAAATCCCTATACCAGAAACTACTATAACCAAAGCTAGACTTAAACGAAAAAGATATAAACCTTTGGTCGATTATATTAATAATAAGCAGATTTGGTGAACCGCCGTATACTTTGGTCCGCTTGGTTTACCCAAAGCTTGTCGTGGGCTACGGTGGTGTGAGAGGTGCACTCCGCTTTCTAGTTAGGAGCGGAGCCATATACTCGATTATATGTAGTTATTGTTCTTTACTATTTCCTTAATCTCAGATGAAATAATTTGAGCTTCTTTCATAGCTAAAATTATTTTGTTATATGAGTTTTCATATTCATCCCATTTTTCAATTCCTATAATTTCTCTAAAGTCAATATTAGTTGTTGTTTTCCATTTTTCAAATTCAAGAAGATAACTTATCTTTTGGTCCAAACCCTCTACTTCTCGTGTAAAAGGTGATTGTTTAGCATCTCCCTTAATCCAATCATTCCAGTTCTGATTCCCTTTGGATTGATTACATTTCCCACAAGCAGGAACAAGATTTTGAATTTCTGAAATAAATCCGGTAGGTTTTTTATCTTTTATAATTGGTAATAAATGATCCCATTCAGAGGATTTGTCTCCGCAATATACACATCTTATGTCTTCTGAAGACATTTTAAATATTTCAAATACTTTTTCAATATCCTCCTCTGACGGATCAATTAATGGTATTATGCCATTGATAAAAGAATTCGTTATAGAAGAACTTCTTCCCATTATTGTAACTGCATTTGGCATTTTAAAAACACCTTTATATTTTATTTTTTTTGATTTGGGTACCTGCATAGGAAACACTTCAGAAACAAAAGTTTTTCCTGTATTTTTACGTGACGGTATCTTTAGTTCTATTGAAGTATTGTGATATCTATTGAGGAACATAATGAATGCTTCAACTTTTTTAGGATACCAGTCATTAGTCAATAATAATTGTTCCTCATTAAATAAAATTAAGAAACTATTAGAGTATCTTCTATGATCTAAATCATCGAATTCATTTTGACCATTTATGATAAAGACAGGGTATTTTGTTTGAATACCATATCGTTTGCAAGTAGTAATATCCTTCAAGTTTTTTATTAATTCTGACGTTATTAAGTCATTACTCTGAAGTTCTAGTATTATTTCTTTAACTATTTTATATTGGCTCATATCTTGCTTTTTGAATCTGGATATTTGTAATATTTGAAGGTAAACGTGAATTGCCACTAACGTTCAGTTATACGAATATCATACACCCAACCTATATCGTATTTCGTTATATTTAAAATACAATAATGCGAATATATCTATTTATTTCACTAAATCATACATTATTTAGTCGTATTTCAAATTAAAAACAACTGAAAGCTTCAATAACGTATAAAATAGCAAGTAAACTGTGATTTAATAATAATTGTAGTAAGATAAACGAGTTTAATTTAAACCATCGTTATTGAACTATCCTCCTAAAATCTTTCTTTCCCTTAAAATTCAGAGGAAATAGCCTCAGGAAACAACAATTGTTTTTATGGCGATTTGAAGCACTGAAATACTACGATTATTTTTTGAAGGACAAAGCTTACTAAGACGTTTTGGTTTAAAAATACAAGTCGTATTAATATCGTTATTTTAAAACTGCCCTTAGTCATAAAACCGTAAGCTTACAGTAGCTCTATGGCGTTAATAAAAACTTTTGTTTGAGCGGAGAGAGTTAAGTTTTTTAGTCATAGAGCTGCTTTAAGGTAGGTTTTTGACTACGAGGCTAGGGGTTTTTGTTACTTTTTTGCCTATGCAAAAAGTATATAATAAGCCTTCTTTTACTTTTTTCCATCGCTGAAAAAAGAAATCGATTTTATGAGATTCACGAACTCCTCTAGGAAAATAAAAAGGTAGTAAGTAAACAAA
>JABSPL010000207.1 GCA_013215105.1 Flavobacteriaceae bacterium
ATTTAAATAAGTCTTTATAATATCTATACTATTAGAGTACCCTATTTCATAAACAGGATATGACTTAGGTATTTTTATAACTTTACCATTAATTATTCCATCTTTTTTCTTTAAAAGATTAATAGTACGTATCTCCTCACTTGCAATATCAATAAGTTTTTTATTGTCATAACTCCAAATTTCATCTTTCTCAAAACACCAAAACTCTAAACATAAAATTGTAGTATCTTTACCATTATTTATAGACGGACACCAATTCCTGAAATTTGTTATTCTTCCATGTAACACATCATTAGAGTGAATATACAACCAATTATCATCAAAAACATTAGAATTGTCTATTTCTAAATAAACTAGAATAGTATTTCTGAAATATAAAGAGTTTACTGTATTCGTAACTTTGGCAGTAACAGATGGTAGTTTTGAAACCATTAATGTAAGAGGCATAGTAGATATAATATTATCCGCATACATTCTTTCTCCTGTAAAAAGTTCTACTCCTATTGCCTTTTTAAAATCATCACTAAGTATTATTCTTTCTACATTATGATCTAATAATATAGTTCCTCCATTTTCTATTATCTTTTTCCCAGTTTCTATGTACAGTTGACCTGTACCTCCTTTAGGATACATAAACTCATCTACAAGCGTTTTATGTTTTTGTTTGTTGTCTGAAAATATTGAATGTATTATAGCTTGAAACAAAGTTAATTTTTTTATTCTCTGAGCAGCCCAATCAGAGTCTATCTTGTTACAAGGTATACCCCAAAGTTTTTCTGTGTAATTTTTAAAAAACATTTTAAATAACTCCTTTCCAAAACGGTTAATGATCCATTTATCAAAAGTAGAAGTATCCTTTTTTGGTGAAATTTTTTGAATCCCAAAATAAAACACTACTTTAAATATTTTTATTAAAGAAATATTAGAAATTACATTAAGGAATTTAAGAGGATACTCAAACAATCTTTTATTATAATAAATCCTAGTTTTTCTATTAACATTAGTATATCTGTCTCCTAAAATTTCATGGAAAAATTTATTTATCCTTTTATCTTTGGTAAAAAAACGGTGAGGTCCTAAATCAACAGTCTGACCCCATATATCAATACTCTTAGAAAGTCCTCCTATAGAATTAGAAGACTCTAGAACTGTTACTTTAATGTTATTTTTAGACAATTCATAAGCAGCTGATAATCCTGCTGGTCCTGCTCCTATAATTATAACTTCTTTCATACCTTTCGTAGTTAATTATACATTTTTTACTCTATTCTCTCAAAACTCAATCTATCTCCTTTTTCAAAATCATCATTAAACCTCTTGCCTAATACATCATAATAATACTTAGGATCCAGTCCCATAGACGGTCTTACCGATTTAATATTATCTTTTGTTATTATATCTCCTTTCTTTACATAATCGGATATATACAAAGATCTACCAAACCTTCTTCCTGATATTTGCTTATCTGTTAATTCGTAAGTTTCTTCACCTATAGCCATCTCAGCCATGCGGACATCTGTAACCATTTGGGTAAATTCTTTTTCATCCATAGAAAAAGAAGCATCAGGGCCTCCTATTTTCTTATCCAATATAAAGTGTTTTTCTATAACTGTAGCTCCCATTGCAACAGATACTATGGGTACTAAACTTCCCATAGTATGGTCCGAAAGTCCAACTTTTACATCAAAATCCTTAGCAAATCGTTTAATCATTCTCAGATTAGCTTCCTCTATAGGTGCTGGGTAAGAAGATGTACACTTAAGTACCGTTATATCTTCTACACCTTCTTTTCTACAGGTTTCTACTGCTAATTTTACATCCTCATAAGTAGCAATCCCTGTAGATATTATCATAGGCTTTCCTTTCTGAGCTACATATTGTATTAGTGGTATATCGTGTATTTCAAAAGATGCTATTTTATATATAGGACAATCTAATGTTTCCAAAAAATCAACTGCTGTGAAGTCAAATGGAGTTGAAAAACAAACTAAACCTTCTTGTTTGGCTACTTCAAAAAGCTCTTTATGCCATTCCCATGGAAGTGAGGCTTCTTTATATAGCTCATATAAATTTTGACCATCCCATATAGTTCCTCCTTTTACTATAAAGTCATCTTTTCTACTATCTAAAGTAATTGTAGATGGCAAATAAGTTTGCATTTTTATAGCATCGGCTCCTGTACGCTTTGCTGCTCTTATAGTTTCTTTTGCTATTTCTATATCTCCACCGTGATTTGCTGATAATTCAGCTATTATAAATGTATTGTACATCTTTAGTCTATATATTCATTAAAACCTTTGTAAAATTTACTTCCTGATTTAGGTTTTATATAATCACCCAATTCGTTACCCAAAACATCTTCTATAGACCACTCTAAATCCTTGAAGCCAAACATATGTCTAAATAATACAGTACTAGAAAATCTGGGGTTAATTTCAAAAACAATTGCTTTATTATCAGAAATTCTAAGTTGTACATTAATACTTCCTACTAAATTCAAAAGAGTCGCTATTTCAATTAACACCTCTTCTATTTGGGTGTTTTCAATTACTTCTCCGTATCCACTATACCCCCCTGTAAGTTCTCTTTTTAGAATAATAATTCTTATTTTACCTTTCCTAGATCTATAAAGTCCACAAGTATATTCACCTGAATAATCACTTATATACTCTTGTCTTATAAAGTCTGGGTGTTTTTTCTTGATGAACTCGTAATTAGACATGTCTTCTATTTTGTAAATATCTTTACTTCCTGATCCTGATCTAGATTTTACAATTACAGGTAATTTGAAGTTTGAAGAATCAGTTACTAAATTTGTTATTGGAAAAGGCAGATTGTTATCTTTTAAAAAATTAGAAGTTTTTAATTTATCTATTCCTATTTTAATAGCATTAGAAGATGCCATTATCAAAATTGCTTTACCTATATTATTTAATATCGAATTATCATATAAAAATCTTATTTCAGGTTCTGATACTGGAATAATAAAATCTATATTATTATCCAATACTATTTTTTCTATATTTGAAATATAGTTTTCGTCTGAGCAAGGAAGGCCCATTTGAAAGTTTTTAAATATAAATTTACTAGCATTTTTTGTAGATATATCACATCCATATAGTTTATTTACATATTTACTTTCATTTAATATTTTACCTATACTCTGCCCTATATCTCCTCCGCAACCAGTTATTAAAATGTTATGCTTCAAAATGTATATTATTTCTTTTTAAAATTAATTCTAAATACTTCCCTTTTTCTAATTCTTCTATTTTCTCTATGACTTTACTCACATCATAAAGAGTGGTTTTAGGTATATACACACTATTAGATGTATCAAACACCCCCCAACTGGCAATACCTCCTACTACGCGTGATTGTCCTACCGAACCTACATTTATTATTGTTTTACCTCCTGAGTTAAACATAAAAGGATAATGTGAATGCCCTATAAATATCACATCTGAATCTGATTTGGAAAATTCATCTAATACCCCCCTATCTTCTGTAGGGTATACATAAAAATCTGAATCAAAATTAGATCCATGATATAATCCGAATTTTATATTATCAATTTCTAAATTTAAATATTCAGGTAATGATTTTATATATTCCGTTAATTCTGAATCAAACTCATTTTTATACTTCTTAAAGCAAGAACCATATTTTTTATCTATTTTTGAATCTTCTTTGTTTAAATACTCTAAAAAAATACGTTCGTGATTACCACTTATAATATTACAATTTCGTTTAAGTA
>JABSPL010000208.1 GCA_013215105.1 Flavobacteriaceae bacterium
AATGCTTTCTGAAGATTGAATTTACTCTTAATAATATTTTTAGAATAAAATATTACGTAAGGAGATATAATATTTGGAATTATGCCGAAATCTAAAATTTAGATAAGTTAATTCTGTTAGTTTCTCAGCAAACCCTACTTAGTGCAAACAATGAGAAATTATTAATATTCCCTCACGACCTAGATAATCAGAGTGTTTTTTCAGTTCAATATACTGACTCAAAACATTTGATTAATACGGTGTACAACTGGACTCTTCCAGAAGGAGCAACTAGTGTACCTATTTCAGGAACTACTTTCGATTTTAATTATGACAATGAAATAACTGTTACTTTCTATGATGGTACTAGCAAAACTTATGCCATAGTTTATGAATACAAAGGTATCTTAGATATAAATGTATCAGAAAAGTACTTAATATCTAAAGAAAACAACACTTTTACACTTAATTATAATGCAGTTAACATGTATGAATTAAATAAAGTTTTATTAGAATTTAATTTACCAATAGAGTCTTATAGTAATATAGAAACGGGAGAATCTATAAACTTATTAAATAAAAAAGCTCAAATAGAGGTTGTTTTTGCCGATAGCACTACTACCACTTATACTATAATTTCAGAATGTAATCAAAACGATGAAGCTTCTATAACTAGTTTTATGTTTTTAGGATTACCTGTAGGTATTCAAGACGATATAGTGATAGATTTGGATACAGATATTAATATTTCTAATTCTATAGCAACTATAACTATATCTGATGGGGCTAGTATATATCCTAATCCTAATAACACTCTATTTACTGCAGGAGTACAACAAGATTTTACAATAACCAATAAAGCTAAAACTTATAGTAAAACATATAGTGTAACAGTTAATCTTCCTAATCCAGAGCAAGGAAGTAAAGTTTCTTTTGAATATGGCCAATGGGTTTTAAACAGCCAAGGAAAACACATAGGTATATGGACTGTAGAAGATTTGCAATCTATCAACAATAACCTATCGTCTGACTATGTTCTTATGAACGATATTGATTTAGAAAGTAACTCTAGTTATAGAAATTTTTCTGAAGGAGACAATATTGAATTTACACCTATAGGTACACAAAATCATAGTTTTAAAGGTAATTTTGATGGTAACAATAAAAGTATTTATAATCTTTTTATAAACAGAGATGATAATGAAGATACTGGTTTGTTTGGTAATATTAAAAACTCTGAAATAAAAAACTTATCCATAGTTAACTGCAATATAATAGGGGGAGATTACACTGGAGGACTTATAGGTTATAGTAAATCTAATAGTTCAATTATCAACTGTAGTGTTACTGGTAATATCGAAGGTTCATCAGGAACAGGAGGACTTATAGGTGCTACACGATCTAACACTAGTACCATAAACTGTTACACTATAGCTTCGGTAAGCGGTCAGTACTATTACACAGGAGGTCTTATAGGCATAAGTCAGTCTTCGTCGAGTGTAAGTAATAGCTATAGTAGTGGTACCGTATATAGTTATAACAAATACACAGGAGGATTGATAGGAGGTAATTATAATTCTAAAGTAAAAAATTCATATTCTACTTCTGACGTTATCAGCACTGATAAACACACAGGAGGTCTAGTAGGAGAAAACTATAATTCGAGTATACAATTTTGTTACGCTACAGGTAATATTAAAGGTAATGATATTGTCGGAGGCCTAGTAGGAGGTAACTATAATTATTCTAAGATAAAAAACTCAATAGCCTACAACAGCTCTATAACTGCTGATTCGGTAATTGGAAAGGTGACTGCTATTAACACAGCTCACTTAGATGATAATTACGCAAAAGAATCTATGAATATAAATGTATCATCTTCTAGCAACTACGAAGAGGAAGGAGATAATGGAGAAAGCATATCTAGCATGAATAATAGTAATTCGGAATATATGGAAGATTGGAATTTTGATACCGTATGGGAAATAATGCCTAACTCTAACAGACCTACATTAAAAAATACAGGAAATGATAATGGTCTTTAAAAACTGTTGATAATATATAATAAAAAAGAGCTTCCTGTTACAGAAGCTCTTTTTTATTATATATATTTTACTTCTATATTTGAGTTTTCTTCATAGGATTTATATATAATTTCATATACTTTAGTTTCTCTATTATAGAATTCCAATGGGATAAAATAAGATGTAAATCTTGCTGAAGGCTGTAGATTACTAACCGAATCATAAACAGAAGAGAAAAACATATAGTATTGTTTAGGTAACTCGTCCAATGATAGTAAACTTAACTCCATAGGTAATTCGGTTTTCATATAAGTCCAGCCTAAGTTTTCTATATCTTTGGCTGTGACACCTCTTTCATGCCTATGAGGGAAATACAAGACATCTTTACCCGATAGATCTTTACTCATGGTTTTAAGCATATGTCTATAGTCATTCATATCTTTGAATATCTCAAGAGCATTAAACCCTATAAAGACCACTTTATTATTATTTAATTTAGAATTCTCAAACCTTTGTTTCAGGTATTCTAAATTGTTTTTTTGTAATATTAAATGCTTGTATTTTGATGTCTTTTTGTCGTGAAATAATGTAAAAAAACTGACCCTACCTTGCTTGTCGTATTTAAGGTTTGAGCTTAGTCTTACTGCTTTTAGAAATGTTTTAACAGAAGACTTAGCCAAACTAACAGGTTTTCCTTTTAGTTTTTCGAATATTCTATAAGAAGAATTACCTTCGTCTAAAAACACTTGATTATCACTTATTTTATTAGCTATGGCAAGCTGTATACCGTTCCATATTTCACCTATTACAACTTTATCGTATTTTTTATTCTCTAATTTCGATGTTAGTTTTTTTAAATCATAGTAAAATTTAAGTTTATTATGAAAATTAAAAAGACCATTCAAATTGGAGTGAAACATAGTTAATGGCTCTTTTGAAAAATTCAAATTAGCATACGTCTCTAAAAGTAATTTATGCCCTTTTTCATTTCTAGATATGGAATTAAGTATAATATCGTAATCATCATTGCTATTTATACATGAGTGTATATACTCACGAGCATTTATTATTTGTAATTGATTACTTACAATTATAAGAGTTTTCATGTTTATTTAAAGTCTTTTATACAATTCATCATATTCTCTAGCCATTTCTTTGTAATGAAACTTAACAACGTCTTTAACCCCTTGCTCAGACAGTCTATTTCTTAGTTTTTCATCACTGTATAATTCTATTATAGCATCTGTAAAACCCTTATAGTCTCCAGACTCTATCAACAAGCCATTACTGTTATGTTTAACTATCTCTGGAATCCCTCCTACATTACTCGCTATAACAGGTAAACTAACACTCTGAGCATCTAGTATAGAGGTTCCTAACCCTTCCGATTTAGCAGGCAATATAAATACATCGAACATTTTTAAATAGTCTCCAACATTGTTTTTATGCCCTAATAAATGAAAGTTTTTTTGTAAACCTCTTTTAGTTATCTCTACTTTTATCTTGTCAAACAATTTACCATCGCCCAATGAAACTAGGTGTATATTAGAGTATTTATCTTTTAAACCACACATTATCTCTATAAGAGTATCGTAGCCCTTACCCCAGGTGAATGCCCCTACAATGCCTAATACAAACGAATCATTAGGTATACCTATTTTTTCTTTAGAAATAGCCTTGCTGTTTTCGAATTTATGAATATCTATTCTACTGTGTATAATTTCTATATCTACTAATTTACTTTGTTCTAACACATCAGAAACTCCTTTAGAAATACAAACAATCTTATCTAAAGCAGTTGACCTATACTTGTAGTTAGTTATTACATTGTTTTTTAAAGGTATTCCTACCCTTCTTGTAAGTACTAATTTTATATTAGGTATAAACCACTTAACCATATGTCCTAACATAAGGGCATGAGAAGAGTGAAGATGTAAAACATCTATTTTATATTTCTTACATTCTTTAGCTATTTTATTGGCTGAACTTAAATCGAATTGAGACTTGAATTTCAATGAAACACAAGGCAGTTTTTCTTCTTTAAGTTTATCTTCTAGAGGAGCATCTTTTCTACAGAAAACAACACTATTAATACCTAGTTCAACTAAGCCCTTATGAAGCATATAAACTTGATTTTCTCCTCCTCTCCAACCTTTCTCGGTATTTAAATGTGCTATATTCATTGGTTGGTTGTTAGGGTTATGACGCTATTGGTAATGTCAATTGTTTTTATATCGTTTATAGTATTTCCGTAAAGTACTTTTATATTACTATCGTTACCTGTCCACTCTTCATGAAAATAAGCAGATTCTCTCGAAAACAAGCAGACTCTATTTATATTGTATATATGAGCAAAGTGCGAAGGACCACAATCGTTAGCTATTACACAAGACGTGTTTGAAATTATCTCTTGTTCATCCTTCAGACTATTATCTAAGTGAATCGTGAAACCTGAAGCGTTGTTTTTAAGATACTCTATATCTTCATCCATACCCTTCCCTGGTAAAAATTCTACGGTATAACCCTTCTCTTTTAATAGATTTGCTACTTCAATATATTTTCCTAAAGAATATAATTTGATATCGTTAGACCCAGCTGGTATTATTACTACTCTATCAGTTTTTTTATTATTTATTTCAGAATAAAACTCAGAAATATTAAGTTTATCATCTATTAGTTTAACATAATTATTACCTACATATGTCTTATCATTATAAGTCACTGGTTTATATTTCAAAAAGTAATTACCTTTACGATAGATGGATTTTTTGATACTTGCCTTAAGTAATATTAGATATAGATCTATTTTTACAGAACTAGGTCTTAGGTTATATATCTGATCAGGATTAAATCGTTTTATTTTATCGAAAACACCCTTCCAGCTATAGCCCTTGTAGTTTATATAAGACGCTTCATCTAATAAATCTAACTTTTTTAAAAAAAAAGATGACTTATCATTAGGACTCACACATAAAATATCAACACCTTTATTTCTTTTAAGTATTTCTAACATTGGAACTATACTTATTTGGTGTCCCAAAAAAGGTTTATTGGGTAAAAACACTAGTATCTTCATTTTTTATTCTCTTTATTTACTTCATTATTCATAAACCATAACTTCGAGTATTTGATAAATACATAATACGAAGTATTAATTGCTATTATAAGACCTATTTTACCATCCATAAAACCTAGTTTTATAATATAAGTCTTAAAAAACCTAAACATAGCCCTCATTAAAGCTCCAAATATACTAACTTTTACGCCCTTTTTATATTTTTCTTCAGCAGATATTGAAGTGAAGTTATTCATTGTATTCATTCTGCTTTCTAAGTCTATTACCGAATAGTGTAACAAATCACCCTTTAACTTCTTTACCTTTTCATCTCCTTTAAGTATTACCGTGTCATGAGGATTTTCTCCTCCCCATTGACCATGGTCTTTGTTCCAAATTCTGATCTTAGCATCAGGGTACCAACCTCCATACTTGATCCATTTACCACAATATTTGTTAAGCCTATTGTAGTTATAAGCTTTCCCTGGGTTAGATTCTTTTTTGATTTTTAGAACAGATTTTATCAATTCCGAACTCATAACTTCATCAGCATCTATAGACAAAATATAGTTATAAGAAGCTAAACTAACTCCATAATTCTTTTGTTGTATATGCCCTTCAAACTTGTTTTTTACAAATTTTAAATCGTATTTAGAACATATTTGTTCTGTTTTATCTGTAGAATATGAATCTATCACCAATATTTCGTCAGCAATAGACTTTAGTGAATCAAGACAGGTACTAATGTTTTTTTCCTCGTTGTAGGTTATTATTACAGCCGATATTTTCATGCAATTACTTTTTCAATAGTATATAATTTTTAAATCCCCCGATCATTCTTCCTCCTAGTATTTTTTGTTCTATCCAAGTTACTATCTTGTATTTAATCTTTTCATGTTTGGTTTTAGGTCTGTTTGCAGGGTAAGCTCCATCTTGTCTTAATTTGTCTTGCCAGTTC
The DNA here is from genome assembly GCA_013215105.1 of Flavobacteriaceae bacterium. GTDB lineage: Bacteria > Bacteroidota > Bacteroidia > Flavobacteriales > Flavobacteriaceae > DT-33. The sequence continues at coordinate 6,017 of JABSPL010000208.1, forward strand.
ATCTGAGATATCCATTCATCCATCAATTTAGGATGTGTTCCTTCAAATATTTCAGCATATTTTAAAGGTCCATAATCAAACTCATCAGACTGACTATCGTATATCTCGTTGGCTTTTTTCTTTCCGATATATACCGAACTAAAGGCTCTTTTCTTTTTCTGCATATAGCTAGGAGGTCTTACCCATCCATAATGATAAACATATGCATCTATAAGCGCACATTTCAGCTTATAAGTACCCTCTTCTTGCTTATGGTTTACACCATCAAAATTAGGTATTCTTCTGAAAGATTGAGCATCTCTCCAAGAGTGTATGTCCTTCTGATTCTTTACAAGTCTTATTTCTTTAGGATACCAACTATGAGTCAAATTATAATGGTTATAATCTCCCCAAAAATGTATGTATTTGAACAATAAAGCTTCTATATCTTCATCGTCTACTAGCTCTTCACATCTGCTTTTTATAACAGGAAGATACTTTTCATGTATAACTTCGTCGGCTTGTATATAAAAAAGCCAATCACCTTTACAATGCGATTTCGCAAAATCAGTTTGTTGAGCATAAACAGTACCACCTTGATATTTATCGGTATCCCAAACGGTGTCTATTATTCTTATTTTATCAGAACCTATACTTTCTATAATTTCTCGGGTATCATCATCATCGTCACAATCTCCCAAGGCAATAATAAACTCATCGCAGATAGGTAATATAGATTCTATAGAAGCTTTTATAGGATAATAAAGCTTAGATACATTCTTTACCATAGTAAAGCCGCTTATCTTCATATTGTTTTTTTAAGAACTAAAATTAGTATTTTTATTTATATTTCTAATCTAAATAAGTAGTTAATTTCTTAAAAACTTTTCTAGCATCTTTATCATTGTATAAAATATCATAAACGGCATCAATTATAGGCGTTTTAGCTCCATTACGTTGATTTATTTTATAAGCACTATTAGTAGCATAGTAACCTTCGGCAACCATAGTCATCTCTACTTTAGCTGCTCTTACGGTATAACCTTTACCTATCATATTTCCAAAAGTCCTGTTACGGCTAAACAAAGAGTAACCCGTAACCAATAAATCGCCCAAATATGCGGAATTATTGATATTTCTCTTCATTTTATGAACCTTCTTTATATACCTTTTCATCTCTCTAATAGCATTAGACATAATTACAGACTGAAAGTTATCTCCATAACCAAGCCCATGTGCTATACCCGCAGCTATTGCATATATATTCTTAAGCATAGCAGCATATTCTGTACCTATTATATCGTCCGATATTTTTATTCTTATAAAGAAACTTTTAAGATATTTAGCTAGTAATTCGGCATTAGCTTCTTCTTGACAAGCCAGAGTTAGATACGATAAACGCTCCATAGCAACCTCTTCGGCATGACAAGGTCCTGTTATAACTCCTATGTTTTCAAAAGGAACGTCGTAAGTTTCGTGCAAATATTCTCCTACTATAAGCCCAGAATTAGGCTCTATACCTTTAATTGCCGAAAAAACTATCTTATCTTTTATAGGAACAGTCATATTCTTAAGTTCTGAACTCAAAAACGCTGAAGGGATAGCAAATATAACCAAATCGGCACCTTCTACAGCTTCGTTTATACTACTCGTTAACATTAGCTTGTCAGTTTCTAACTGAGCCGAACTAAGATAGTTAGGATTGTGCTGATGTTCTTTTATATGTGCTATAGAATTGTCGTTACGCATATACCAGCTTACTTTGTCTAGGTTGTGACATAGCATTTTGACTATTGCTGTAGCCCAACTACCACCTCCTATAACTGATACTTTTATATTTTCGCTCATTTGTTTATTATAAATAATAGAAAACAAAAATAAGCTTTTTTTTTAAACATTGAAAAGTTATATTTTTTTATAGTAATATGGTTATTGTTACGGCTAAATAAAGCTGGAAAAGATAAATATATGTTAATATGAATCTTGTTTAATCTAATCAATATATTGTATTTTAGACGATTGACACTTGTGTCGTACTATTAATTAATCATATAGACTATATACTCTCTTTTATATAAAGAAATATATCATTAGATTTACTGAAATTAACTTTATCATAAAAACATATGAAAATAATATCATACAATGTAAATGGAATAAGAGCAGCTATTAAAAAAGGCTTCTTGGAATGGTTAGTCGATGAATCACCCGATATTATATGTTTACAAGAAACTAAAGCTAATAAAGAACAATTGGATTTGGATTTGTTCAAACAAGCAGGTTACGGATATAATTATTGGTTTTCGGCTCAGAAAAAAGGATATAGTGGAGTTGCTGTGTTGTGTAAAAAAGAACCGAAGCATATAGAATATGGCACAGGTATAGAGTCTATGGATTTTGAAGGAAGGAATATAAGAGTCGATTATGATGATATTTCGGTTATGAGTTTGTACCTGCCTTCGGGAACTAACTCAGACAGACTTTCTTTTAAATATGAATATATGGATTTGTTTTTGGACTATATAACCGAGTTAAAAAAATCTGTTCCTAACTTAGTTATAACAGGTGATTTTAATATTTGTCGTACCGAAATAGATATTCATAATCCTAAAACTAACAAAAACACCTCTGGATTTTTACCAGAAGAAAGAGCCTGGTTAGCTACGTTTATAGACTCTGGTTTTGTAGATAGTTTGAGACATATCAACAAAGAACCTCATGTTTATAGTTGGTGGAGTTACAGAGCAAATGCCCGAAATAACAATAAAGGATGGAGAATAGACTATCAGATGGTCAATGGGCATATGATAGAGCAGATAGAAAATGCAGGAGTTTTACCTCAAGCAAAACATTCGGACCATTGTCCTACAGTATTAGAAATAAAAACTAAATAATAAATATAAATTATGAAAAAACGATTAATAATATTAATGTTGGCAATATCGGTATTGTCAAGTTGTGTCTCTAAAAAGACTTTCTTAGAGTTAGATGAGCAATACAAAAGACTATTAGGCTTGAACGATGAAATGGAAGAAGAAAATAATCAAAAGACTTTGTTAATACAAAATCTTAGGGATTCTATATTGGACTTGGAAACTAGCCTATCTGACTCTAGAGATGGATATGATAAAAAAACAGCCGACCTAGAAGATGAAAAAAGGAAATATGACGATTTGCAAAACACTTATGACTTATTATCTACAAAGAGTTCTTCGGCTTTAGCCAGAAACGCTAAAACAAATAGAGATTTGTTAAGTAAATTACAAGAAAAAGAAAAGGAATTAGCCGATGAAAGTTCTAGATTGGAAGATTTGAAGAAAGAATTGGATATCAAAGGACAAAGGATAAGTGACCTAAACGATTTGTTAGCCAAAAAAGAAGGAGCTATGAAGGCATTAAAACAAAGTATAGTTGATGCTCTTAAAGGTTTTGAAGGAAACGGACTTACGGTGACTACCAAAGATGGAAAGGTTCTGGTTTCTTTAGAAAATAAACTTCTTTTTAACTCAGGAAGTTGGACAGTAGGTACTAAAGGAAAAGATTTGGTAAAGCAATTAGCAAAAGTATTAGTTAATAGTGAAAATATAAATGTTCAAATAGAAGGGCATACTGATGACGATCCTTATTCTGGTCATGCAGTAATAAAAGACAACTGGGATTTGTCAGTAAAAAGAGCTACAGCAATAGTTAGAATACTACAAGATAATGATGTTGACCCTAAAATGATAACAGCAGCAGGTAAAGGGGAGTACAGCCCTCTTAACTCTAATTCTAATAAAACTGAAAAGTCTATAAATAGAAGAATAGAGATAGTTTTGGCACCTAACCTTGACGCAATACTAAAACTTTTGAATGAATAAAATAAAAATAAATTTGATATTGTTTTTCTTGACTATAACTATAAGTTATGGTCAAGAAAACGACACTATAGCTAGTAAAATAAGTATAGAAGAAGCCGAAGCTATAGATATAGTAAACAAGAAGAAGTATAAAGCTTTGAAGTTTGCCGATAGTATTGATATAAAATGGAATAAGAAACTTTTGGATTCTCCTCAATATTATAAAACTTCTTTCCCTATAGCCGACATCAACAGTATGACTGACGAAATAGTTACTGAGTTGTCTACAGAACTTTTGAAGGAACGTTTGGAGGTTTTGAATAAACAAACACCTTTTAATATAGAATATAACCCTGTACTTGAGAGAGTGATAAAGCATTATTTAAAAACAAGGAAGAAATACCTACCAAGGATCATGAGTAAGTCTCTTTATTACTTTCCTATGTTCGAAGAAAAGCTAGACAAACACAACCTTCCATTAGAAATAAAATATCTTTCGGTAGTTGAGTCGGCATTGAATGCTAAAGCAAGGTCGTGGGTAGGTGCTACGGGTATGTGGCAATTCATGTATCGCACAGGTAAACAGTACGATCTTAATACCAATTCTTATTTAGATGAAAGGCATGACCCTAAGAAGTCAACAGAAGCTGCATGTAGATATCTTTCTGATTTATATAAAACTTTTGGAGATTGGGATTTGGCATTAGCAGCTTATAATTCGGGCCCAGGTAATGTGAGTAAGGCTATTAGACGTTCGGGTGGTTATACTAATTACTGGAATATAAGACCTTACCTACCTAGTGAAACGGCAGGATATTTACCAGCATTTTATGCAACTTTATATTTGTTCGAATATGCGCAGGAGCACGGTTTAAGACCTAGCACTCCTAAGGTTCAGTATGTAGAAACGGATACTATACAGGTGAAAAGTTTAATAACTTTCAAGCAATTAAAAGAAACTATAAATATAGATATAGAGACTTTAGAACTATTAAACCCTCAATATAAGTTAAATATAGTGCCTTATGTAGCCAAGAAACATTATGCTATAACTATGCCTACCGAATTTATTAATAGGTTTGTATCTAACGAGAGTTATATTTACGAATATATAAAAGATCAAGAGTCTAAGCGAGAGAAACCTTTACCTAAGTATTTTGAGATGAATCAACGTATTCGCTATAAGATAAGAAGTGGAGATTATTTGGGTAAAATAGCTAGTAGGTTTGGAGTTTCGGTACGAAGTATTAAAAAATGGAATAACTTAAAGAATAACAATCTTAAAATAGGAAAGAGGCTTACCATATACCCTAAGAGGTTGAGATAGTAGTTTTCTAATAATCAATTAATTTAGGTTTTGACATAATAAAAGCCCCATAATAACGATTATTATGGGGCTTTTATTATGTGTTATTACGATTATCTCACCTCTATTATAGTACCAGTAGACAATCCAGATTTGGTTGTTTTTTTAACCTCTTTAGGAGCTCCTTGATAGAATATAGATCCCGATTTAACTATAGCATCCAAAAAGTTTGATACTTTAACTTTTGCCATAGCATCTCCTGAGGCATACACTTTGGTATGTTCGGTTTCTAATAAATACCCTTGGAATATAGATTTTGATTTCACCTCTAGGTCTAGACATTTACTAGTTCCTTGAAGGTACATATCTGCTTTAGAAGATAACGCTACGGTTAAGTATGGAACATCTAGGTTTAATTCTATTTTAGAACTACCATTAGCTCTTATTTCTAAGTTATTTTGTTTTATAACACCTTCTACTAAAACTATTTTAGAGTTATTAGAAGCATCTAATTCATATATTTTACTAGAAAACTTAAGAGTAACTTTTAGTTTAGTACTAGTTTTTCTTCTGAATTTTTCGGTAAAAATAGTTAATGTATTATCAGTGTTTTGAATTCTTACTGAAGAAGCATTTTCACCTTCTACTATAAGAGTTTGCTTGCCTTCTGTAGGTATCAAGGTAAGTTCTATCCCGTTTTTGACTTCCAAAACTTGGAATTCATCTATAGTCATGACTACCTCTTGTTGAGAGAAAGCCATAAAACTAGTTAGCAAAAATAATATAAATATATGTTTCATAATTTAAATAATCATCCGTTATTACTAGTAATTTATGCTCAAATATATAAATATAATTTAATATATCAGTTTACTGGTCTTAAAATATTTTAGTTTTCAAAAACCATATACCTTCAAGACTAAGATTGATACTTATTTTATGATAAGTTTCTTTCATTAGACTATTATCAGTAGTACCCTTGTTACCATACATATAAGACACATTAAGCATAGAGTTATTTTCGTTAGACAAAGGTAAGGCAAAACCAGCAGTTATACCATATTCTTTTATATCTATTCCATTCAAACTTAAGTTACCATTATCATAAAACATACCAAAGCGATATTTTATACGATTCCAGTACGAATATTGTTGCTTAACAGCTCTATATTCCATACCCAAAGAGTATATAGTTTGATCTTTGAAGTAATTATCAACACTCCCTCCTCCTTTACCTGACCATTTATTAAGTCTGTAGTCTGCTGCCAAAAGTATCTTATCGTTTATCTGAGAGCTAATACCTACAGCTATTCTGGTAGGTAGGTTGTAGTCAGCTATATCTTTTTTATCTGCCAAAGTGTAGTATTGATAAGCCCCTGTACTTTTCAACACATTTGAAACTTGTTTACCTTTCAGGAAGCTTTCAAAAGTAATACTAGCTCCTAAAGTAGTTCTAATACCTATAAGTTTATCTGTTTTGTACTGAAAACTTGTTCCGTAATTAAAACCAGTATATCTATCGTCATTCGTTTTGAATATAGAAGTATTGTTTATATAGCTTCTATCTTCCTGTATAACCGACCCGAACAAAAATGCCGCATCAAGACCTATATTAAGGTTTTCACTTATCTTAAAACCATTGTTCCATGACGCTTTACTTATACCTCCAGTACCTTCTACTCTTGTGGGATAAGTCGAAGTACTACCTTCTAACGGGCTTTCTAGGTCTATAGTATACCCTTTTTTGGTATAAGGAACTAAACTAAAACTAGAACCCCAGTATTTACCTGCCGAAAAAGCAAAGGTTATATGAGAGAAGTTAAAGTTTTTGATGTATTGACTAATTTCAGAAGTAGATACATTAGTAAGGTCAGTATTAGCTCCTATTTCGTAAAGAAAACTATTAGGAAGTATATTCGCTAAGTTAGAGCTATTAAAGTTGTTTATCTGATATCTGGAGTCTATACCAACTCCGGTGTTACCCATAGCAGAATAACCTCCATAACTATTAACATTTTCTACTCCCAATCCGTAATAAGAATATAAAGAAATGTCGTTACCTTGTGAAAAAGATAAACCTGAAATAGCTAAAAATAAAAGTAATAATATATTGTTCTTCATAGTGTAATGTCTAGTATATCGCATATAATATCTCTAAATAAGATTTGTTTTTACTTTTAGAATCGTCATTAAAAATAATTCTACTAGTGTTGTCTTTTGTTGCTGGAGCTTTTAATATCAGCGAATTATTATCAAACTCTTTTGTAGTTAATAATTCATTTATATAAGTCGTTATATCTACCGAGTAAAAAGGAGGCTCTATAGATTTTTCATCACCTCGTTTCATTCCATATACCGCAGCTCCCGACACTGAAGTTAATTGCTTTATATATTTGTTTTTGTTGTCTATTATATAAATAGGTAAAGAATCTTTAAGTCTAAAGTCATTACTATTATAAGAATCTACTTCAGGATACATAATTAATTTGGCCTCTAGCAGAGTAGCATCAGCACCAAATTTTCTCAAATCATCTAAGTGTGGTATAGTTACTTTGGTCGATAAGTCCGATCCTCCTTGAACATAAGTCACATTATCGGTCTCAGAACTAGCAAGAGTTATTTGACTTATATAAGTTCCTTTCTCCATTTGTAAACTCTCTAGAGTAGTACCTGTCCTATCACTGTGTATTTTATTGTAGTTCTTATAACCTGAAGTGAAAACTTTTCTAGTAAACTCTGTATCTGGTTCCGGCCTATCTAAACTATAAAACATGCTCATCTCTATAGTCTTGTTATATCCTATAATACCTGCATCTCCATCGGTAGGTACAAACACTAAACCATTAAAAAACTCTTTAAATTCTAGTTGAGTGGTTATTTCCTTGTTTTTTATTTTATCGAAAAACTCTTGACCTAAGGCTGTAGGTAATTCTATCATAACAGAATCTTTGGTCTTAGCTGTAGCTGAAAAGGTTTTAGAACCTATAATATCTGTGTCATATTCTAAGTCGGTTATATTTTGTAAAGAGCCATTGTCATAGCCTTCTATTTTTTCTAAAACACGGTGCACATTGATCGTCTTGGTCGTTAAGGTATCACCTCCGTGGTAATAACCGTCGTAACGCAATACAACCGAAAGAGATTCGAATTTGGAATCTTGTACTATAGAAAAGTCTGTAGTCTCAAATTCGGCATAGTGTTTCGAGCTTACAACACCTAAGTCATCGTCTTGGTAGTGACCTATAAGAACCTTTGCAGCATCTTGTAAAGCAATGGAATCGCTACCTACTGTATAGGTGTTTATAGTCAATGTGTCTATTTTGACTATTCTTAAGTTGGTATCTATTAAGTCGCCTCCTATTTTATAAGACGTAGTACTTTCGCTACAAGCGAAAAATAATGAAACAATAATTATTGCTATGGATATATATCGTGAACGCATATTCGGTTTTTAGTGTAAAATATTTGCTGATTTTATCAATCGTTGCAAATATATATAAAAAGATTTTCAAAATACAAACAAATAAGACATACATATTTGTGTTATATTTAACTATTAAGTTACTCAGCAAATTAACCTTTACTAATCAAGCGATTAGTATGTTCCAATATGTTAAAGACTCCATTGATAGGGAGGCAAATATATATTTATTTTGAAGAAAATTATGTTGGAATCAAAAAGATTGTATATTTGTTTTTTTAAACCGAATTTCACACAAAAAAGAATTAGAATGATATTTAAGAAAACATACTTAAAGTTTTTAGCAGTTATTTTATTAGTAATGACCGCATGTAGTAGTAGCGATAACACAGAAGTAGGTAACTGGACCGATGGTAACGAGTTTAGTGGTATTGCAAGGACAGGTGCTGTTAGTTTTATAATTGGCGATATAGCTTATATAGGTACCGGAGTAGAGAAGAATGACTATTTAAATGACTTTTGGTCTTATGACAATACAAATAATACTTGGAAAGAAGTAACTCCTTTTCCTGGTCAAGCTAGATCTAATGCTGTTGCTTTTGCTGTTGATGGTAAAGGTTATGTAGGTACTGGTATAAACTTAGATAATATTTCAGGAGAAAGACGTTTGAAAGATTTTTACGTATTTGATCCAGAAGCTTCTGAGGGAGGTACTTGGACTAGGGTAGCTGATTTTCCTACAGCTCGTTATAGTGCTATAGCCTTTGCTGTTGCAGGTGCTGGTTATGTAGGGACAGGTGATAGTGACCAAAACGAACAAAAAGATTTCCACAAATACGATGTAGCTAGTGATAGCTGGGAAATAGTAAATGGTTTTGAAGGTTCTAAAAGACTTGGAGCTATGACTTTTGTTCTTGATGATAAAGCATATGTATTAGGAGGAAACAAAAACAATTTATTACAAAACGATGTTCATTCTTTCGATGGTACTACATGGGCTACTCTTAACGACTTAGACTCTGATTACGATAGCGACGATGTAATACGTTATAATGGTACTGCTTTTACTCTTAACGGAAAAGCTTATGTAACTTTAGGTACTAAAACTAGTACTTGGGGATACACTCCATCTACAGATTCTTGGAACGAAGAAAGAATGTTTGAAGGTTCTTCAAGAGAACAAGCTAATTCTTTTAGCTTTTCTAACAAAGCATTTATATTATTAGGAAACTCAGGAACTTATCACTTTGACGATATGTGGGAGTATAAGCCTGAAGAAAACTACGATGATAAAAATTAATTTTTAGTTTTACAAAAACAATAAAAAAAAGGGACTGTTTCAATAACAGTCCCTTTTTTGTGCAAATAATTAACCCACAATATCTTATTAATAAAATGAGTAAAAATATATTTTTAACAATACTTCTAATAAATTCATTAGTTTCCACCAGCTGTTCCGATGATCAAAAAGAGCAAAACATTATACCAATATTTTCTGAACATGAACATATAGGCAACTGGATAGAGGGAAATGAATTTAATGGCGTTGCTAGGACAGGTGCTGTTAGTTTTATAATTGGCGATATAGCTTATATAGGTACCGGAGTAGAGAAGAATGACTGTTTAAATGACTTTTGGTCTTATGACAATACAACTAATACTTGGAAAGAAGTAACTCCTTTCTTAGGTCAAGCTAGATCTAATGCTGTTGCTTTTGCTGTTGACGGTAAAGGTTATGTAGGTACTGGTATAAACTTAGATAATGCATCAGGAGAAAGACTTTTAAAAGATTTTTACGTATTTGATCCTACTATCACTACAGTTACAGAAGGTGTTAGTACAGTAGGTTCTTGGACTAAAATATCAGATTTTCCTACAGCTCGTTATAGTGCTATAGCCTTTGCTGTTGCAGGTACTGGTTATGTAGGGACAGGTGATAGTGAAGACAACGAACAAAAAGATTTCTGGAAATACGATGTAGCTAGTGATAGCTGGGAAATAGTAAATGGTTTTGAAGGTTCTAAAAGACTTGGAGCTATGACTTTTGTTATTGATGACAAAGCATATGTATTAGGAGGAAACAAAAACAATTTATTACAAAACGATGTTCATTCTTTCGATGGTACTACATGGGCTACTCTTAACGACTTAGACTCTGATTACGATAGCGACGCTGTAATGCGTTATAATGGTACTGCTTTTACTCTTAATGGGAAAGCTTATGTAACTTTAGGTACTGAAACTAGTACTTGGGGATACACTCCATCTACAGATTCTTGGAACGAAGAAAGAATGTTTGAAGGATCTTCAAGAGAACAAGCTAATTCTTTTAGCTTTTCTAACAAAGCATTTATATTATTAGGAAACTCCGGAGCTTATTTCTTCGACGATATGTGGGAGTATAAGCCTTAAGAAAACTACGATGATAAAAACTAATTTTTAGTTTTACAAAAAAAATAAAAAAAAGAGACTGTTTACAATGACAGTCCCTTTTTTTGTTATTCTAAGGTAACCTCTTTAGGGTTGGTACCATATGTATTCTTACCTTGTTCACTATCGGTTAGCAGTAATATAAGCAACCATATAGCCCCTACAACAGGTATCAAAATTATAAACACCATCCATCCGCTTTTACCTATATCGTGAAGCCTACGTACTGTCACCGATAAGCCAGGTATAACAGTCAATAGGTAGTATCCCAGATACAAGCCTAAAGCTCCTAGTATTATACCACCTTCTGTAGCGTCTTGGTTTACTGATACATCTGCCAATATAAGCCCAGAAATTATTAATGCAAAAGAAATTATAGAGTTAAACAATATAAACATCCAGTATTCCTTACGTCTAGCTCTACCTTTGAAGTTTGTATAATTTTTTAATACTTTTAAATACCATTTCATAATTACCTTGTTTAGTTATTAATATAATCGAAGATAATGGTTTTTAATTTAAAAAAAGATATAGTTGGTTGGTTATTAATCCATTAAACGCAAAAAGCCTCAACAAATAAATGCTGAGGCTTTTTTTATATATTCAAACAAAAACTAATTAAAGATACATACTCTTTCTTAGTTCTTTTACTTTTTCATCTTCCAAATACTCGTCAAAAGTACAGCTTCTGTCTATAACTCCCTTAGGTGTTATTTCTATTATTCTGTTAGCTACAGTCTGAGCAAACTCATGATCATGCGTAGAGAACAACATAGTCCCTTTAAAGTTCTTAAGACAGTTATTAAGTGCTTGTATAGACTCTAGGTCAAGGTGATTGGTTGGTTCGTCAAACAGTAATACGTTAGCTCTCTTCATCATCATTCTCGACAGCATACATCTTACTTTCTCTCCCCCTGATAGCACATTACACTTCTTTAAAGCCTCTTCTCCACTAAATATCATCTTACCTAAGAAACCTCTCAAATATACTGCTTCTCGCTCTTCTTCGGTCTGTGCGTATTGCCTTAACCAGTCTACTAAGTCCAAAGAATCATCGGTAAAGAAACCATGGTTTTCTACTGGCAGATAAGACTGAATAGTAGTAACTCCCCATTTTATTTCTCCTTTTTCGGGAGTCTCAGCACCTGATATAAGCTCGTAAAACTTAGATATAGATCTCGATTTTTTAGACAAAATAAGTACTTTATCTCCTTTTCTTAAGTTTATAAAAGTGTTATCGAACAAAGTTTCTCCTTCCAGAGTAGCTCCTAATTCCTCTATATTTAATATTTGGTCTCCAGCTTCTCTTTCTTGGTCAAATATAAGTGCAGGATACCTTCTGCTCGATGGCTTTATAGACTCTATATCTAGTTTATCTATCATCTTCTTACGACTGGTAGCCTGTTTAGACTTTGCCATATTTGCCGAAAAACGACGTATAAACTCTTCTAATTCTTTCTTCTTCTCTTCCGATTTCTTGTTCTGTTGAGACCTTTGCTTAGCTGCTAACTGACTAGACTCATACCAGAAAGTATAATTTCCAGAATAATGATTTATCTTGCTATAGTCAATATCCGAAATATGAGTACAAACAGCATCCAAAAAGTGCCTATCGTGCGATACTACTATTACAGTATTGTCATAGTTTGCCAAGAAGTTCTCTAACCAAGCTATGGTTTCAAAATCCAAATCGTTGGTAGGCTCATCCATTATAAGTACGTCAGGGCTACCAAACAATGCTTGTGCCAATAACACTCTTACTTTGTCTTTACCATCAAGGTCTTTTACTAAATGGTAATGCTTGTCAGAACCTATACCTAAAGACGACAACATAGTTGCTGCATCGCTTTCGGCATTCCATCCTCCCATTTCTTCGAAAACAACTCCTAGTTCTCCTGCTTTTATCCCATCTTCTTCAGAAAAGTCGGGTTTAGCATATATTTCGTCCATTTCTTTTTTGAGAGCAAACAACTCTTTGTTACCCATAAGTATGGTTTCCAAAACGGTGAATTCGTCAAAAGCAAAGTGGTCTTGCGATAACACAGACATTCTCTTTCCTTTTTCTAAGCTCACATTACCAGAGGTAGCATCCATCTGCCCCGAAATTATTTTAAGAAAGGTAGACTTACCTGCCCCGTTTGCTCCTATTATACCATAACAATTACCTTTGGTAAATATGGTGTTTACCTCGTCAAACAAAATTCGCTTGCCAAACTGGACTGATAAATTTGATACTGTTAACATATTTTTGCTTTTAATCTATTCTAAAAAATTCATGCAAAAATAACAAAAAAGAATTAGCTAGTACCTTAATATTTTATTTGTTTGAACTATTATATATAAAAAGAGTGTTTCCTTATATAATAAGACTAATAATTCATAATTATGAACTCATAATTATTCTATCCACTTCTTAAAGTCTCTCACCTTTTCTCGGCTAACTATTATCTCAAATACATCGAAAGACTTAATAGCTATCTTTAACCTGCTGTTACTATAACTTATAATATCATCTATATAATCAAGGTTTATATAGCATTTACGGTTTACTCTAAAGAATATTTCGTTGTCTAAAATATTTTCTAGCTGTTCTAGACTAAAATCTAACAAATAACTCCTACCTTGGTTAGTTTGCAAATAAGTCCCTTTGTCTTGACTATAAAAACAAACTATTTCGCTAGTATTTATCATTTTAAGATGCTGACCTATACGTATAGTAAAACGTTTTTTGAACTGTCTATCCAAAGGATTAACTAGCATTTGTTTTATCTGATTAAGGTCAAACTGTAAGCTCTCATTAGGTTTTTGGCTCAGGTCTTTATATTTATCTATAGCTATAGACAAATCGTCGTTATCTATAGGTTTTAATATATAGTCTATGCTTTTTAGCTTGAAAGCTTTAAGAGCATATTCGTCATAAGCAGTGGTAAATATGATAGCACTTTTCACCTCTACATTCTCGAATATCTCGAAACTAAGCCCGTCAGAAAGCTGAATATCTAAAAATATCAACTCAGGATGCTCGTTAGACTGTAACCACTCCATAGACTCTTCTACCGAATGCAACATAGCCAACACATCTAATCCCAAATCCTCTGCCATACGTTTTAGTCTACGTGCAGCTGGTTTTTCGTCTTCTATAACTATTACTTTCATTAAAATTTGTCTTTATCCATTAACTCTTTTATCTTATCCTTTTCCCAGCTTTTACCTAGTATATAGTCTTGTCCAAACACCTTAAGCCAATGTACAAATATACCTATTCCCCAGAAAAACCATATAGTTCCGTTTTCTAATTTTATCTCTCCGCTATCCTGATAGTTATGAATCATACCATTAATTGTAATTATAGAACAAACTACAATATAGGCAGTAAGATGCTTATAAAACTTCTTTATTTTGTCAACTTTAGCTTTGGCTATTAAATACTTTTCTTGCTCTATTTTATCTTTATCGTTCATAATTATTTATTTTTAATATCGTTATCCATAAACTCTTGTATTTTTCTTTGTTCCCAATCTTTACTTATAAAAGGATTACGCCCGAATGTATGTAAAGCATGGAAGAAAATTCCTATTCCCCAACCTGTCATAGGATAATAAAACCATATTTCGTGAGGTGAGAACCTGAAATTTATAAAGACTAGTGTAGGTATAACTAAGCAGTAAGATACTAAGTTATAATAAAATCCTTTTAAGTTATCTAGTTTTTCTTTAGCTCTTAAGTATTTGTCTTCTTCTGAGTATTTGTATTCTTTTTTCATCTTAAAATGCTTTAGTGTCGTTATTAATAAGTTCTTGTATTTTGTTTTGTTCCCAATTTTTACTGATAAAAGGGTTGCGTCCGAATATATATAAGGCATGTATGAGAATTCCTATTCCCCAGCCTATCATATTGTAATAGAACCATATTTGGTTAGGTGAAAATCTAAAGTTAATAAAGGCTAATGTAGGTATAACCAAGCAGAAAGAGACTATATTATAATAAAAACCTTTTAAGTTATCTAGTTTTTCTTTAGCCCTTAAGTATTTGTTTTCTTCAGAGTATTTATATTCTTTTTTCATCTTAAAAAGGTTTATTATCGTTATCCATAAACTCTCTTATCTTTTTATTCTCCCAATCTTTACCTAGTAAAGGGTTAAAACCAAAGGCACCTATTCCGTGAAATACAAGTCCTATTCCCCAACCTATCATAGGATAAAAGAACCAATAATGGCGTGGCGAAAACCTTAGGTTAATAAATATAAGCCAAGGTATAATTATACAATACATCATCAGGTTATTGTAAAATTCTTTTATGTCTTTTACCTTTCTGGTTGCTCTCAAGTATTTTTCCGAATCGCTTGTTTCTTCTATTCTCATCTGATTTATTTTTTGTGTTAATAACGGTAATTTCACCGTAAATTCTTCTTTATTATTAATTATGATAACAGGTAGCTTTGTTATAAGTCCGTATCTGTCTGCTATATTTTGCAGACCTATTTTGGTACTAATACCTATAGTTTCCTTAGGATTTTGATTGTTTCGTACAAACAAGACTCCATTTTCTTCGCCTATTACTATATGTAAAGGTTTATTTTTACTTATATGATTGTGTTTTATGCAATTCTCTAATAATATTTGCAGAGAAAGAGGTACTACTTTTAGTACATCGGTCTTATCCATATCTTCTATCTCGTAACTAAGTCCATCTTCAAATCTTATTCTAAGCAAGTCCATATATGTTTTTGCAAAGTTCAATTCTTCATCTAGTAAAACTAGGTCTTTGTTTTTGTGCTGTAAAACATATCTGTAAACCTTAGATAGTTTAGTAGTAAACTGCTCAGCCAAACTAGGATTTTCATGTATTAAAGCAACCAAAACATTAAGACTATTAAAAAGAAAATGAGGATCTAGTTGACTTTTTAAACTCTCGTACCTTGCCGACTCTGTTTTGGCAACTATTTGCGATTCTTTTACTTTCTTCTCGCTAAGTCTCTTATAATGATGAATTATATATACCGATATAGTTATTACAACGGTTATAGTTATAGATATCCAATAAGTTATAGCTTTCTGATTGTTTATAAAATAGTCAAAACTACTATCGTATATCAGAACATAAGTAACCATATTGAGTAAGAATATACATGCACCAGTAAGGACTATAGATACCGAAATACCTATAAACAAACCAGTCTTCGGGAATCTCCTCCACATATTTATCTTTTTGAAATAATCGAATAAATACATATTAGTACCTCCTATTCCCAGAGACCAAAGTAAGTTTACACTAAAACCTTTGATCATCTCGAAAGTATCACCACTACTATAACCCTCTAAAAACAATATATCAACTACAGATATAGCAACCGCTATAACTACACAATAAACAACACCTACTATTATAGACTTCATCTTATTATAATTTTACTTCAAATCTAACATCTTTATCCTTTAATTCAAACTTAGAACTAGAAAACTCTGGAGATTCCATATATTCTAATTCATTTATAGCACCATATTCTTCCAAAGGAATGCCATTCTTATCAAAGTCTAACCTACCATTCACATTCTCATCATGAAAGCACACTATAGCGTATTCTCCTGGCTCCATGTTTTCAAAACTAACTATGCTCTTCCCTTGGTTTATTTTCGAATCTATATGCTTTAACGCTGTGTGCATAAAACCATCTTCATTATAAATAGACACGTTTACAACTCCTTTATCGGTCTTTATATTACTTATATCTATATTAATACTGTGCTTACTTTCTTTTTCATTCTCACTTTCCCCACATTGTTTTCTTATATATTTAGATCTTTCCTCTCCCCATTTAGGATAGAATTTCTGAGAATGTTTAAAAGTCTTATACTTCTCTAAAGCTTTATTATTAAGTTCGCAAAACGAGTCAATAGGACCTCCCATAAACTTAGCTCCTCCTATTTGGTATTCTGCTAAGCCTGAATATGCTCTAGGGTTTTCTGGATTTAGCTTTATGGCTTTATAGTATAATTCTATTATTTTTGAAGATAGTTTAGCTCCATATACCATAGGTTTATACGCCACATATCCTGTTTTTACAAAGGCTTCTATCACCAATACTTCCGATATATCGTTGTTCATTGCTTTTATCTTCTCTACATATAAGGACGCTCTTTCTAGCTTTTGAACTCTTTTTTCTTCATTACTTTCCGAGAAAGACTTTATAACCAATATACTTGCCGAATAATAATAAGGCAACCAGTTATCGGTTTCTACTTTACCTATTCTTTCGAAAATACTCAACGCCTCAGTGGTATTATTGGTCTGCCAAAGGTCAAAAGCCTTTTCCATCTGTATATCGTATTTGCTTTGTGCGTTTGTACTCATACCTACGAGCATCATTACTGTCAATATTATAACTTTTTTCATCTTATTACATTTTTATACTGTGAGTGTTATTTCCTTCTTTCAAATAAATTTTAGCTTTTAGGTACTTAGGAGGCCCCATAAACCCTCTGGTATTATTAGAACACCCTGTTGGTTCTTTGGGTATCCCCATAAAGTTAAAGTCTAAAACACCGTTATTGTTCTTGTCCTGAAAACAAGATATAGCATAAGTGCCAGCTTCTAACTTGTCAAAGACAACAGTTACAGTTCCGTTTTCTATTTCAGAAACTCTAGCTGCTATATGCTTTTTCAGAAAAGTCTCTTCGCTGTTGTATATGGCTATCATCATCTTACCTTCTCCTGAAGATATCCCTGTTATGCTAACCTCCACTTGGGTGTTTTGAGCTGATAGCTGACTAGGTAAAGCAAAGCCCAATAATACTGCTAATGTTAATATATTCTTTATCATAATTGAATAGTTTATTTGTTTGATACAAAAGTCATACTATTTGCCCTTACTAAGAATTATTACTTACTCAACTGTTATTTTGCTTGTCTGAATTGTTCCCTATAGAACTATAATAGTACAGAATACTATATATACACCTATTTTAGGCAATCAATGATCTAAATAATACAGTAATTATATACTTGTATAGTAATGCGAAAGAAATAATAGACAGGTCAATTATTGATAATCAATTAATTATATAAGATATTTAACTCTTATTTTTAGTTTTATTTAAAATAAAAAGACTAATTTCATATTATGAAATACTTAATACTTATACTTCTTGTGGCTTTTACATGCTGTAAAGGAGATCAAAAGAACAAAAAGAACTATACTAAAGAGGTAGAAAAAGTCTCTTTAAGTGAAAAACGCTCTAAACTTATAGAGTTAGATATCAGAAACTTTGACCAACTAGAAGAATTACTAAATAAGGAAGACAATAAAGTGCATATCGTTAATTTTTGGGCTACTTGGTGTGGACCTTGCGTTAAAGAACTACCACATTTCGAAGAGATTTACGCTAACTATAAAGACTCTAATGTCGAAGTTTTGTTGGTTAGTTTAGACTTCCCTAGCAAGTACGAAAAATCATTAAAACCGTTCTTAATAAAACATAATATACAGTCTCAAGTAGTAGTACTTGACGACCCAGACATGGACACTTGGCTACCAAAAGTAGATACAGACTGGGATGGAGCTATACCCGTAACTCTTATTTATAGTAAGACTAAACGAGAGTTATACAAACAAACATTCACTTATGGTGAACTAGAAGATAAACTAAAACAATTTTTAAATTAAACATTATGAAAAGAATCAAACTATTAACAATCATAGTATTAGTACTTGTAGTAAGTGCTTTTACTGTAAAAGGAGTAATCAGTAAAACTGACAAAGGCTATAAAGTAGGCGACATGGCAACCGACTTTAAACTTATGAATATAGACGAAAAGACAGTCTCTATGAGCGACTTCGAAGACGCAAAAGGTTTTATAATAGTATTTACTTGTAACACCTGCCCTTATGCTGTGATGTACGAAGACAGAATAGAGGCTCTTAACAGAAAATATGCTAGCAAAGGTTACCCTGTTATAGCTATTATGCCTAACAGTATTACCAAAAAACCAGGAGACAATTTAGACGCTATGAAAATGAGAGCTAAAGAAAAAGGCTTTACTTTTCCTTACCTAATAGACAAAGATCAATCAATATATCCGCAGTATGGAGCTACAAAAACTCCTCATACTTATATATTAGAAAAAACTGATAAAGGTAATGTAGTAAGATATATAGGAGCTATAGACAATAACTACAAAGACGAATCTAAAGTTACTAAGAAATATGCCGAAGATGCTATAGATGCTTTACTTAAAGGAGAACCTGTGCCAAAAGCTAAGACCAAAGCAATAGGTTGCTCTATAAAAGCTTAAAAAATTATTAGTAACACAATTAAGCCCTCGTTATATTTTGTAACGAGGGCTTAATTTGTTTAATGATATAAGAGGAGAAAGTTCTAGTTAAAGAAGTTCCAAACAAAACCAAAACGCACTACAGAGTCTCTACCAGGATAGCGTTTAGTAGTAAAGTAATTAGCCTGAGCCCATTTGGAAGTGAAGTTTTCGTATTTTATATAGAACCGTGTTCTTCTTACTTCGGCATTAAGAAACAAATCATAAGTTCTGAAGTTACCCAGATAAGACTCTTTCTGCACATAAAACTCGTTAAGTAATGGGTTGTATAAGTCTGGAGTGTACAGAGAATGATACTTCATAGTAACACCAGTCTGTAGATACATAGGCTTACCTTTGAATACATAACTAGAAAAATACAAAGTGGTTCTCGTTATTAGTTCGGGTACTTTAAACACTCTATCACCCTCCATTACTTTCTGGTAAGTTATACGATTATCAAAACCAAACTTTCTATATTTAAACTCCTTACTTATAGTCCCTTTAGCATATTTAATTTTATTATCATACTGAAAAGGACTTACAAACTCCTCGTCTGTTTCTGAAATATCTTTGAAATATATATAGTTCTCTAACTCGCTATACGAAGCTTCTATCTTGTAACCTTTATAGTCTGCTACTAACTTTATATTTTTGTCGGTTTGGTTTGCAAAGTTGTTTTCCCAGTTATAGTTCTTGTAATTACTTTGGTAAAGTAAAGTATTTAACTTCGGAGACTTTTCATTAATATTCACCTTCACTCTTATATTTACTCCCTTAAACTTAGTAACAGCCTCTAAACTCTGATAATAACTATCCATATTACCTTTTATAAACTTAGACACATCAGCTTTTATGCTTATATTATCAAAACTTTTAGACCAACTAAGCCCAATAGCTGTAGCGTTATATTGCAATTTTTTAGTAGGCTTGTTAGCGCTTTCTTGTTCTGTATCTACTTGCACTAGGCTAGACTTTACTTCCTGATACTCTGCTTTTATATCTCCTATAAAGTCAGACTTTAGCTTAATATAAAGCTTATTGTATTTCTGATTATGAGTAAGACTATCTTGAGTTGTAGATATATATGATTCCCCAAATATATCGTTATGAGTTATGTCTTCATTGTATTTATAATACTTGTTTTCGCTATAGTATTGGTGACCTATAGTTATATTAGGTCTGAATATATTAGGAGTATATGTACTATCTTTAGCCTTATATACTTCCGAAACTATATCGTACTCATTCTCTATAAAATAAGTCTTCCCTCCTAGTATCGACGAAGCCCCTTTTAGTCTCACGTCTAGCCTATCTCTTTTATCGACACTTGGTTCTTTGGTTATAAAATAAGTCAAAGCCTGATCGTCTAAACCTCCACTTTCTTGGTTCTCTAAAGTCTGAGATATATAAGCTCCTCTGGTAGACCACTTACCATTCTCACTCTCATAAGTAAACGATGATTTAAAATTGTTATGACTAGCTATAGACTGCCTATATTGTCCTATAGAATGTGTGTTCTTATTGTCTATCATAAAGTTAAACCTAGGTGATAAGTTAGCCGTGAACAACACATTAAGATACTGACCTTGTTCAAAACCTGCCTGATAAGTCAACTCAGTACTAGCAGTAGGTACTCTGTAATATTCTACATCTTCTAAGTTTATATAGTTCTGATATTTGGCTCTAACTCCTATATCGTTATATAAACTTAGCTTATCGAAGTTATACGCAAGCTGAGCATAAGGCTCTGCTATATTGGCAAACTGCAAAAGCTCAAAATCGTCCTTCTTTAACTCGTTAAGAGCATAGTACTTTTGTAAAGTAAGAGTGGTATCTATATAAGTAGTGTCTCTATCGAAGCTGATAACTAAATAGTCTTTAGGGTTTCCTTTGGCTATCTTAGTGTATTCACTTTCCTGAGAACTACCAGAACCTCCTCCTCCAAACTTACCAAACCCACCTCCTATCTGAGAGTATGATGTACTTGTTAATGCCAAGAAGATAATTAGACATATACTTTTGTGTATATTAAATATATAGTTGTTATTTGTGCCAGTCATAAGTTATAGTGAGACTACACTACAATAGTGTATCCGAAGGCAAATATATAAAATAAATAAGAGTTGATTAATACTTTTCAAGACAAACTAACAGAAGTAGGAGTAGACGAGGCTGGCAGGGGCTGTTTGGCTGGTCCTGTAGTGGCTGCAGCAGTCATATTACCTGCTGATTATAAGCATCATCTGCTTAATGACTCCAAAAAGGTGTCAGAGAAAAACAGACTTATACTTAAGAAAGATATAGAAGAAAAAGCAATATCATACGCAGTAGGTATAGTCGACATAAAAACCATAGACGATATAAACATACTACAGTCCGCAATACTAGCTATGCACAAAGCTATAGACAAACTAAAGGTAAAGCCAGAGTTTATAGCCGTTGACGGTAATAAGTTCAATAACTATAAAGACATACCTCACCAAACAGTAATAAAAGGAGACGGTAAAATACTCAATATAGCAGCAGCGTCGATACTTGCCAAAACATATAGAGACCAAATAATGACCGACCTAGACAAACAACACCCTGAGTATTTGTGGAGCAAAAACAAGGGCTACCCTACCAAAGCACATAGAGAAATGATACGTAAGCATGGTGTTAACTTAAATCATAGAACTAGCTTTAAGCTACTATAAAACTTACTATATTATCAATTGCAATACAGTTTACTTGTTTATGCTGTTATTATAGTTATATTTGAACTTCAAACCATAACCATGAAAAACATATACATTACTCTAATAGCAATCTCTATTTCGTTTACTTCTTGTAGCCAAGACTCTATAGGCAGCACCCCTATAACGCAAATAAGCTTAAACGAAACGATAGAAATAATTACTCAGCTAGCTTCTGATGAGTTTATGGGGAGAAAGCCTGGGACTGACGCTTATGACAAAACAGTAAGTTATGTCGAAGACTTTCTTAGTAAGAACAATATAAAACCTTATTACGAGTCTGGATACAGAGACGATCTGGATGTGATAGGAGTACATTCTTACAATATAGTTGCACTAATCGGAGAACTTAATAACAATAGAGAAAGCATATTACTAGGTGCTCATTTAGACCATTTAGGAACTACCAAGGGTTTAGACTCTATTTATAATGGTGCTAACGATAATGCGAGTGGGGTAACTGCCGTAATGCAAATAGCCAAAAAGCTTAACCAATATACCTTTGACAAGAACATCATAATAGCTCTATTTACAGGTGAAGAAAGCGGACTGATAGGCTCTAAACACCTAGCCAAGAAACTTAAAGAAGAAGGAGTTAAACTTTCTTATATGCTTAACTTCGAGATGATAGGGACAGTACTTACCACAGGTAAAAATCAGGTTTACCTTACTGGCTACGACAAGTCTGATTGTGCTCAGCAGATAAACGCTACCCTAGACAATGAGTTTGTAAAGTTCTTACCTACAGCAAAGGAGTATAACCTGTTTTATAGATCCGACAACTACGCCTTCTCTCATGAATTTGGTATACCTTCTCATACTCTATCTACTTTTGACTTTAAGAACTACGACCACTATCATAAATTAAGCGA
This sequence comes from Flavobacteriaceae bacterium, assembly GCA_013215105.1. GTDB lineage: Bacteria > Bacteroidota > Bacteroidia > Flavobacteriales > Flavobacteriaceae > DT-33. Next base: position 28,913 of record JABSPL010000208.1, read on the forward strand.
CCATGTTAGTTACCTCGATATAGAAAATATGAATGCTATCATAAATACTTCAGCTACTAGTATAGTTAAGCTTCTTTCAGAAAATATAAAGATAACTAATATAGAAGTTGAGCCAGAGGCTAAGATAGAGGTAAAACAATAATACCTATATCTATTTAAGTAGATAAAATACAACAATAACAACAATACTCTAAGCCCAGATGGCTTTACTGTCAATAACCCTTAGGGATTAACCACTAGTAATATGAACAAAACACTTACTATAGCATTAATTATGTTTATCAACATATTAATAGCACAAGACAAACAAGCAATAGCTAAGATAGAAACTCCTTTGGGTGATATATACTTCAAGATGTATGACCAGACTCCTAATCATAAGAAAGAGTTTATAACCCTAGCAAACACTGGTTACTACGACGAGTTTTGTTTTAACAGAGTTATAAATAACTTCGTGATACAAGGCGGTTGTCCCGATACTGAGCAGTACTTCAAAGACTCACCTTATATAATATCTCCTGAGTTTGCAGAAGGTATAACTCACAAATACGGTGCTGTTGGTATAGGAAGAGACGATAATCCTGATAAAAACTCTAATATGTGCCAGCTTTATATAGTCAACAATAAGCAAGGACTACCTAGACTCGATGGTGATTATATGATATTTGGAGAGGTTATAAAAGGTATGGATATAGTAGAAGCTATATCGTCGGTAGAAACCAACAAATCCGATGAACCTAACAATAGAATAAGTATGAAGGTTAGTATAGAGCTTATGACTAAGAAAGATATAGCTGGTCTGTAGATATCATATCTAAGTTATCATCTGTTAACGTCTTACTATCTAAATCAGTTAATAAGCCTACAAACCTTAGTTATAAGCGATCTTAGGTTGTTATTAATACTAGTTATATCAATACTTTTGTCATACATATTATATTTGTACCACAAACAAGTTAAGAAGACTAAAGTTTTTCGTAGTTTTGCAAATTCTTATAATAACATCATAAAACTATATATATGAAAGCAGGAATAGTAGGACTTCCTAACGTGGGTAAATCGACTTTGTTTAATTGTTTGTCTAATGCTAAGGCACAGTCTGCAAACTTTCCATTTTGTACAATAGAACCTAATATAGGTGTTGTAAATGTACCCGATCACAGGATAGACAAACTAGAAGAGCTAGTGCAACCAGAAAGAGTACAACCAGCAACTGTTGAAATAGTTGATATAGCAGGACTTGTAAAAGGGGCTAGTAAAGGTGAAGGACTTGGTAACCAGTTTTTGGCAAACATAAGAGAAACCGACGCTATACTACACGTAGTAAGATGTTTCGACAACGACAATATAATACACGTAGAAGAAACTATTGACCCTGTAAGAGATAAGGAAATAATAGATATAGAACTACAACTAAAAGATTTAGAAGCTGTAGAGAAGAGGGTAGACAAAGCTAAGAAAGCTGCAAGAACAGGTAATAAAGAAGCTCAGAAAGAACTAGACCTATTACTTAGTATGATAGCTTGTTTAGAAGCTGGTAAATCCATAAGATCTATGGAGTTTACCGACAAAGAAATAGAAGAATACGTTAGACCATTACAATTAATAACTATAAAACCAGTATTGTATGTATGTAATGTTGACGATAGTTCGGCTGTAGATGGTAACGCTTATGTAGAAAAAATAAGAGAAGCAGTAAAGGACGAAAACGCTGAGGTTATAATACTAGCAGTAGGTACCGAAGCTGATATAATAGAACTAGAGAGCTACGAAGAAAGACAAATGTTCTTAGAAGACATGGGGCTAAAAGAACCTGGTGCTTCTAGACTTATAAGAATGGCGTACAAACTTCTTAACCTACAGACTTACTTCACCGCAGGAGTAAAAGAAGTAAGAGCTTGGACTATTAATGTAGGAGACACCGCTCCACAGGCAGCAGGTGTTATACATACTGACTTCGAGAAAGGATTTATACGTGCTGAGGTTATAAAGTTTGAAGACTTTGTAGAATACGGTAGTGAGGCAAAAGTAAAAGAACAAGGTAAGCTTTCGGTAGAAGGTAAAGAATATATAGTACAAGATGGAGATATGATGAACTTTAGGTTCAACGTTTAATGAATTAGAGTACTCAACCTATGGACCCCTTAGCTTTTTATTAATCTAAGGGGTTCTTTTTTACCTACACAATTCATACATTTAAAATACATAAAAGATGTATATTTGCAAATCAACAAGGTATTTTAAATTAAAACGTCATTTGCAATGTTAAATTAAAACAATGACGACTATCCATTTTATTTATATGAAGAGAGCAATTGTTATAGTATCGTTTCTGTTAGGATCAGTTAGTCTAATGAGTCAAACTTATAGTTCCGACTTTGAAAAGAGAATCATTAGTTCCTTTGAAAAAGACTCCTTGAATTACGACTTTTTCAGTTCCCTGTTTGCAATAGACTCTTTGTCTACAGTTTCTATAATTAAAGAGTATAAGAACTATATAGACCTATATATTAGTAGTTTTCCTACTAAAAAAGTAAAAGAAAGGAAAGAGAAGAAAAGAGTATTTAAAATATATAAAGGGATACATGATAAATTCTTGGTGAAATATGATACAAGCACAACTTTTCCTGATATCTTTATAAATGGCAACTACAATTGCGTCACAGCTTCAGCTTTATATGCTTATGTGTTTGATCAATTAGATATACCTTATAAAGTAAAAGAGTCCCCGTCGCACGTATACCTGATAGCATACCCAGAGACGCTAAACATTCACGTAGAAACAACTGTACCTGGAGAGTTCGGTCTTTTTAGTATTAGTGAAAAAAAGATAATAGAAGTGGTAAACGAATTGATATCATACAAGTTGACTACTAAAAGTGAGGTAGACCAAAAAGGTTATCTAAAGTTTTACGAAGATTACTATTTTGGTAAAGATTTCATACCTAAAAGCTCTCTGATAGGAATGGGGTATTATAATCTAGGAGTTCTTCAGTATAAAGACAATGAGTTATCTTTATCTAAAAACAACCTGATGAAGTCAAAACTATTTTACAGTTCGCATCTGGCTGATGATATTATAAAAGACATTACTTTGAATCAATTAGATAAGCTTCAATTTAATTCAGATAAGGATATTGTATTTTTGACTCAGACACTTTCGGATAGTTTGTATACAAAAGACCTAAGTCCTTCTAATATCAAATACTTTTTGAGTAAAATAACAGATAAGAGTAATCAATATATAAAAGAGAGTATACCTTATTTCTTAGAAATAAACCACAAAGAGACAAGGGAATTATCTCTAAAGTATTTATACGCCTATTTGGCAAGGAAAGAGGCTTCCTACGAGAATTCTAAAGAAGCAATCTTTTTCTCAGATAAGCTTTTGGAGTTAGATCCAGATAGTAAAATAGCAAAAGAGATGATTTCTTATTTTTGTTTCAGAAAAGCTAATATATCTTCGTTTGGAACTAAAGGACTTAAGGAGTTTGAAGAAATGTGCGATAAATACGATTTCATAAAGTCACACCACAGGTACAATATAGCTCTAGCTTATTTTTATGCTAATATTTCATTAAACAAATATACAAGTAATAAGATATCAGAAGCTACTTCATATCGTAAAAAGTTTGAAAATATACTAGACAATAACGATCTGATAGAGGAAGTAAACAAAAGATTAGTCGTTCAGCTATACCTTAATGCAGGTAATTATTACTACTATAAAGAAAAACTTAAAAATTCATACTATATATACCAAAAAGGTCTTTCGTACGTTCCTAGAAATAGCGAATTGATTAAGAAAGCCAAATGGTCTAAAGAGGACATGTAACACATTATTGTTTTAGAGCAAATAGCAACACATAAATATATATATTTGCACGAAACAAATAAGCTATAACAAATTGGAACAACAGAAATACTACAGTAATGGCAAGTTGTTATTAACTGCCGAATACTTAGTTCTTAACAAAGCTTTTGCCTTAGCATTACCTACCAAATACGGGCAGAGTATGGAGGTAGATAGTAGAGTAATGACCAAAGACGACAAGTACAATCTGAACTGGAAAAGCTATAATAGCGAAGATAACCTATGGCTAGATATAAGTATAAACACCGACTCGTGGAAGTATAGTAACAACAATAATAGCAAGCCTGAGATAGTAGTTAAACTAGTAGAAATACTAAAGACTTGTCAAGTAATAGAGATCAATTGCTTTGATACTTCTATAAGGCAAAATATAGTAACTCGCACCTCTTTCCCGCAGGACTGGGGGCTAGGAAGCTCTTCTACTCTTATAAATAATATAGCTAGTTGGTTGTCTCTTAATCCTTATTTGTTAAATATTAAGTGTTTTGGAGGTAGTTGTTACGATATAGCTTGTGCTATAACCAATAACCCTATCATATACCGAAAGTACGACGACAAATATGAAGTAGAAGACTATAATTTCTCTCCTAAGTTCAAGGATATGATATTCTTCGTACACCTTAACAAGAAGCAGAACAGCAGAGATTCTATAAATAAATACAACCAGAATGAAGACCCTAAACAGAGTATTTATAAGCGAGTAAGCAGTATAAGCTATGAGTTGTTAGACGTTGAGACTCTACAAGAGTTTGAAGAACTACTAACTCAGCACGAAGCTCTTATAAGCGAGGCTACAGGCTTAACTACGGTTACCGAACTTCTGTTTGCTGACTATAGCAAAGGAATATGCAAAAGCTTAGGTGCATGGGGAGGCGACTTTATACTAGTCACTGGTAAACCCGAAGATATGAGTTATTTTAAAGACAAAGGATATAATACTATAATTCCTTTTAGTGATATGATATTATGAAAATAGTGATAATAGGAGGAGGAGCAGCAGGGTTCTTTTCGGCAATACAGATAAAGGAGAACAACCCATCGGCAGAGGTTATAATATTAGAGAAGTCGCAGAAGACACTACAGAAGGTAGAGATATCAGGAGGTGGTAGGTGCAACGTTACTCATGGTTGTTTTACTCCCAAAGAGTTTACGTCATTTTATCCCAGAGGAGCTAAGGAACTATTAGGTCCTTTTCATAAGTTCCTATCTGGTGACATGATGCAATGGCTCGAAGACAGAGGAGTCCCTCTCAAGATAGAGGCTGACAACAGAGTGTTTCCTGTATCTAATAGTTCGCAAAGTATCATAGACTGTTTCAATACCGAAATAACTAAGTACAGTATAACCGTAAAAACAGGCGAAGGGGTTAAGGAAATAGTAAAGGATGGTGAATATTGGAATATAACCACCGACAAGTCCAAGTATATAGCCGACAATATAGTAATAGCTACAGGTAGTAGTAAACTGTTTTGGGACAAACTAGCTAAACTAGGGCACACTATAGTCAAACCTGTACCTTCTTTGTTTACTTTTAAGGTAAAAGAGGATAATATAATAAGTCTTCCTGGGGTATCTGTCCCTAATGCTTCTATCAAAATACTAGGTACTAAACTTAACTATGCTGGTCCTTTACTTATAACTCATTGGGGATTTAGTGGTCCTGCAATACTTAAACTATCAGCAATAGGCGCTAGGATACTTGCCGATAAACAATATTGTTTCGATATAAGTATCAATTGGTTAGATAGTAAACCTAATATAATAGAGCAATTATTACTAAGCGTAAAGGCAGAGAATCCTAAACAACAGATACATAACAACAATCCTATAGAAGAGTTATCTAAAAGGTTTTGGCAGTACTTTGTTACTAAAGCTAATATAAGTGCAACTAAAAAATGGGCTGATATATCGAAGAAGGAACTAAATTTACTTGTTAGCTTACTTACTAATACTGTTTATCAGATAGAAGGTAAGACTACTTTCAAGGAAGAGTTTGTAACCGCAGGTGGTGTTGACCTAAAGGAAGTAGACTTCGGTAGGTTCGAGAGTAAGATAGCCAGAGGTATATACATGGCAGGAGAAGTACTTAATATAGATGGGCTTACTGGAGGTTTTAACTTTCAAAACGCTTGGACAGGTAGTTACTGTATAGGTAAGGCTTTGGCTGAATAGGTTGGTTATGGTATTTGTAACGTTGGGGTGTAGCAATGATACGCCCCAACACAACACTACATATTTACATCATCATAAATGCTAGTAATCCGAAAATAGCGAATAACAAGTAGAAGCTTATAATTACTATCGTTAGTACTCCCCAGAACTTAAATAAAGACTTTTGGTTAAGGAAAGCTTCTTCTAACTCTACTGCATTACTAGTAGCTAGAGCAAGTTTCATTTTGTTAGAATAATTATATAGATACAATGATGGCACGAAGTAAAGAGCTCCCATTAATACGTACATTATCCCAAAGGTAATCGAAGAAAACCCTCCTGCACCTGATCCATAGGTATTAAACATCGAAGACATTACTGCACTAGCAAACAGCCCTATAATCACCATTAGCCCTGAACCTATGAACCCTATTATAGAAAGGAATTTAGACCATTTAGCTGTTTCCTTCATATAGCTTATTGCTAACTTAGTAATAAGAAGGTCTGATTCGTAGTTGATTGGACTGGTACTCTGTGTTTGTTCTTCCATTTTGTTTGATTTTAATTATTAGTTGGTCATATAGTAGGGGTGTGCACTTCTGTATTTACACAAGGTACTACAAACACCTACAATATTTCAGCAAATAAAGGTATAATAATTGGGATATACAATAGATAATGGTTGTTTATTGTAAAAAGGCATAAGGTAGGCAGTCATGGATACAGGGCGAGTTTGTAACGCAACAACAAACCTTACATTCCCATAAAATCGTCCCAGAACCTAGGGTAAGACTTGGTAACCACCTCGTGATTCTCTATAGTTATATCGGTTTTCATCATAAGAGGAGCAAACGCCATAGCCATACGATGGTCGTCGTAAGTTTTTATACTAACAGCATCATTTATAACACCTGTAGACTTTAGTTCAAGACTATTATCATCTATAGCAATACTAGCACCTAGCTTGGTAAGTTCATTTCTTAGAGCTACTAGTCGGTCGGTCTCTTTTATCTTCAGAGTATGAAGACCGGTCAGCTTACAGTTAACAGATAAACCAAAAGCAGTTACGGCTATAGTCTGAGCTATATCGGGAGCCGAGACTAAGTCTAAGTTTATATTTCCCTCTATATTGTCACTTGTTTTACTAAGTACAATACCTTTATCGGTAAAAGTAGTCTCTACACCAAAAGACTTATATATACTAGCAAGAACAGAATCACCTTGTAAGCTCTGGCTATTATAAGAAGACAATACAACTAAGCTACCTATAGGCGACAGGGCAACGGCACTGTAATAATACGAAGCAGAACTCCAGTCAGACTCTACCGTATGACTAGTACTTACTATACTATTACTAGGCTCTATAGTAATAGTATCGCTTTGCATATTGGTCTTAACACCTAGGCTTTCTAGCAAAGATAAGGTCATTTTAAGATAAGGTATAGATGTAATATTACCAGTAAGCTTCATAGTAAAACCACCTTTATTAACCGATGCTATCAGTAATATAGCCGACAAATACTGACTACTCACCCCACCGTCTATAGTTACGGTATTAGCCATAGTTTCAACACCTTTTATCCTAAGTGGCGGATAACCTTGTTTGTCTTCATAAGTTATATTAGCACCCATTGTTCTCAGAGCATCGACTAGTATTCCTATAGGTCGGTTCTGCATCCTTGTAGAACCAGTAAGTACCACTTCACTACCTTGTTTTACCGAAAAGTACGCAGTCAAGAAACGCATAGCAGTACCAGCATGACTTATGTTTATAAGTTCTTGGGTAGATGAAAGGGCTTTTTGTAGTAACCTAGTATCGTCAGAGTCTGATAGGTTTTCTAAAGTAATACCTTCTATTATATTCTGTAGTATAAGCATTCTGTTAGACTCGCTTTTAGACCCACATATAACTATATTGGCATTTAGCACTTTACTATCTTTCCTCAATGAGATACTTGTCATTTACTTAAGTTTAGGATTGTTGTGATGTCTGTCATGATCTCTTTTAGTTTTCAGGTCAAGCTTCTTATCGAAAGCTTCCTGTAGGTCAACACCTGTCTGGTTAGCAAGACATAGTAGTACAAACAATACATCAGATAACTCTTCGCCTAAGTCCTTGTTCTTATCGCTTTCCTTTTCGCTTTGTTCACCATATCTTCGTGATATTATCCTAGCTACTTCACCTACCTCCTCGGTAAGCTGAGCCATATTGGTTAGTTCGTTAAAGTACCTTACTCCGTGCGACTTTATCCAATCGTCAACAGTCTTTTGTGCGTTCTTGATGTCCATAGTATATAGTTTAGAGGGTAAAAGTACGTTTTTAGGGATTAATAAGTTGTAGAAACCACCTATTATTAGTGTAGACTGACTATAGTGCTATATTGCACTATACAACAAAGCCCTATTCAGTATAAGAATAGGGCTTTGTTGCTTTATACATTTATTAATAAGGTCTAATTAACAAAGTGCTTAGTCTTGTCTATAGTTATAATACTATTATCATTAGCTTTATGGTTATGCTTAGTAAACTCTTTGGAGTTCAATTGAGCTTTGGTCATATCTCCTCCATCAACAGATACATCAGCAGGCAAGTCAAATCCATATACAGAATTACTCCATTTAAGGTAGCAGTATCCTTCTTTTACTTTAGACTCAAACTCAGGTATATTAACCGTCCTAAGGTACTGGTCGAAATAAGGTTTAAAATCGATATCTAGCTTACTATTGAAATAGTTAAGCACATCGACAGTACTTATGTTCTGGTATTTGAAGTGAGTACTATAGTCATATATAAACTTCCACCATTTGGCATCGTCGTTAACTATATGCCTCAGGGTATTTATAAACAAAGCACCTTTAAAGTACATATCTCTGTCAGGGTATTTGCCTTTACCTGCTTTCCCCCATATAATATTTTGGTGATACACTTGCCCTCTATATCCGTTAAGGTATTGCATAGCTTTGTCGTAACCAAGAGTTTCTTCCACATATACAGACTCAGCATAAGTTGCCCAAGCCTCGTGTATCCATACATCAGAATAGTTGTTAGCTGTTATAGAATTACCGAACCACTCGTGTGCGGTTTCGTGTACTATTATAAAGTCGAAGTTAAAACCTATATCGGTACCAGTCCAGTCTTCGCTTAAGTATCCGTTTTTGTAACCATTACCATAAGCTATAGCACTTTGGTGTTCCATACCTGCATATGGCACTTCTATTAGTTTGTAACCATCTTTCTTATAAGGGTATTCTCCGAAGTATTTCTCATATACTCTTATAACATCACTTGCTTGTTTAAACTGTTCTTTGGCCTTTTCTAAGTTCTCAGGCTTTACGTAGTAGTCTAGCTCAGTATCTCCTAACCTATCGTTAAAGTGAGTGTAGTCACCTATATTAAGAGCAACGCAATAGTTATTGATAGAATAGTTTATCTGCCATGTATATTCATGTGTGTGTTCATTTATATCTTTTAAGTCCATCAACTTACCATTAGCCACACATACAAGGTCTTTGTTTACCGTTATCCTTAGAACCATCCCTTCTACCTCGTCTTTTAGTTGCTCCTTGTTAGGCCACCATACATTAGCTCCCGAAAACTGAGTAGCAGTATATATCCAAGGTTTGTCATTTACGTCTTTATCGAAAGTAAACCCACCGAAGCGACCTCCAGTCTTAGGCATACCTCCATAATTAAAGTCTATAGTATAGGTTGAGTCTTTTACCAGAGGCTCAGGAAAACTTATTAGTACAGCATTGTATTTACGTGTGTACTTAAGTTTGGTATTGTTATGCGTTATATCTTTTACTTCAAGGTCGGTATGTAGGTCTATTTGTATAGTCTTCAGATTGGTCAGAGCCCTAAAGCTTATCTTGTTAACACCATCTATTCTTTTGTTTTCGGCATCTACGTTTATACTAAGGTCATAATAAGTTATATCGTTATTCTTACGATATTCATTGTACAGCCCCATTACTTTGTCCTCGTCTGAAAACTGGCTTTGACCAGCTTTGGTAGGGTTTGTAACTTCCATAACTATATCACCCGATTTTTCTAGGCTGATGGTTTTACTCTTATAGTCATAAGCATCTATACTTATATTGAGTCCTTTATAACTACTAGGCAGAGTAACGTATCCGTCATAGTCGCTACTGAATGCTTTTTTATGGTCTTTGCTATAGACTAGAGCATCATATATAGGTTCGTCAGCTAGCCGGTCATATATTCTTAGTTTATAGTCTTCGCTTTTGCAGGAAAACATCAGTACTGATAGTAATAATACTAGTATAATTCTTTTCATCAGTTTATGTTTTATATTATTGTTTACCTGTACTACCAAAGCCTCCTTCACCTCTACTGGTGTCATCTATTTCTTTTACTTCTTTCCATACTATACTTTCGTGCTTAGCTATTACTAGTTGAGCAATTCTTTCTCCGTCGGTTATTTCGAAGTTATCATTAGATAAGTTTACTAGTATGATACCTATTTCACCTCTATAGTCAGAGTCTATAGTCCCTGGTGAGTTAAGAACAGTTATACCGTGTTTGGCTGCCAAGCCACTACGAGGACGTACTTGTGCTTCGTAACCCAAAGGAAGTTCTATAAAAAGCCCAGTCTTTATAATACATCTTTCTAGTGGTTTTAGTATTACGCTCTGCTCTATATTTGCTCTTAGGTCCATTCCTGCTGAGCCGTGAGTAGCATAACTAGGGCTGTCGTGTTTCGATTTGTTTATTAGTTTTACTGTCATGACTATCTATTCAAAAGTTGTTTTATATGTTTATATTCTGCAAGTAGTATCACTAAGGCGTATATACTTACAAATAGTATGCTAATATAGTAATTTTCTCTATATAAGCTAAAGTGTGTATAAGCCATCCCAAACGAAAAGGCTATATATATGATTATCTTAGTCCAATTATAGTCTACTTTATAGTTTTTAGATCCTATATATGCCGATATTATCACCATAAAACCATAAGCAATTAAAGTAATCCAAGCCGATGATATAAAACCATAAATAGGGATTAATAGTATATTCAACACTATAGTTATAACAGCTCCTGCTACAGAGAAATACATACCAAACCTAGTTTTACCTGTTAACTTATACCAAATAGCTAAGTTATGATATATTCCTAAAGCCAAGTTAGCAAGCAGAACTATAGGTACTATACCCAAAGCGGACCAATAATCCGGAGCTATAAGTAGCTTGAATATATCTATAAAAACGGTTACTCCTAGTAGTATAGCTCCACCAACTATGCTGAAGTATAGCATTATATTAGCATACATCTCCTTTGCATTTTTCTTCTTATACTGATTAAAGAAGAAAGGCTCCGCTCCTAGTTTGAAAGCCATTATATACAAACTCATAAGTACAGCTATCTTATAAGCTGCCGAATAAACACCAGTACTATCATCTCCTAAAAAATGACCTATAAGTAGCTTGTCTATATTCTCATTAACAAGATAAGCAATACCTGCTACAGCTATAGGCCAGCTATAACTTATCATTTTCTTTAGCAGCTCAGAGTCCCAAGACCATTTGATGCTTTTTATTATCTTAATAAGGAGTATAAAACTAATAAGACTCCCTGTAAGGTTAGCTATAAACATAAAATTATATAGCTCGGTGCTTTGCTGAATACTAATAATAAAGCTAGGTAAGAACTCTTTGTTTTCGGGTACAAACTGAAAGAAGAAAAGAGTAATTAATACTATAGCCGACACATTGGTTAGTTTTATTATAGCATAAGAAACGGCTTTGCCTTTTACCCGTAAATAAGCCATAGGAACTATAGATATAGTGTCCAAAAACAGTATGGATATAAGCAGATACATCTGTAAAGGGTTTTCAGTAAATCCGAACAACCATATAAAAGAGTCTGAAAACAGTAGAAACACCACACACACAGTAGTTACGGTAGATAAAGTGAATATAAAGGAAGTGCTTATAAGCTTGTCTTTGTCTTTAGCATCGTTGTAAAACTTAAAGAAAGCGGTCTCCATACCAAAGCTAACCAGTACAGTTATAAGGCCTATATATATATAGAAGTATGTACTAGATCCGTATTGGTTTTTCTCTAAAGAGTTGGTATGTACGTTGACAAGTAGGTAGTTTATAAGTCTGGGCAATACCGATGCTATACCGTATATTACTGTATTCTTTAAGAAGTTCTTTATTAAGCTCAATGTGTGTTGTATTTGGTACAAATATATAATTAATAGTCACTTTATATCTAAAGAGTATCTTATTCTTGTATATTTAGTTAGCTTTTACTGAAACTGCTGGTTTTATGGTAGAAATAATATAAGAAGGTATTAGTATAAACACAGCACAAAGTACTATAGTCGCTATATTAAGAAGCATTATATAACTAAAATCGATATATATAGGAGCTTTATCTACATAGTAAAGTTCAGGATTTAGCTTTATAGGAGCGAAGTACTTCTGAATAAAAACCAATGAAAGTCCTATTATATTACCAAAAACAAGCCCTTTACCAACTATATAAAGAGTTTGGTATATAAATATTTTTCTTATACTTGAATTATTAGCTCCTAGTATCTTAAGTAAACCTATAGTGTTAGTTTTTTCCAAAACCAGAACCAGTAATACGGTTATTATATTGACTCCAGCAACTAGCATCATAATAAAAAGTATTATAACTATGTTGGTATCAAACATTTTTAACCAGTTAAATATAGTCGGAAATAATTCTTTTATAGTATTAGAGTTAAGGGTAGACCCTGTCCTAGAGTATATTTGGCTTCCTATTTCGGTGATATCGTCAAACTCGTCTAGGGTTACTTCAAAACCACCTATTTGGTTTTCGTCCCATTTGTTCATTTTGACTATATGTTTTATATCGCCAATTACTATATTTTTGTCAAACTCTTCTACTCCTGAGTTGTAAATACCAACTAGAGTAAATATTCTTCTGTTAGGCAGTTTTCTAACATCTTTCTTAAGGAAATCCATTATAACTTTATCTCCTAAGAGAAGTCCTAATCTATCTGACAAGTATTTTGAGATTAGTATTTCTTTGGAAGCTTTGCCTTTCTCTATAATAGGAAAACGACCTTGCTTTACAAAGCTGTTTATTTTAGCCCAATTATATGTACTAGAAACTCCTTTAAAAACTACACCTTCAAACGTTTCTTCAGTCCTTATAATTCCTGTCTTGTTAGCAAAAGGCTGTATGTCTTTTATTCCTTTTATTTCTTTAAAATCTTCGTCAAAGCTACGACTACCATCTATAGGACTACTGGTTTCGGTAAGGTTGTTGTCGTAGCTCGATATAACTACATGCCCTTTGAAGCTAGTTAACTTATCTCTTATTTCGTTTTGTAGACCTACACCTGTCGATATGGTAAGTATCATTATAACCAAACTTATTGTAATAGCCGTTATAGCTATTTTAATAATAGGAGAAGATACACTATCTTTACCTTTTTTGGTTGTAACAAGCTTCCTAGCTATAAACGATTCGTAGTTCAATTTTAAAGTAATATTAATTATATGTTCAAAAATACATTTTTATTAACTGCCAAGGCTATTTTATTTATAGTTGTTTGTGTTAATTTCATCTTATTATCGTCTAACAACTCTTTTTTACAAGAGAAAAACAATGCAATACCAGCAGCACAAAACACATCTCAATACATAAAACTCCTGAAAGATAAAAACATAGCTTTTGTAGGAAACCAGACTTCTGTTATATTAAGTAAAGACAATACTTTTGTACATATCGTTGACTCCTTACTGAGCCTTGATATAAACATAACAAAGGTGTTTGCTCCCGAACATGGTTTTAGAGGTAAAGCCGATGCAGGTGCTCATGTCGAAGACTCTGTAGATACCAAAACTAAATTACCAATAATCTCTCTTTATGGCAAAAACAAGACTTTCCCAGCTCATCATCTGCAAGGTGTAGAGGTGGTTTTGTTCGACATACAAGACGTTGGAGCTAGGTTTTACACCTATATATCGACCTTGCATTATATAATAAAAACTTGTAGCGAGCAAAATATAAAGCTAATAGTACTGGACCGCCCCAACCCTAACGGACATTATATAGATGGCCCCGTGCTAGACCCTAAGCTAAAATCGTTTGTAGGTATGCACCCTGTACCTGTAGTTTATGGTATGACTATAGGTGAATATGCCATGATGATAAACGGGGAAAACTGGGTTAAAACCAATAACAAATGTGACTTAACGGTGATAAAACTTACAAACTACAGTCATAATAGCAAATATAATCTACCAATAAAACCCTCGCCCAACCTACCTAATAGTAAGTCAATTAACCTATATCCTAGTATCTGCTTTTTTGAAGGGACTAATGTAAGTTGTGGTAGAGGAACTGATAAACCTTTTCAACATTTTGGTTCTCCTTTTCTTAACAATTACAACTATAGTTTTGTTCCTAAAGTGTTAGAGTCGGTCAAATATCCTAAGCATAAAGAAGAAGTTTGTTATGGCTTAGACCTAAGTGACAACGCCTATTTAGAACTCCTTAACTTAGATTGGCTTATATCAGCTTACAACAACACCGAAGATAAAAAAGTGTTTTTCAATAACTTTTTCGACAAGTTATCGGGAGATTATAAGTTAAAACAACAGATTATAGATGGTCTTTCGGCTAGTCAAATAAAAGAAACTTGGCAGGAGGGTATTATTAATTTTAAGAAAACTAGAGAGAAATATCTTATCTATTAATAGCCTTGTTAGTTTTAATTATTTGTTTATCAGTTATTTAAGTTGTATTTTTGTGTTTTCTTTCAAAAACTAAATATATGAAAACTACTATAATTTTAATAACAGCAATTTTATTTTTACAATGTGGGAAAGTAAGCCAAGAAGGACCTACTTCCATAAGTAACATAGTAATGTATTCAGCAAATGATAGTTATGTAATACGAGGAGCCAATGTAGATTTACAATTGTTACTTGAAATAACCCCAAGTGATGCTGATATATCCAAAGTATTGTGGAGTGTAGACAATAAAAGTATAGCAACAATAGACGAGCATACAGGATTGTTGACTTCCAGAGATGCAGGCTCTATCAATGTTACCGTAAAAACTACTGACGGAAGCAACCTAGAGGCTTCCGAAGAGTTTACAATATTAAGAGCTATAACTCCTTCGATAAAATCCATAGAAATAAAGTCGACTATAAATTCTTATAATATAGAAGGAGTCAATTCTCCCCTACAACTATACCTTGATATTTCACCAAATAATTCTAATCATTCTAAAATAGAATGGACTGTATCGGATGAATCTGTGATATCTATAAATGAGAATGGACTCGTGACTTCTTTGGCTATAGGTTCTAGTAATGTTATTGTTAATAGTACCGATGGTTCCAATATAGAGAGCTTTGTGGAAATATCGGTTTCTAAAAAGGACGATGACAATCAAGAAGGTGAAACAGATGATAGCTCCATAGTAATACATGAAAGTAACAAAGTTATAAGTTATCAGATGTCTCAACAAGATTATGATTCTTGGGTTCAACACGATGACTTTATGAATGATTGGACTAAAACCAAGCCAATCATGGATGAAATATACGATAAGTTTAATGATAATTTCGACTTTGTATTCTTTATTTTAAACGAAACAGATAAGCCTAGTTCTATTGGATATTATGGACTTAACATATCAGGAGTAAATAATGTTAGCGGTATAGGGCGTAGTATAGTTAGTCAAGCTAATATTAATTTGGGTTCTTCTAATAAAATGAAATCAATAATGCAGATACCTTATCTGTCAGGTTTAAAGTCGGGTCCGACACTACACGAGATACTTCACAATTGGGGTAACTTTGTATTAAACACCAAAACATTTACCGATTCTCCCAACGAAGTAAACAGTATACCTCACTGGGGTTTCAGCTCGGCAGGAGGACAATTAGGAGGTTTCGATATAAACACCTTAGAAGAAAACGTAGATGGTGATTCTAATAAATATAAAGCTAGCATGGGCTCTAGTAATAACTTTGGTTTAAATGCAAACGGAGGTAACGGACTACCTTATTCTAATATAGAATTATATCTTATGGGGCTTATTCCTGAAAGTGAAGTTCAAGACTTAGTAATGTTTTCTGGACTAACTACAACTCAAGAAGACTATAATAATGGAGTATTTTATGCAAACACTAAAACTATAGTAACTATATCCGATATAGTGAGTGAACATGGAGCTAGAAGCCCTTCTTTCATTAATTCTCAAAAAGACTTTAGGCTATTGGTAGTTGTACTTACCCCTAGTCAATTAACTTTGGCCCAATGGAATATTATATCTGACGAGGTAGATTGGTTTACTGAGCAAACAATGTTTCAAAACCCGTCTCATCTTTACAATTTTCATCAAGCTACATTAGGTAAAGCAACTATGAATGCTACAATATACTCTGAGGATATAAAATAAGCATATCTGTTAACTACAACCATTCTATATAAAAAAAAGCAGCTCAATTTACTGAGCTGCTTTTTTCTGCTAAAACCAATGTTTTTTTTTAGAAAACTAACTCTACATTTAAGTCAAATTCATCATATATAGCTTTATCCTTAAGGTTATCAAAGAAGCTAGCAGAACCGTACTTTATACCATATTTAGTTCTGTCTATTTTCGTAGAAACGGTTGCTTTATTACCAGAAACAACCATATCAAAAGTAACACTCTCTGTTATTCCTTTTATAGTTAAGCTAGCAACAACATTATAGTTTCCTTTAGAAGTTTCTTTAACCATTTTCATTACCAACTTAGCAGTAGGAAACTTACTAGTACCAAAAAAGTCATCAGCCTTTAAGTGACCTTCTAGTTTTCCTTTGTACTCTCCTTCTAGGTCAGTTACGTTTATGCTTGCCATATCCATAACAAACTCTCCTCCTGTAAGCTTGCTGTTTTCGAAAGTTAAGCTACCTCCTTTCAACGATATTAACCCTTCGTGAGAACCTGTTACTTTCTCTCCTTTCCACTTTACTTGGCTCTTCTCAATATTTATTTGTTTTTTGTCTTCGTGGTTTGGTTTGAAAGACAGTAAAGCGAATGTTGCTAATACAAATAACGAGATACTTAAAATACTTTTTTTCATTGTTTAAAATTTTTAATTAATTATATATTCTATACCTATTTGCAGACTCCCTTATCTAAAACATGAATAGATAACCTTACAAATATATCAAATATTCTTTGCAAATGTATACATTTATTGTTTTTATAAAGATAATGTAGATTAATAAAGTTACAAGCCCTCTTATTTGTTTTTACAAAAATATTACCTCATATTTTCAACGGCATAACTAAGGTATAAAACCTATTGTAAAACAAGTAAAATGAACGTATAACTATAAAGTTATTATATATATTCTTTTTTATTTACCATATAATAGTATATTTACCTATTAACCTTTTACATAAACAATGAATATATCCTTCAAAACATTCTGTTTAATTATGTTTTTCTTAGCCTTTTCAAAGGTCAGAGCTCAAAATATAAAGAACTATTGGAAACCAACTAACAATATTATCGCCAAAAAAAAGGCGAATTCTAAAATACCTACTAAGTATAAATCCTTTATTTTAGATTATAAATCGCTTCTAAAAGAGATTAACAATATATCTTCTGCAAGAGCGAACAACATTACTAACAAGGTCGTTCTCTTTCCTAATACCGAAGGGATAATAGAAGGTTACACAATAAAAGAAGCTTCGGTTATGACTGAAGCACTACAAACTAAATATTCGAATATAAGATCGTATATAGGAGTAAATACAAACAACCCTTCCGAAATCATACGCTTTAGTACCGATAGTTACTCTATAGAAATAATGTTCTTGAACTCTAATAAGACTTATTATCTAAAACCCGAAACGGTTAAATCTGACAGATACATGTTGTATTCTAGAGACTCGTTACCTAAAGACTCTTATTTTGAATGTATGGTGAAGCAAAGTGTCAAATACAATTTCTATAACACTCAGAAAAGAGAAGCCTTAACCAACTCCAGACTACACATGTTCAGGATAGCCCTTGCCTGCACTGGTGAGTTTTCTAACTATTTCGTTAATAAACACGGAGCCAATAACAAAACCGATGTCGAAAAAAAATTGGTGATAATGTCTCAATACAACTCGTTCCTTACACAGATAAACGGTGTTTACGAAAGAGACTTTTCGGTAAGACTATTACTTATAGAAAACACTGACGAGCTAATATATTTCGACTCAAATACCGACCCATATACCAATGACGATATATTCGAAATGTTAGATGAAAACCAAGTAAACTGCGACAAAATAATAGGTAGTAGCAATTACGACGTAGGGCATGTACTCCGAAAAGGAGGCGGTGGACTTGCTTATTTAAACTCTGTTTGCTCTTCTTCACTGAAAGCTTCAGGGTGTTCATCTCTTAACCTTGATGCCAATGATGTGCTATATATAGAAGTAGCTACTCACGAGCTAGGGCATCAGTTTGGTGCCAACCATACTTTCAATAACGAATGTGGCGGTAATGTATCGGGTACAACTAGTGTTGAGCCTGGTAGCGGATCCACATTTATGTCTTACCCTGGTAGATGTGAACCTAATGTGCAGAACTATTTCGATACTTATTTTAACAATATAAGCGTAAGAGAAATAACCTATAACCTAAGGAATATATTCAATTGCGGAACATCTTTAGACAACAACAATAGCGCACCTACTATTACTGACCTAAATAGGACATACTATATACCTACATCTACTCCTTTTAGTTTAGATGCTATAGTTAACGATGCTGACGGTAACCAATCCCTTACTTATTGCTGGGAACAAACAGATGCAGAAGCAGCAAATATGCCTCCCCTAAGAAATAGCTCCGTAGGCCCTATGTTTAGGTCTCTGACTCCTAGCAGACAAAGTAATAGATATTTCCCTGATATGAATACTATACTTGCAGGAAGGACTAGTAACACTTGGGAAGTATTACCATCGGTAGCCCGATCAATGAATTTCGCTCTTACAGTAAGAGATAACGATATAAGAGGAGGGCAAATCTCTTTTGATGAAACCGAAGTTATAACAGTAAAAACTAATAGTAGCTTTGAAATAACTAGCCAAAACTCTAACGATGAAATATGGTATGCTGGTAATATGGCTAATATAACATGGAATGTAGCTAGCTCCAACACAGCACCTATAAACTGTGAATTTGTAGACATCTATATGTCTGACGAAAGAGAAAACGGGTTCAATATACTAGTTGAAAGCGATGTACCTAATACAGGGCAATATATAGTTTCGGTACCAGAAGGCATAGATTCTGAAAACGCAAGAATAATGATAAAAGGACAAGATAATGTGTTTTTTGCAGTAAATAGAACTGACTTTAAGATAGTACCTGAATTTGACTTCCTTAGTAGCTTCGAGCAAAGCACTAAAATCATATGTGATAGTAACACGGCTTCTTTCGATTTTGTGTACAATACATACAACAACTTTTCCGAAGAAGTAACCTTCTCTGCAGATGACTTACCTAATGGCTTGACAGCTACTTTTACTCCTGCTAAAGCTAGTGAAAACAATACTAATGTCAATGTTGTTATATCAGGTTTTGACAACCTAGCTAAGGACCTGTATTGGTTCAATATAAACACTAGAAGTAATATGATCAATAAATTATCGCCCTTATCAGTCAAAAGCTATTCTAGTCATATAGATGATGTAAATATTCTTAACGATAATATATCAGAAACAGAAATACTGCTACCTTACCTTCTTAATTGGGAATCCGACGATATTACTGTTGATTATTATCTGCAGATATCAGAGTCTGATAGTTTTGATAGCTTTGTTATAAACGATAAAAATACATTAGAGCAATACAATATATCTAACTTCGATATTCTTGAAACTAACAAAGTGTATTACTGGAGAATAAAAGCCGAAAACTACTGTAATACAATATATTCTGAAACATACGACTTTAACCTTGCAGGAAAAGAAGTACTAACCTATAGTAAAGCTTCTAACAATAATATACCTGACAATAGTACTAGCGGTATAAAATCGACAATAAGAATAAAAGAGCTAGTAAACATAACAGATGTAAATATTACAATAGACCTAAACCATACATATATAGGCGACCTTAATATAAAACTCACCAGCCCTAAAGGAGGGACTATCTTACTAAAAGACTATGCCGAGAATGACGGTAACAATCTAGTTAGCACCACCTTCGACGACTCTGGCATTAGATTCAAAGATGGGCTATCTCCATACATTGGTTCTTTTAGACCTGTAGAAGAGCTATCAAAATTTAACTCTACTAGATCCGATGGTATATGGACTTTGACTATTATTGACGGATACCAAGGAAATGTCGGAACTCTACTTGATTGGTCTTTGAATATAGAAGGACAAACTCTATTAGACTTTGACAGCGATGGTGTAGCCGATATTGAAGATAAAACTTTACAATCGGTAGCTGTTGGTGGGTTTTCTCCTAACAACGATGGCATAAACGATTTGTGGATTGTACAAGGTATTAACGACGGAAAAGGAGGTAAAGCTATATACCCTAAAGTAAATATAACTATACACAACCGTCAAGGATTGTTAGTTTACAGTCAAAATGACTACGACAACAGTTGGGATGGTACATATAAAGGTAAAGTAGTCCCTGCAGGAAACTACCATGTGTCTATACAGTCTTCTTCCGATAAAACTAGTAATGTAAAAGCTTGGATATATATTAACTATTAGGTTAACATATAATACGTAAAAGCCCAGTGGTTTAAATAAAATTAAAGCATTGGGCTTTTTTTTCGCAAAGTAGATACTATTATCAAATAACATTTAAATGTATGAATTACTTATTATTTATAGTACTTTCGCTTTTTTAAACAAGATAAAACCAACTATTATGAGAAAATTATTATTTGCAGCTATTGTTACAATATTTAGTACAGCATCGATTTGTGCTCAAGGACAAGGAGACTTTGAGTTAGGAATAGGTGTAGGTGCTAGTTCTTCTTCTGCAACTCAGAGTTCGGCTTATGATGGAGGTACGGCTGATTCTTTGTCAGGTCCTAATGTGTCTATATCGGGAGAATATTACTATTCTGAGTCATGGGGTATTAAGATGAAATTAATTAGCGATACTAAAGGATGGACTGGTGGTCATTATTATGATATACCTAATGTTGATTATGAACTAAAATACATTACTATTCCTGTAATGGCTAATTGGCACTTCGGATCTACAAAAGACTGGTATCTTAATTTCGGAGTTTATATGGGATTCTTAACCGATGCTACGGCTACTAATAATGACGTAGAACTAAACGTTAAAAAAGATTTCGAAACTAGTGATTTTGGTTTTGCTTATGGTATAGGTTATAAGTTTAAAGTAAACGAAGACATGAAATTCTATTTAGAATATGAAGCACAGAGTGGTTCAGCTGAGATATTTAAAGATGATTCTAATGGAACTACGACTAACATCAGAGCTAGTTTCAATGCTGGGCTAATTTTCAATATATAAGTAAGGAAAGACCTAGATATAAAATATTTGATTTAACCAAATATGACAACTACAGCCAAGAGCTCATCGATGGAGGAGGAAATTTCACTCTGTATTATACCATAACAGAAGAAGACCACAAAAGCTAACGACTGCGTAGAAAATAAAGAGTAAAATATAGAAAACACTCCTTAGCTGTAATAGTTAAGGGGTGTTTTATTAAGAAACAACCTCTCTCCTATATCCTATTCACAAACATAGCATCACTTACTAGCCTCAAAACTATTGCTACTACGAGTAAAAACCATAAATTTGCCCTGTGATAGACGATATACTAAAAAACATAAATAGCCCTAAAGACTTAAGGGGTTTAAATATAACTGAACTAAACCTATTAGCTAACGATATAAGGAAGCTTATAGTAAATACTCTTGCTATAAAACAAGGTCACTTAGGTGCTAGCCTTGGTGTTGTAGAGCTGACTATAGCCCTACATTATAGTTTCGATACTCCTACCGACAAGCTAATATGGGATGTAGGTCACCAAGCTTATGCTCACAAAATACTTACTGGCAGAAAGGATGTATTCGAAACCAATAGGCAATGGGGAGGTATTAGCGGTTTCCCTAAGATGAGCGAAAGCAAATACGATGCCTTTGGTACTGGTCATTCGTCTACTTCTATTTCTGCAGCACTAGGTATGGCTATTGCAGATAAGCTACTAGGTAACGAGAACCATCATATAGCAGTTATTGGTGATGCGTCTGTAGCTTCGGGGATGGCCTTCGAGGCTATGAACCAGGCAGGAACAACTAATGCTAACCTTATAATAGTAATAAACGACAACCAGATAGCTATAGACCCAGGGGTAGGTGCTTTCAAAGAGTATCTGAACAGTAAAGGACTAAAAGGAACTAATACTGAAGACTGCTTCTTTAAGGCATTTAACCTTCCTTACTACGGAGTCACAGACGGACATAGTATAAGTGAACTTAACCTTACATTTGACAAACTGAAAGCTATAAAAGGAGTTAAAGTACTACATATAAGAACCATCAAAGGTAAAGGCCTGAAAAGAGCAGAAGAGAATCAGGTACTATATCATGCTCCTGCCAACTTCGACAAAGACACTGGTGAGATAATAGTCAAGAGCAAAAGTGAGTACACCAAATACCAAGATGTGTTTGGGAAAACTCTATGTGAACTAGCAGATAGCAACCCAAAAATAGTTAGCATCACACCTTCTATGATAAGCGGAAGTTCACTTAACTATATGCAAGACAAACACCCCGATAGAGTGTTTGACGTTGGTATTTGTGAACCTCATGCTATGACTCTTTCCGCAGGTATGGTAAGTAAAGGACTTACAGTTTACTGTGCTATGTATTCTACATTCTTACAAAGAGCTTATGACCAGATAATACACGATGTTGCTCTACAAAACTTACCTGTTATATTTTGTATAGACCGAGCAGGATTAGTTGGTGAAGACGGAGCAACCCACCATGGAGTATTCGATATAGCCTTCCTTAGACTTATACCCAATATGCAAATATTCTGTCCTATGGACGAGCTAGAACTCCGAAATATACTCTACACTCTACAACTAAGTAACCAGAGTCCTATTGCTATACGTTACCCAAGAGGCTACGGGCAGATAAAAGACTGGCAAAAAGAATTTCAGCCTATAGTAAGCAAGAAGGCTAAACAACTAAAATGCGGTAAAGATATAGCTATAATAAGCACTGGTACTATAGCTAATAATATTACTAAAGCTATAGAAGGGCTTGATGTATCACACTATCATTTTGCTTATATAAAACCTATAGACGCCGATAGTATAGACAAGATAGCAAGTAAATATAAGACTATAATAAGTATAGAAGATGGCACTGTAAAAGGTGGTTTCGGATCGGAAGTTTCGGAGTATATGCATAGTAAAGACTATAAGAATAAGCTGGTGATAAAAGGAGTCCCCGATGAGTTTATAAGTCATGGTTCGGTAGAGATACTATATAATACTATAGGCTTAGATACTGATGGCATAAAGGAAACTGTATTGACTCAATTAGAATATATCAATGGGTAGAATAGTAAAGAGTTTTAGGATAAATACCAAAGACATATCGAGTAAACTACTTGAATGGTCTAAGGGGGAGGAATATATATTGTGGTTAGACTCTAACAACAGCCCCGAAAAATATAGCAGTATCGACAAGATATTAGCTATAGGTAAGCATAGTAGTATTGTCACTGATTATAAAGACGCCTTCGCAAAACTAGATATCTTTATTACTAAGACTAATGACTATATATTTGGAGGCTTGTCTTACGACCTAAAGAATGGCTTAGAAGATATAAGTTCTAATAATAAGGACTCTATAGGCTTTGCTGATATGTTCTTCTTTCAACCGAAGAAAATAATAAAGGTGAAAGGTAATAGTTTAGAGTTTATGTATTTGGACGAATATAAAGACTGTATAGATAGTGACTTTGATGATATAGTTAATACTAATACCGCTATAACTGAAGAGTCGCCTGATAGTACTAGTAAGTCTGTAGTGAAACCTGTAATAAGTAAGAGTGAATATATAGATAAAGTAGAGCGAGTAAGAGACCATATAAAACAAGGGGATGTGTATGAGGTCAATTTATGTCAAGAGTTTTACAAGGAAGAGGTTATAAACCCTTTAAGTGTTTACACTAAACTTAATACTATATCGTCGGCACCGTTTGCTAGTTATATTAGGTGGGAAGACAAGTATATATTGAGTGCTTCTCCTGAAAGGTTTGTAAAGAAAGTTTCTGATACGCTAATATCTCAACCTATAAAAGGCACTAAGCGAAGAGGTAATAATATAGAAGAAGACAATTTACTAAGGCATTGTCTTAGTAAAGACATAAAGGAGAGAGCCGAAAACATAATGATAGTTGACTTAGTACGAAACGACCTTTCGAAGATAGCAGCCAAGGGTAGCGTAAAGGTAGAAGAGCTATGTGAGATATATAGTTTCGCTCAAGTACACCAGATGATATCGACCATAACGGCTAAGGTAGATGGTAGCCATAGTACTGGTGAGATACTAAAGTCACTTTATCCTATGGGTAGTATGACGGGAGCACCTAAGTTAAGATCTATGCAGATAATAGAAGAGCTGGAACAAAGCAAACGAGGCATATATTCTGGTTCGGTTGGCTATATAAGCCCTAGTGGTGACTTTGACTTTAGTGTAATAATAAGAAGCATATTGTATAATGCTAAGACTAATTATGTGTCGTTTAGTGTAGGTGGTGCTATTACTTATAAGTCGATAGCCGAGAGTGAGTATGAAGAATGTTTGGTTAAAGCTAAGGCTATGGAGCAGGTACTTAGGTAAACTGATAAGTCTTTTCTAATATTTCTATCAGGCTACTTACTATATAGTCTTGTTGCTCTGTTGATAATTCGGTATGTATCGGTAGAGAAAGTACTGTCTCGGTTAGTTTGTTGGTGTTAGGGAATATATTATTGTCAAAGTTATACTTACTATAAGCCTTTTGGCTATGTATAGCTATAGGGTAATATACAGCACAAGAGATACCTTTTTCTCTTAGTTTAGTAGCTACCTCATCTCTTTTATCTGTTATTTTAAGGGTGTATTGATGAAAAGAATGACTACTATATTCAGTTCTTTTAGGTATTTCCACTCCTTTTATTACTGATAATTTACTATCATAATATTCCGCTGCTTGTTTACGAGCGTCTATATATTCGTCTAAGTGCTTTAGCTTAACATTGAGCACTGCAGCCTGTATACTGTCGAGCCTAGAGTTAATACCTATATGATCATAATGATACCTTTTACTCATTCCGTGGTTCGCTAAGCTTCTTATCTTCTTAGCCAAGATGTCGTTATTGGTAAACACGGCACCACCGTCACCGAAGCAACCAAGGTTCTTAGACGGAAAAAAGGAAGTAGTACCTATATCTCCTATAGCACCTGCTTTACTTGTGTCTCCCTTTTTGTCTATATAGTCGGTTCCTAGTGCCTGAGCTGTGTCTTCTATTATATATATATTGTGTTCTTTGGCTATAGTTTTTATAGCTTCCATATTGGCACATTGCCCAAAAAGGTGCACAACTATTACGGCTTTAGTCTTGTTGGTTATAGCTTTCTTGAAGCTTTCTATATCTATATTGAAGTTATCATAGTCAACGTCGACTAGTACCGGTTTTAGTTTGAGTAAGGCTATAGCTTCGCTGGTTGCTGCGAATGTAAAATCGACAGTTATAACCTCATCATTCGGTTTAAGACCCAATGCCATTAATGATAATTGCAGAGCATCAGTTCCATTACCGCACGATATTACGTGTTTTACATTTAGGTATTTGGCTAAGTTAGTCTCGAAAGTTTTTACTATAGTTCCGTTTATAAAAGAGCAAGAGTCTATTACTTTTTGCATCTCAGCATCTATAGAATCCTTTATTTTCAGATACTGACCTTTTAGGTCAACCATTTCTATCTTAGTCATATTTGTTTTTTTAACTTACTAAGGTCTCCTTTATATATATTCACTTTTTTGGTAGTTGTATTCCCTACTTTGTCCGAAACTACTATCTTAAATACATGCTTACCTATACTTAATATTTTGTCTTTTAGGTTATATACTAAGTACCCTTTCTTTATATTATACTCCATTAATATCCACTTACCATCTATAAAAGCATCGTAAGAAGAAACACCAGAGTGAATATCACTTATTTTTACTTTTAAGGTTTTATATTTACTAATATATCTGTTGTTAGAGAAATTGTGCATTTTAACTCTAGGAGAAATACTATCTCTGAGCAATATATAATTCCCCAAATGCTTTAGCGAAGCATATATTTTGTTCTCTTTCTTATGAAACCTAACAGCCCATTTTTTTTTGTATCCTATTTTAGCTATATATAATTGTTTCTTATGAGCGGTGCTGTACTGCTTAGTATCAAAAGTTAATGTATATCTCTTGTTGAGAGCCACTGAACTATTATGTACTTTCACTACTTTACCATTTACCTTAAAGTTAAAGTCAAGATCCTTATAGAAGGTGTATTTAGGAAAAGAAGCTTTCACTCCTGAGTCAGAAAACTCATTAAAAACCTTTCTGTCAACACTATATTGAGTGTTTTTATCTTTGTAACTACCTTTACGACCTATAAGCCCTATATGCACTGAAGTTTCATTTCCTTTGTAGTCAAATATCCTTATATCTACATTGTACTTCTTACCTTCTTCTACGTTTATATAATCAGTTTTCTTGGTTTTATCGTATATCCCTAAAAAGTTAAAGCTTTCTATATATGTCTTCTGATACCTCGTTTTGTT
Source organism: Flavobacteriaceae bacterium (assembly GCA_013215105.1). Taxonomy (GTDB): domain Bacteria; phylum Bacteroidota; class Bacteroidia; order Flavobacteriales; family Flavobacteriaceae; genus DT-33. The sequence continues at coordinate 55,817 of JABSPL010000208.1, forward strand.
TATCTTATACTTCTTATAATCTATAAGTTGGTTTATATATTTGGAGTTGTTAAAAGCAAACGAATCCATCTTATGACTATATTTCAACTTACCGTTAACTGTCATTTCCATACCGTAAACTCCATTTTTGTTAGTTGCATTGTCTAGTAAGTCATAAGTATTTAACCCGAAACTAACCTTGCCATAAGCATATATATCAATACATTTATAAGTGTCTTTGTTTATCTTTCTCAAAGAAAGTTTACTGCTATTAAGTTTGTTTACATGCCCTGACTCCGAAAAAGAATAAGCCATAACATTCCTAACTATAGGGGTTGTTGTATCAGAAACATCCATACCGAACAAAAAAGGGTTAATCGGTTTTTGTGACTTACTATGTCTTATTTCATAATGCAAATGAGGAGCTATAAAACCTCCAGTACTACCAGAATAAGCTATTATTTCACCTTTTTTAACCTTTATACTGTCTTTGATATTTAACATTTCTACCTCAAACTTCTCCTTACTATATTGATAAGACTTCACTATAGCGTTTATTCTTGGAGAATATTTCTGCAAATGAGCATAAACCGTAGTAGTTCCATTAGCGTGATCTATATATATAGCCTTACCATAGCCAAACAATGCTACTTTTATCCTAGACACGAATCCATCCGCAGTAGCATATACAGCAAGCCCCTCTCTTTGTTTGGTTTTAATATCGATCCCTCCATGAAAATGGTCTGGTCTTAGTTCTGCAAAAGTACCTGCCAAAACAATAGGAATATCCAAAGGAGATCTAAAAAAATTTTCTTTAGGCTTCTGTGCATAAGTTAATATGCTTAACATTATAAAGAGTATCGATATACGTGTATTCATTGATTCGCTTTTTAGTAAAAATACAAATTATCATGATAATTAGACCTTATGTTTATTAAAAATAATAATAAAATAAAAACAGTCTAATCAGATATAAAAACTAATCTATTATCACAAATTTAACACGACTATCTAAGCAATCGAGCTCTGCATACAGATAGTCAAAGAATTTGTCTCCATGTTCCAGATACATTTTAGTAAAGTTATAGTGTCTTTCTTGTAAAGTTCCGTCAGGAAACATATTCGCTTTTAATTTTATTACTCTAGCTGTTTTGTCTTTAATAGAAAATCTTTCTGCTCTAAATATTCTATCTTCTAAGTTAGCTAAGCCGTTAAGTTGTTTTTTCTTTTGAGCCCTTACCGCCCCTATAAAAGAAGCATCGGTACGACTAGCTATATTTTCCATTTTATCAAAAATAGATTCTATAGTTAGTTTCTCTTTTCTAAAGTCTAAGTCTATATTACTATGTAGTTTGACTACTTTATTAGCTAAAGGAAGTTCGTCCAGAAACAAATCAGGATAAGACAGTTTCAGCTTTTCTAATTTTTCTTTTTCTTTGTAATTAGTCATTACTACCGAATCTCTTAGTATGATTATAGGAAAAACTATGCTATTAACTTCGAATACTCTTTTAAGTTCTAACCAATAAGAAAGCTCCCCTGCTCCACCAATATATGCTAAGTTGGGTAATATTTTCTCCTGATAAACTGGGCGTAACATTACATTAGGACTGAAGTTGTCAGGCTTATCGTTTAGCTCTTGTAATATTTCTTCTTGAGTAAAATATATAGAGGTGTTATTGACTATATACTTGTCTCCCGTTTTTATTATTCTCTCCCTTATACTTCCTTTAATATAGAAAAGGTTTATTTCTCTAGGGTTTACTTGTATTTTATAACCTTTTTTCTTGAAGCTTTCGGTGGTTTTGGTTACTTCTTTATACGTGTAATTGTTTACAATTTCATTCTCAAACACGGTTTTCATCTGTCGTTTCAACTCTATATTATCAGCATCAAGTATAACTAGTCCTTTATTCCCGAAAAGCTCGTTGACCAATATCATGGTAGCTTTAGCCAAAGTATTTTCCTTATCATAAGCTTTGGAAAATATATCTGAAAGCCTCTTAGCTTTTTCATTATCAGGAAAACTATCGGTTAAATCCTTAAGTACCTTGTCAAACCCATCTAAGCTTAACCTACCAACACAACCTTCACTCTCTCTGTTCCATTGATGCTTTTTATCAGTAAAAATATGGTTTATCTCTTCAAAATCGTGGTCTTCACTTGCCATCCAGAACAGAGGTACAAAGTTTTTTTCAGGGTACTTTACTGATAATTTGTTACATAAGTTTATTACAGAGATTATCTTATAAACAAAGAAAACAGGCCCAGTAAATATATTTAACTGATGACCTGTTGTTATGGTATAAGTATTATCTAACTTCAAATTATCTATATTAGATATAGTATTTTGAGTCTTGTCTACACCTATATATTGCTCATGTAAAACTTTAGTTAATACTTGTCTTTGCTCTGTAGTATATGATATGTTCTTAGCCTTAATTTGTTCGGCAAACGAATCTATATTTGGTTCTAAACCATATAAAGATTTAACCAAATCATCCTCATTTATATAATCTCTTATAAGGTCGTTTAAAACCGATAATCGAGAATAATCTATTTTATATACCATATTTATTATCTTTCAGCCCTATTAATACATCAGCCATCTGGACTTAGAGTGTTATAGTGATGTAAATACAAAACCCCCTCAAATTGTGGTAGAACCTATTTACTATTCTAAATACAGCTTTTGAAACAAGTCTATTTCGAACTTTTTAATACTATTTAACTTTTTCAATCTTTCTATACTTATGGTATATTTCTTTGATAAAGAATAAAGAGTATCTCCTTTTTGTACTATATGATACTTAACACCAGGCCTTTCTTCTACTTCTTCCACTCCTTCTTTTACCTCTACTGTTTTAGGTGTAAGTACTATGGTTTTAACCGTCTCTACATCTTGTACTATTGCAACTTCTTCCTGACTATCTCCTTCAGATATTGACTCTACAACCTGTACAACCGCTTCTGCTACCTCCTCTTTGACAGGGATTTCTTCAATCACCTCAGTAACTAATCTATCGGTTACTGCTGGGGTGACAACTATTTCAGCTTCTACTTTTTTACTTTCTATTATATCCTTATGATTTAGTTTTATTTTATCAAATTCATGAAGCTCAAACTTTTCTATTAAGCCTATTAGCTTACTAGGATATTTCGGGTCGGTTGCATAACCTGCTTTTTTCAATCCTTCAGCCCACTTTTTGTAGCTCGTTATTTTAAAAGTAAACAAGTCACTATATCTACTTCTTTGAGTAAGAAATTCCGAATGATCTCTGAAAGATTCACTCGCTTGTTTGTATTTTCTAAAACATTCACCCTTTTCATCATCGTCGTGATATATTTTGGCTCCCTCCCATTTATGGCATTTTATACCAAAATGGTTATTAGCATCAACAGCCAGAGAGCTTCTACCAATATTAGACTCTAGCATACCTTGAGCCAGAGTTATACTTGCTGGTATCTTATACTTTTCCATTTCATTAATTGCCATAGTAGCATAATTTTTAAGATAAGCAATACTTCTTGGGTTTGTGCCTAAACTCTCAATTTTGGCTATATGCTCCGATATATCTGAGTTTAACAAAACAGTATTGTTTTGATCACTCGATTGTGTAATACTCTTAGTTTTATTTTTATCAGAAGAGCTAATATACTTTCTCTGAGTCCCACAACTACTTAGTAATATAGATATTACAAGTGCTATTAATAATTTATTTTTCATAATCTAATAAGGTTTTATTATTTTTTTTCAATACAGTATTTATACCTTTTATACCTTGAAGCCCTCCCGTATGTATGGCTAGTATACTTTCTCCGTGTGCAAATGTATCATTTTCAATCATATTGAACAAACCAAAAATCATTTTACCTGTATATATAGGATCCAAAGGTATACCAGTTTGCTTATTGAAGGTATTCATAAATATAACTAACTCATCGGTTACCTTAGCGTAGCCTCCCATATTGTAGTTTCTTACTAGTTTCCAGTTGTTGTTTTTGGTGTTTATAAAAGATTTTATGTCTTCTTCTAAAAACGATTCTTTAAGTGCAGGAAACCCCAAAACTATCTGGTTTGTTTTAGATGTATTTATAAGCCCCGATATAGTACCACCTGTACCAACAGCCGTACATATATAATCGTAGTTAGCATCGCTAGGTTTAAGTATATTTTCGCAACCTTTTACGGCTAGTTCGTTAGTTCCTCCTTCGGGAATTATATATGCTTCGGGGTATTTATGTTTAATATTATCTAAAAAAACTTGAGTGTTTTTATTACGATATTCGCTACGGCTTATAAATACAAAGTCCATACCGTACTGGTTCGCCTTGTTAAGAGTATAGTTTCCTTTTAGAGTTTTGGGCAAATCTTTGGCTAGTTCATCTCCTCTTATTATCCCTATAGAACCAAAACCAAACTCGCTAGCTGCAACAGCAGTAGCTAGTATATGGTTAGAATAAGCTCCTCCGAAAGTCAAAAGACAAGTCTTTCCTTCTTGCTTTGCCCTCTCTATATTATAAGCTAGTTTTCGGTACTTGTTACCTGATATCTCCTTGTGTAATAAGTCTTCTCTTTTTATAAAGAGCTCCACCCCTTTACTTTTCAATAAAGGATGATTTATTTGTTGGTTTTTACTGGTTTTATCTTCTAAAAACATTGTGTAGGTATTAAAGAATGGCTCTTGAAATATAATTTCTCAAAGATACATCAATATTATTATTACCCGAACATTTACTGATTAAAACAATTTAAATAAATATAATTGCTTATTTTACAGTATTTTACATATATTTGCGTCACCAATTTAAATTTTATTATTATGAAAAAATCAAGAAGGTTTACGTTAGTCATGTTGATTATGGCTTTGGTTATTATAAGCTCTAATTGTAATGGAGAAGATGAAGAAACCGAAAAATTAGAACTTATAGCAGGATCTCTAGATACTGCAGAGGTATTCAAAGATTTGAAAATATCAGGATTAGAACCTGAAGATGTCACCTTAGAAGTAGCTAAAAACACTATAATTGTAACTGTACCTTATAGTGTAGACCTAAAATACATACAAAATGTGTTCACATTGCCAGAAGGCACAACATCAGAACCCAAATCAGAAGATATTGTTGATTTTTCTGAAGGTGAGTACGTAAGGTATCGGATAACTTATAACGATGGAAGTATCGAATCTTTTTACATCATTGTACAAAAAAGAAAACCTCTAGATTCTGAGTCAAACTCCACAGAAGACATAATTAGAACCTTAGAGACATATAGAAACAGTAAACTTATAGAAGATACTACTGTTAATATAGAAGGAAACAATATAGAGATAACTGTACCCTACGGAACAGATTTAACAGCTATCAAGAATATATTTTCATCAAAAAAAATTACATCAGTAAGCCCTTCAAGAACTGAGGAAGTAGACTTTTCTAAAGAAAATAGCCATAAATATACTATTTCGTATCCGGACGAGAGTTCTATTGAAGTAAACATAACAATCATAGAGAAAAGTCAGCCTATGAATGAGCAAATAGCTAACGAGAATGTATTTACTTTTATTGAAGTATACGAAGGTAAGTCTAAAATAAACGATGTTACAATAGAAAAGGAGGATAATTATATAAATATAACGGTCCCTAACTCGACAGATTTAAGTATTATAAGAAACTATTTCACTATACCTAAAGGGGCTACCTCTAATATAACTTCGGGAAGCAACGTTGACTACAGTGTACACGATACTAAAGAATACGAAGTAACATACAGCGATGAGACTAAAGAGAATTTCTATATTAAAGTAACCAAGTCAACACCTACTGTAGCAGAAATTTCTGGAGCCGAATATGCCTTAAAAGACCTTAAAATCTATGTAAATAGCGTATTAGTCGAAGATGTAAGTGTTATTATAGATGGAGATAAAGTTAACATAATAACGCCTTACAGCACAGACTTATCGTCCGTAAAAATAACATATACAGCTCCCGGAGGGTCTGAATGTAACTATCCTTCAGGAACCCTCCTTAACTTTGAAGCAAAAAACACAAAAACATATGAAGTAACCTACAATGACAAAAGTACTGATTCTTTTGAAGTTAAGATAACTAAATCGGATCCTACAATAGCCGACACAACAGGTAAAGAAGATTTGTTTCTTCTAGAAACAATAAAAGTTAAACATAATGATATAATGTATACTGATACAATAATAGAGTTTAATGAGCCTAATATTATAAATATACAAATTCTCACGGAACATACTTGTAGTTGTGATAATCATCAATCGTATTTAATATTTGATTTCACAGATATAGTCGATTATACTGAGCCGGTCTTAACGACAGAATTTCTCTTAGACGAAAATTTTAACGGGAAAGAATACAAAGTAGTATATACCGATGGAAGTTCAGATGTATTCGTAATTAACATAGAAGGTAATCATTAACAAATAAACGTAATTAATATAAAACTATAAAATTAGCATTAGGACAACCTCTATATATACTGTTATACTAGAGGTTGTTTTAGTTGTTAATTTAATCTGAAAACAGACTTCATCCTTTATCCAAATATCTTCTTTTGACTAATAGCATCTGAGTAATGAACATAATACCAACAATAGAAATAAAGTATATACTTTTGGTTGATATATCAATACTAGGAATACTAATACTAGGAATATTTAGGCTAGGCATACTCACCTTAGGTAGGTTTATATAGTCCGAGATACCAAACCAACCGTCATTAGATGGGTTGATTATAAGTATAGCTACTAGCGATAATACAGAAATAACACCTAATATAGCCCACCAACTTTTACTGATAAGTGGCTTGTAAGCCCCAGTAATAGACTGACCAGTTATTTTTTCCGCCATAATACCGTCCATAACTGAAGATGTGAAGTTAGACGAAGGAGAATCTAAGTCTAAATCCCTTAATAACTTATCTGTATAGACTTCTATGTCTTTTATATTTTTATCATCCATAATAGTTAAGTGTTTCTGGTTCTAATTGTTCTTTTAATATAATTGCCAATTTCTGCCTGGCTCTGAATAGTTTTATTTTAGCATTGTTTACTTTCATACCCGTTATATCCGATATCTCTTTCAGCGACATATCTTCAAAATAATGAAGAGTCAGCAAAGAACTATAGTCTGCAGGTAGTAGCTTCATACACCGATTGACCAATATATTTCTTTCATCCCGTTCTATACTGTCACTTGCCCCCTCGCTACTTATTATCTTTGACGAATTAAACTCATCTATAGTTACAGTATCGTATTTTTTACCCTTTATTTTATCAAGAGAACTGTAGTAAATGATGCGATATAACCAAGTAGAAAACTTAGCCTTTCCTTCAAATTTACTAAGCCCCTTAAAAGCTTTCATAAATCCGTCTTGTGCTACCTCTTCGGCTATTTCAGTGTTTTTGACTATGCTATTTGCCAAGGTGAAAGCCATATTTTTATACTTATCAACAAGCACTCCAAAAGAATTGCTATCTCCTTTTAATATTTTATCGATATAATATTTGTCCTCCCTTTCTTCCATAAATAGTTTGACGAAGTTCTCTTTCTAAGGTTACACTTCATTACAGTAAAAATAAACATTTTATTTAACACAGCTATATATAGACTACTATAAAGAATCAACTTTAACTAATTTTATTATCTAATAGGTTTTTTTTAGTGATATTTATTTAAATTTTACATATATAACCCTATGCTTTTAGGTTTTTATTAGTATATTTACTACAAATTGCCATCTGTTATAGACATATACAAATGAAAAAAGTAATATTATTAAACATAATACTATTCTCTACGGTAATATTCTCTCAAGAGTTCTCCGTGAAAGGAGGCTATACTTTATCTAATTTAGGCTTCGAACCAGGTTATGGAGAAACGACATCGACCCTATCAGGATTTCATGCAGGACTTACAATAGGTTTTGACATTGGAGAAACTTATGGTTTTGAAACAGGCTTGATATATATTAAAAAAGGAGAAAACAACAAATTAATAAGCTATGATAATTTCTTGAGGCTATCTGTAGTAAACAGAAAAATAAGTATATCATTTATTAGTGTTCCTATGAATTTCAAGTATTACTCAAATAATATATATCTCAAAGCAGGTCCTTATATCGCTTTTGCTTTATCGGGCTCGGTAGAAACAGAAAGCTTAGAGGATAGCACAATAGAAAATATTAAATTCGGTAATAAATCAGGTGAAATAAAAACCTTGGATCTCGGGTTTTCTTTAGGTATAGGGTATCAGCTAACCAAACATATATCGTCAGAAATATCTACAGACTTAGGGCTTATTAATATGTCTAATATTAATGAAATAAGAACTAGATCTTTAAATCTATCTATAGTTTATTTTTTTCCCCTTAGTACTCAAACTACCTTTGCATCTCCTTACAGATAAAGATAATATTCCCAGCTTGACAGTGACACTCTATATTATTTACCAATAAAATTAAGATTATCAAAAAATTTAACTCTCAGATTATTAAAGCTTTTAGTCATAATTGTTTGTTCTGTGTTTGTATTAATTATTTTTTATTGAAACTACTGTAACCTCTACAACTTAAACCACGTCTTATAGATAAGAAATAGTTTTAATAATTAAATATAAAATATCATGGGATCAGAAATAGTAATAATGCCAATAATGTTAGGAGTAGTATTCGGAATAGCTTACTTATACTTTTCGACAAGAAACAGAGAAAGACTTGCCTTAATAGAGAAAGGAGTAGACGCTAGTGTGTTTATGAAAGGAAGACAACGCACCTCTCCCGTATGGAAAGTACTTATACTTAACCTTTCTATGTTGCTGATGAGTATAGGTGTAGGTATATTTGTAGCCGCTTTATTAGAAATGGCGTTACAAATGAAAGATGATATAATATATCCTTCTGTAATATTTGCTTTTTCGGGATTAGGACTGTTTATAGGTTTCAATCTTACCAAAAAAATGGACGATAAAGCTTAAGTAAACTGTAATAATTAAACAAACACGCCCTCTATGTTTCTCAACCGAATATAGAGGGCGTGTTTGTTATATCAACCTCGTAAATAAACACATCCGATTAGTTATTTATCCCCATATTCAAACTACATAACCGACTTGTAGATAACCATATATATATATTATGATAATATATATAATAGAACTAAAAATATCAATTTTATAAAACATTTCACTAATATATCTGTTTGGTTAATAGTCTAGGTAACTTATCTTTTACAAAATATTAAATACTTTTTATTTTGTTAAAGATAAAAAAAGTATAGCTTTACTAATTAAATTTCAAAAAATCAATTTGATAGCTATGAATTCAAGTAAAATTAAGAGAATATTGTTTACAGTTTGTCTAATGGTGTTTGTTAATGCTTCCGGGCAAGACACCATATACCTAGACGCAAATAAAAAAAGTATTTTTATAAAGAAAGACGCCTATTTTTTTAGGATATATTCTAACTACTCTGATAAAGAAAAAAGGCATTTCACTCAGTTGTACAACACAGACGGTGTTATTCTATATGATAAAACATATAAAACCAAACATAGGAAAAAGCTTTTAAAAAGTACTTACTGGCACGAAACAGGAGAAAAACATTCTTATTATCGATTTAAATCAAGAAAATCTTATCTGACCACTTATTGGGAAAATGGTAATATAAAAAAGAAGACTGTTCATTCTAAAGGTCAGTTAAAAGAAGGGCACAGCTGGAATGAAAAAGGCGATATAGTGGAATACGTACATAAAATTAGGTGATTTTATGTGAAAGGTAAAATATATTTATAGTGAATAACTATTAACATAAAAAAGCCTATCTAAATTAAAATTTAGATAGGCTTTTTTTAAAAGATGTGTCTTTGCTACTTAGTATCAGAGTTGTTTTCTTTGTTTATATCTGCCATATAATTTTTGACATCTATATGAGCTTCAACTATATTTTTACTGGTTTTTACCGAGTAACTAGGGTTTCCCCATGCCCACGATTCCAAAACAGTTGCCTTAGTTGGCTTATGCCCTCTAGCCATTCTCAAAGGAATATGAAATTCTTCAGTAGTTCCGTCCTCGTACTTAACGCTTAAGTCTATAGGCATAGGCATTCTACCTATTCTCGATAAACTTATATTGTTACTATCAGCTATTTTTACGCTGTAGTCTATAGTATGAGTAGTTTGAGTCCATTCGTTCAAATACCAATCCAATTCCATATCCGAAACTTTTTCGGCAGTTCTTTTTATATCGTTAGGTGTAGGATGCTTAAAGCTGAAATCTTTAAAGTATTTCAATATAGTTTTATCTACATTTTCTTTACCTATTATATGTCTCAATTGAGCCAAAAACAAAGAACCTTTACTATAACTAGCAACACCATAAGCAAAGTTATAGTTGTACCTGTCTCCGTGAGTACTCATTGGCTCTTCTATTTTAGCATCTACTAATCTAAAATAAGAACTATAAGAACCTTCCAAAGGATCGATACTTGGGTCAACTCCTAACAAATCATTTTCTATATAAGCACTTATATAAGTAGTAAAACCTTCATCCATCCACGGGTGTTTACTCTCGTTACTTGCTAACAAAAACTGAAACCAAGTATGAGCCAATTCGTGAGCTGTAACTCCCATAAGGCTTTCTTCTGACCTTTCTCCAGTTATCAAAGTACACATAGCGTACTCCATACCTCCATCACCTCCTTGTATTACCGAATACTGCTTATAAGGATACTCTCCTATATGAGTATTATAATACTCTAACATTTTAACAGTAGATGGTTGTAATTTCTTCCAGTTTTCTTTTATTTCTTTATTGTTTTTATACAAAAAATGAAGGTCTGTACCTTTTGATGTTTTAACTATATCATGAGAATAATCTTTATCGGCAGCCCAAGTGAAATCATGTACTTTAGGTGCTACAAAATGCCAGTCTAGTTTTCTGTTTTTATTCTTTTTATAAGTTTTTTTCTTAAACTTAACTCCCTTGTCTTGGTAACCATGACCTATTTCGTTAGGGTTTTGCAAATAACCAGTACCTCCTATAGTATATCTTTCGTCTAAGTGTATAGTTACATCAAAATCTCCCCATACTGCATGAAATTCTCTTGCTACATAAGGGTGAGCATGCCATCCTTCGAAGTCATATTCTGCCATTTTAGGATACCATTGAGTCATAGAAAGTGCTACACCTTCTTTGTTGTTTCTTCCCGAACGACGTATCTGAACTGGTACCTGACCTTTGAAAACCATATCGAAAGTAGTACTTTCGCCTGGCTTAATAGCTTTGGCTAGTTTAACTTCCAAAACAGTACCTTCTACTTTATATTCTAAGGCAGTTCCATCTTGACTAAGAGAAGATACTTTTATAAAACCTATTTCATCTTCTTTTAACAAAGATATTCTACTCTGATATTTCGGGTTTTCTCTATCTCCCAAATTATTGGTCATTCTACCATCAGGGTCTTTTATGTTTTGTAACCTCATGTCCATCTGGCTTCCTGGTTGGAAAGCATTAAAATAAAGGTGATAATAAACTTTATTAAGTTCTTCTGGAGAATTGTTGGTATAAACTAATTTTTGCTTACCATCGTACTGATAGTTTTCTATGTCAAAATCTATGTCCATAGTATAGTCTACATGTTGTTGCCAATAGCTAGTATTCTGCGATTGAGCTATAAAAGCCATAAATAAGGCTCCTAAAAAAAGGAATGTTTTTTTCATTGTGTGTTTTTATTAAAAATAAGTGACTAATTTAGGTTAAAAATTCTATTTATTCATAAAATCTTCGGCTTTCTCTACCATTTTTTTACTTCCGCAGAAAAACGAGACTCTTTCGTGTAATTCGGTAGGCTTTATTTCCATTATTCTATTTTTACCATCCGAAGCTTTTCCTTTGGCTTGTTCTGCCAAAAATGCCATAGGATTACATTCGTAAAGTAATCTTAATTTCCCTTTAGGTGATTTTTTACTCTTCGGATATATATAAATACCTCCTTTTATCATGTTTCTGTGAAAATCAGAAACCAAAGAACCTATATATCTTGAAGTATATGCCTCTTTACCATCATCTTCCGATTGACAATATTTTATATAATCTTTTACTCCTTGGTCGAAATGTATATAATTACCTTCGTTTATAGAATATATATTCCCCATTTCAGAAAATTCCATATTAGGATGAGATAAATAGAAGGTCCCCATAGCAGGATTTAAAGTAAAACCATTAACACCATGCCCTGTAGTATAAACCAACATAGTTGATGTACCATAAACTACATAACCAGCAGCTACTTGATTAACACCTTTTTGTAAAAAATCTTCTTTAGTTACCGGAGTGCCCACAGGAGTAACCCTATGATATATAGAAAATATAGTCCCTACCGATACGTTTACGTCTATATTAGACGAACCATCCAAAGGATCCATCAATACGATGTATTTATTCTCATTGTTTCCTGTCTTACCGTGAACAGATACAAAATCGTCTTCTTCTTCACTTGCTATTCCACAAACTATTTCTCTGTTTATAAGAGTTTGCATAAATACTTCGTTGGCGTATACATCTAGTTTTTGTTGATCTTCTCCTTGTATATTAGTCTCTCCTGCGTTACCAAGTATATCAACCAAACCAGCTTTATTAACCTCATGATTAACTACTTTGGCAGCTAGCCTTATAGAATTTATAAGCCTCGACAACTCCCCAGACGAGTATTGAAAATGTTGTTGGTTTTCTATTATGAATTCCCCTAGCGTAATATTTTTTTTGCTCATCTGATATATTTTATTTTATATTGATTCTACAAATTTAAGTTTATTTATAACTAGTATCCGATAAAAACATAAAAAAACTGTAATTTATCTAAAAATTACAGCTCTTTAAGTTATCGTTGGGTTTTTCGGGGGGTCTACTCTGATTTAATATTGAATTTCTTTTCTCTAAACTACTCACAATCAATAGCTTATACTGTAAAAATACAACATATGTACCTATTCCACAAATCTATCCTGACTTAATTCATTACTACACAGGTACTTAGCTTATTTAATCTTCTTTTAAATATTATATTTTATTTTATTTTACAACAATAAATATTATATTTGTTAGTAAACAAGCATCAAACAATGGAAAAACTAAAGACATTTGAAACAGAAAGATTGTTGATAACACCTACCACTATCAAGGATGCTAAGTTAATCTATGACCTTATGAATAACCCTAAATTCATAAAATATGTAGGAAACAGAAAAATAAACAGCATCCAAAAAGCCGAAAAGTATATAGAACAAAATATAAAACCTCAGTTTGACAGACTAGGCTACGGGGGTTATACAATTACTACAAAACAAGGTAATAATAAAATAGGCACCTGCGGTTTGTTTGACCGAGACGGACTAGAAGGTATAGACATAGGTTTTGGACTTTTGCCCGAATTCGAAGGTAAAGGCTACGCTCTAGAATCGGCTATAGAACTGAGAAATGCAGCTTTTGAAGTTTTGGGTATAGATACAATAAGCGCCATTACCAACAAAGAAAATAAAGCCTCTCAAAAACTTATAGAAAGGCTAGGTTTGATTCTAAAAGGCACAACAAAACTACCTGATGAAGATACCGAATTATTTCTTTACCATCAAAAGAAGACTCTTTAGACCTCCTCCATTTATTATATCTATACCATGCTGCATTAAAAAATCGGTAGCATGCTGGCTCCTAATACCCGATTTACATATAGCAACCACAGGAACATTTAAGTCTTTTATAGCTTCTATATTTTCGGGAATAGTATCCAAAACTATATGTGTAGATCCAGGTATATTTTCCTCATTATACTCCATATGTGTTCTTACATCCAATATTACAGCTCCATTTTTAAGATACTCTTCTACTTTTATATAATTAACTCCTCCCATTATTTTATTAATTCTAATCCGTTTTTTATTAAATTTTTATTTTCTTTTATTCCATTTAGGTAAGTCAATAATTCGTTTTCGAAACTATCATACTTCCCAAAAGTAAGCTCGTATATTTCCAAACAAATAAGCCATTCTCCAGAATAATTATCTTTTATTAGTTGAAACACCTCTTTTAACTCCTCTATTTCAAACTCTTTAGCTTCTCTTATTATTCTTACTTTTTTGTAAAGATCATCCAGTTTAACTTGCTCTTCCGAATATTTTATTTTTATAGTTTTATTGTCCGAAATACGCCCCATATCTTCAAAAGAAGTTTCGCAAGCAGCACCTGCATAAGCCGAAACAATAGTTTTACCGACTATCATATCGTAAGTCCCCCAACTAGGGTCGAACAAAATAGTGTCGTTAAGACTAACTGTACATTGCTCAAAAGAAATAAGAATTATCTTACCTTGTACATTTCTACGCCCTGTTATTATCTTACCTTTTACAGTAATACCTCCTTCAAAAACCAATGTAGTAACCAATCCTTCTTCTATATTATAACGTTCCAAATCACTAGGAGTCATGTCTTCTATAGCCAAGTTACTATTTTTTAATTTTCCTATAGGACTACCAAAACCTTCTTTATGATACTGAGTAGCATGCCCTATAAGCTCGGTATTTCGGTAAGAAAGTGCTGTACCCCCTGTCGTTTGTATATAAATAGGATTGTCTTCAGAATCTATAACATTAGTAAAAACACCTGAAACCTGAACACCTGTACTTAATTCTATAGTTCCTATATTCCCCGACTCTACTAGTTTTTTAACTCCATAAAGTCCTCCTTTACGTACTGCCATAGTATTAGCAAATTCTTCCAAAACTTTAGAAATATGAGCAAAACTAGGAGTTATATATAGCTGTGGCTGTGCTTTAGTTATGTCAAAACCTTTGTCTGCGGCGGCTATACTATAGGGTATCTTAGCTACATCTTCCGTCATACACCATTTGCTTTCACCTATAGACGACAACAAACCTGCTCCGTATATCTTAGGGTCTTCCATGCTACCTATCAATCCATATTCTACTGTCCACCAGTGCATATTTCTTATTTTGGACATTTCCGAAGGCTCTCCCATATTACTCTGAACCTCTACAATACTGTCTTCAGCAGTTTTTACTTCTTGCTTAGTCGAATTAGGATTTTCTTTAAGAATAGACAAAAGTCTTATGGCTTCATACAATTCAAAATCTTTGGCTGACGATATAGCTTTAGAACCTAGTTCTCCAAAACGGCGCAAATATTCGGCATATTCCTTATTAGCAATTATAGGAGCATGACCAGCCGCTTCGTGTATTATATCGGGTGCTGGAGTGTATTCTATATGTTTAGTAGTGCGTATATCCGAGGCTATAACCAGTACATTATAAGCCTGAAAAGCCATAAATGCGTTAGGAGGAATAAAGCCGTCAACACTAACTGCTGCCCAGCCTATATCTTTCAATATCCTGTTCATTCCTTCCATTTCGGGAATTACCTCGGTACTTATTCCTGTTTTTTTTAAGCCTTCTATATAGCTTTTATGGGCTACATCTTCCAAGTATTCAACATTACTCCTCATCACATACCTCCAAGTTGCCTGATTTTTGGCAGTGTATTGATCGTAAGGTTGTTTCAATATATATTTATGTAGATATTTTGGTAACTTTTTGGTTATTTCGTTCAATTCTATCTCTTGCTTCATAAATATATATTGTTAAGGTTTATTGTTTTGGAAAAAAACGTTTGTGCCAGCTTTCTATAGCAGGTATTTCCCACTGATATTCAAACTCTACTTTTGTGTTTATAAGGTTGTTAAATATAATCGTGTTTGGAGAAACTGATTTTACTTTAGCAAGCTTCTTAAAATCTTTCAAGTCTTGGTATTGAACATGCTCTCCTTGTTTGAAACAAACATTTAGTTTGTCTAACAATACAAGGTCGTGTTTTTTCTCCAACAACTGCATGAAGTCTGATAACTTATTAGACGCTTCTACTGACAATTCTTGTTTTTGGTCTACAAAAAATATCAAAAACCTGTCGTATTTTAGTTTAAAATGAGAATTGACAAGTACATCACCAAGCATCCATTCTTCTAAAAATTGTTCTATATTAGCATTAAGTTCCTCTAGTTCTGTTTTGTAAAACTTACGACTACTAGGAAAGATGAAAACTCTCGCATCATCTGTAAAAAGGGAATATTCCATTTAATTAAAATCTTATTTTGGGTCAAAAATAAGATTTATTAAGTTAATAACTGTAAATGAGAGTGGGAAAATTTATCTTTACCAAAAAAAATAAAATAATGAACACAACCATCACTAGTCAGACCAACGAAAAGGAATTAAATGCCTTCAGGGAACTAAACTTAGCTTGGCTTGAAAAGTTTTTTGAAGTAGAAGCCTACGATAACGAAGTATTAAATAACCCTAATAAATATATTTTAGAAAAAAAAGGTCAAATATTTTCGATACTATACAAAGATGAAATAATAGGAACCGTAGCACTTATGTATAACGAACTAGAAGAATTAGAGTTTACCAAAATGGCTGTTTCTGAAGAGTTTCAAGGAAAAGGATTAGGTAAAAAACTGATGCTTTATGTTATAGAAAAAGCAAAAGAAATGAAGGTAAAAGAACTTATTTTATATTCTAACACCTCTCTAGAACCTGCTATTAATCTGTACAAAAAAGTAGGCTTTATAGAAATAGACAAGGGTGAAACCTCTTACCAAAGATGTAATATAAAAATGAGTTTAGATCTTTTTTTAACCTTAAATTAAACATATAAATATTAGGTTATATTATGTCCTAACACAATAAACTATATAATACCGAGGGTAAAACAACCTAAGTATTGGTCTTATTCCTAGCTTAAATATGGGACTAGCCCATTTTTCTTGTTTTACTATTTTCCAGCCCGCTTTGTCCAATAACATTTCTAACTGCCTCGGTTCAAACTCATGATAATGCCTGTCGTAAGGATCTTTTTCGTTCCAATAAGCGGTAGTAAACCATAATTTAAGAGGCACCGATATTATTAATTTACTAGCTTTAATATTTTTTAATAAAGGAAATGGAGACACCAAATGTTCTAATATTTCGAATGCTGTGACTATATCGTAATCTGGTTTTTTAACTATATCATAGTCCAAATCTAAATCAAGACCTATATCACTATTATCAACTTTAGAAACCTTTTCTGACAGTAATTTACTCA
The DNA here is from genome assembly GCA_013215105.1 of Flavobacteriaceae bacterium. Classification (GTDB taxonomy): domain Bacteria; phylum Bacteroidota; class Bacteroidia; order Flavobacteriales; family Flavobacteriaceae; genus DT-33. The sequence goes on from JABSPL010000208.1 coordinate 72,969, forward strand.
TAGGATTAATAGGCCCTAAATCTAATACCCTATCATTTTCTTTTAAAATACTTTCGCAAAAAGATAGAGTTTTTACAAACCTAGATTTATGAGTTGAATTGTATTTACTGTTAGTTTTTATTTCTTTATTCATATTTGTTTTTCCTACCAAATATAACAAATATCTTATCAAAACCAAGTAATAATATTAAATAAGCAATCTTGTTTTTAAAAAACACAACAACAATATACATACTAAATTATTTTTAAAACTAAAAAAACCATAGCCCTATATTCTCTTTAATATTTATATTTGTGTTTTTATACCTGAACAATGAAGAAACATATATTAATAATAAGAATGTCGGCAATGGGCGACGTGGCCATGACTGCTCCTGTAATAAAAGCATTTGCTAGTAAATACCCTGAAACAAAAATAACGTTGGTTTCAAGAGTGTTTTTTAAACCTCTTTTTAAAGAAATACCTAACCTTAACTTTTTTGAAGTTGACCTAAAGAAAAGACATAAAGGGATTTTAGGAATATATAGACTTTCCAAAGACTTATTGAAACTAAACATAGACTTTATTGCCGATTTACATTACGTATTACGCTCTCGTATCTTATGTATATTTATGAGTTCTTCTGTGCAACAAATAAGTCAACTAGACAAAGCACGAGATGAAAAAAAAGAGCTAACCAGAGAAACCAATAAAACATGGAAACCACTCAGAAGTATGCATCTAAGGTATGCCGATGTGTTTTCGAACCTAGGTATGCCTTTGATAATAAATAAAAAATCGAATCTTAAAAAGCAGGATATAAACAACAATATGACCGATGTTTTAGGTAATAAAAACGATAAAAAATGGATAGGAATAGCTCCTTTTGCTTTTTACAAAACAAAATCGTATCCATTTGAGAAAATAGAAAAATTAATAGAATTACTATCTGCTAATAATCAGTATCAGATAATATTATTCGGAGGAGGAAAAGATCAAAAAACTAAAATGGACATATTGTCTGATAAGTTCACCAATGTATATACTTTCTGTGGTATTATTAGTTTTCCTGACGAATTAAAACTTATATCTAACTTAGATATTATGCTAAGTATGGACTCCGCAAACGGTCATTTTAGTGCTATGTATGGAGTACCTACCGTTACTGTTTGGGGACTTACGCATCCTTATTGTGGTTTTACTCCATTTATGCAACCTATAGAAAATAGTATAACTCCTGACAGAAAAATATTTCCTCAATTACCAAATTCTACTCATGGAAACAAAGAATTTGAAGGTTTTGAAAAGGTTTGGGATACCATAAAGGTTGAGACTATTTATGATAAAGTGGTGAGTTTATTGAAGAAATCTCTCATTATAAAATTATTTTCCCGAGATATTATATATAAATATCTCGGGAATTAATTCTAATTATTTACCTCAAAAACTCCTCACTAAGAGACACCTTATATATTTTACTATGCCCATTTTTCGGCTTATTAATCTCTTTTACAACATCGACTATATGTTTAAAATCTTGAACCTTTTTAAAATCACTCCTCTTACTTGTAAAATATAGAGTCATAGTGCTTGTATCTACAAACGGACAATAGTCCATATATCTAGAATTAATATTCTTCCCTAAGTTTTTAGCTTTAGTCCATTTATTGTTCTTATCTTTCAGACTTATATACATATCACCACTTCCAAAACCATCTTTTCGGTTGTATCCACTAAAAATAATAAATTTCTCATCCGCAGAAATATATGCATTAAACTCATAACTTTCGGTGTTTATAGAATCACTTAACGATACAGGTTTCGAATATAAATCGTCAGCCCAAACACTGCAAAAAATATCATCTTTACCTTTAGCATTGGGATTGTCACTAGTAAAATACATATTATTATTACTAGCTACAGAAGGATAAAACTCATCATAACTAGTGTTAACAGGAGAACCTACGTTAATAGGATTTCCCCATTCAGAGTTTATATTATCTCGTTCTACATACCAAATATCAAAATCTTTTGGTTTACTTGTGTTGTCTAAAGGCCTATTAGAAGCAAAATATAATTTCAAATTATCTACAGAAAGAAATGGCTCCATATCTTCGTACTTACCCGAAAAAGACATTATCTCAGGAGAATTCCAATTACCATTCATCTTTCTTATATGAACCAATACCGAGACTTCTGCCAAAGGACTCTGTACAGTAGCATAAGCAAAATTCCCGTCCGATGAAATAGCAATATCTCTTACATTATGAAAATCATGCAAAGAAACTATGGCAGGTACTACTTCTTTATTGTTCTGAGAATATATATTATTAAAAAGACATATACTAAGTATAAAAGTTAATATTTTCATTTTTCAAAAGGTTTTATAATTAAATTAAACATATGTAAAACTTATTTTTTACAAGTCAAATATAGTAATCTTATTTGTTTTCACAAGTTTATTGGATTTCAAAACATATAATTACAAATTATCTAACTGATTTGAGTTCTTATTATCGGAAATAGTCCAGAAAAAACCTACAAACACAAACCTATCAGCTGTTGGTAATATTGCTTTACGAGTATATATTCCGTCTTTATTTATATTGTTTTTGTAGTTATAACCATATACATTATCAGTCCCCATTACATTGTCTAACGATATATAAAGTATTTTTTGCTGAGTAATAAGATAAGCCCAACTGAGACTCATATTATTATAATTCTTAGTTTTACCTGACATAAAACTAGTTTCATTAGGGTTATCATAAGGCCTTCCTGTAGCAAAAGAATAACTAAAACCTAACTGCGACCTCAACTTAGGAAACCATCGTTTACCTACCAAAGATATATTGTGTTTACTTACAAAAGGCAATAAAGCTTCGTTCTCATAATAAGAATAATCACGTTTAGTATCGGTGAAAGAATACGAAAGCCAATAGTCCCAATATTTGAAAGTTTTAGAATCTCTCCAAAACAAATCGACTCCTTTGGCATAACCATAACCTTTGTTATTATGATTGGTTTCCATATAGTTTTCAATATCGTATTTGACCAAATTATCATACTTTTTATAATACAACTCAGCTCTTAACATTTGCTTGTCTTTTTTGTACAAATAATTAAAGATAAAATGTTCGCTTCGTTCCAAAGATAAAATATTATTATACTTAATATATTCATCTTTCGGATCCTGATCAAACACTCCGTAAGCCATAGATATCTGCGATTTTTTCGAGAATTTATACGCCAAAGCCAATCTTGTATTCAACTCCGAATCGGATATTCTGTAGCTGTAATTATATCTCAAACCTAGTTTCAAAGCAAAGTATTTAGACAAGAAAACCTCATTTTCGGCAAAAGCGGCAAAGTTGTCTTTTTGTAATTCTATATTTCCTTCAAAATATTCAGAACTGATATAATCAGAATATTTATTGTTAAACCTCTCCACTCCTACTATAGTTTTAAAAGTATTCGACCAGTTAGTTTTTAACTTAACTTTCATGTGTTCAGACCTTTCTTTAGCTTTAATATAAGTAGTGTACTGCTTAGTCCTATTAGTGTTTGAAGACAAAGAAATACCTGTAAAAACTGTAGACCGACCGGTTAGTATATATTTATAATTGATGTTTGTATAAATATTTTTATCCTTTATATCTACATTTATAGGTAATTTATAATTAATATCTTCTACATTCAACCCCATATTAGTATTAGAATAACCAAAGTATATTTTAAGAAAACTATTTTCCGCTTTCTGTCTAAAAACCACCTCTCCACTAAACACTTCTGCAGGCTTTTCCCAGTCTAGTTTGTCAGGAAAAAGTGCCTCATAACCAGCCAAATTTATATAAGAAGTATTAACAGACAAAGAAGTGTTTTCGTTCCAAATTTTGTTTTTTGCAAGTCCAGCACCTAAGGTCATAACAGATATATTTGTACTATTTTCGACAGGCATATCTATAGTATTTAACAACAAAACACTAGACAAAGCTTGACCGTATTCCGCAGAAAAACCACCTGTACTAAAGGTAAGTCCTTTGAACAAAAAAGGAGAAAAACGCCCCCTAACAGGAGTACTACCACTACCAGTAGTGTATGGCTTGAAAACCCTTAAGCCATCTATAAAAGTTTGTGTTTCGTAAGCCTCGCCCCCTCTCACTAGCAACCTACCGTTTTCGCCTGCTTGTTGTGTTCCTGGTAAAGTTTTAAATGCCGCTATATAATCGCCTGCTGCACCTGCTGTGGTTACTATATCGAGTGGTTTCAATACTGCTGACTTTGCCTGGTCATTAGCTTTGAACGAACCTGTGTTCAACTCTACAACTCCCAAACCTGTTGCCGATTCTCTCATTATAATTTTCAGACCTGACATTTTCGAAACATCTATTTTTAGGTTTATTTCTTCGTATCCTAAGTTACTGAAATTCAAAGTTTGTATGTTTTCTTCATAAGTAGTAAAAGAAAACTCTCCGTTTTGGTCGGTAGATGCTCCGTCATAAGTTCCTACTATAAATATATTAGCTCCCATTATAGGCTCTCCTTTTCGGTCTGTAACTTTCCCTGTTATTTTGGTCTGTCCAAAGCCTAAAACTCCTATCAAAATAGTTACTAATAATAATTTAAGTGATTTCATTTTTATTTTATTTATAGGCAAAGGTTGCGTATAAATAATGATATATATAAAATATGATTCTCAACTGTAGAAAAAAGTATATGAATTGATTATTTGGTGATATCGAATATCTATTTAGTCTAAAAACAATAAATAGATGGATAAAAAACTAAAACTCATTGGCTTTTAGTTTCAGGTTGTACTTTGATTGTTCTATTAAACATTAAACTTCTAAACAACAAAAGTTTAATACTGTTTTAGCAGAGGGGAAGGGATTCGAACCCTCGTTACGCTTACACGTAAACACGCTTTCCAGGCGTGCGCCTTAAACCACTCGGCCACCCCTCTTTATTTTGCCCAAAAAAACAACCTACGAATATAGATTGCTTTTTTGAATACTTTTATGTACCGAAAACTACTTTTTGTCTTCTATTTTCTTGTCTTCTTCTTTTTTGTCTTCTTTTTCGTCTTCTTTGGTTGCCGATTTAAATTCTTTTATTCCAGTTCCCAATCCTTTCATCAATTCAGGTATTTTACGTCCTCCGAAAAGTAATATAACAACACCCAAGACTATCAAAGTTTGATAACCTCCCATGAATAAAAATGTATTAAAAGTCATAATGATATAATTTTATTCTGCAAATGTACTAATTTATATACTATATATAAAATTATACTTGCTTTTTAGTTCTAACAGTTCTTTGCTCTATTCTTTTCTCATAATTCTTACCCTCAAATATCCTGTTTACAAATATCCCAGGAGTATGTATTTCATTAGGGTCCAAGCTACCAACGGGAACTAATTCGTCTACCTCGGCTACCGTTATCTTACCTGCCATAGCCATCATAGGGTTAAAGTTTCTAGCAGTTCCTTTAAAAACTAAGTTACCAGCAGCGTCTCCTTTCCACGCTTTTACAAAAGAAAACTGAGTGTCGAAAGCATGCTCTAAAACATACATTTTACCATCAAATTCTCTAGTTTCTTTACCCTCTGCCACCTCAGTACCGTAACCTGCAGGAGTATAAAAAGCCGGAATACCAGCCCCAGTAGCTCTACAACGCTCAGCCAAAGTACCTTGGGGTATTAATTCAACGTCCAATTCTCCGCTTAGCATTTGCCTTTCGAACTCGTCGTTTTCGCCAACATACGAAGATACCATTTTCTTTATTTGTTTTTTCTGAAGTAATAAACCTAAACCAAAATCGTCAACACCTGCATTGTTCGAAATACAAGTCAAATCCTTAGTTCCCAAACGAACTAATTCGCTTATACAGTTTTCAGGAATACCACACAAGCCAAAGCCTCCTAGCATAAAATCCATACCGTCTTTTACTCCTTCTAATGCCTCTTCTACTCCTTTTACAGTTTTATCTATCATAATAAATATAGTTATATATAACAATCGGAAAATTACAAATTTTATTGGTATTAAAGATGTTTTATACAGTTTTTATGGAGTAGTTACATTGAATAACAATAATTAAACTTCATATATAATCTGTTTTTTTATAATTATTCATCACAATCTACATCACCCAAATAGCTTATTTTAGTACCATAATAACTCCCACTGCTATTAATTATATTCAAATCCCATATGCTTTGAGGTAAACATTTTAACATATAATTATTTGATATATTCATACTGGTAAGAGATATAAGTTCCCCTATACTTTCTGGAATATATGTAAGCCTATAATTACTTCTGATATCCAGAATATACAGAGAGGTTAGCTTACTCATATCTTGTGGTATTGATGTTAATTTGTAATTATTTGATATATTTAAACTAGTAAGCGAGATTAAGTTACCTATACTATTGGGTATAGAAATCAAACTTTCATTCCCTTTTATAGTAAGGCTAACAAGAGAAGATAAATTACCTGTGTTTTCTGGGATAGACATCAGCTTATCGTTATTTTGTATTTCCAAACTAGTGAGTGAATTCAATTTAGATATACTCTCAGGAATATCTGTCAAACTATTATTTGCTGATATACTTAATGTATCAAGAGAAGCCATATTACCTATGTTCTTTGGAAGATTCTTTAATTTTTTAATAGCTGCTATACTTAATTTTTTCAAAGAAGTCAAATCACATATACTTTTTGGAAGAGAAATCATATCATTCATACCTGCTATATTCAAACTAGTAAGAGAACTAAGACTACCTATATTTTTGGGCAGAGATATTAGTTTATAATTAGCCATTATATATAATTTCTTAAGGTTAATTAAGTTTGCTATACTTTTATCTGTAAAGAAGAGTAAAGCTTCATTATAAAAAACATTTAGATTTACAAGAGAAGGAATATTACTTATAGTTTCAGGAACTGATAATAAACTTTTGTTACCCATAATATTTAAATTAACCAGAGAAGGTAAATCATCTAATATTACAGATGTCATTTTATCGTTAAACTCTAATGATAAATCAGTAATAGAAGGTAAACCATGTAAATTTATAGATCTAACATTAGACATCCCTGATATATTTAAGCTTTTAAGAGAACTAATCTTGTTTATTTTTCCTGATATAGTTTCTAAATCATCTAAGCTATACAAAGACAATTCTATTAAACTCTTTAAATCTCCTATACTATCTGGAAGTTTACTGATACCACAATTGTATATACTCAGATAAAATATTCTATTATCATCATTTGTTTTTATATGTATCTTTTTACCTTTAGTCATAATCACTACCAAGTTTTCCATATCTCTAGCAGAAACATCGCTTAATTTGGACTTCCATTCTATATTATCTATTTTTTCATCTCCAGTTATGACGTTTTTTATAAGGTCTTTTATTACCATATAATCGGTAGAGTAATTTAAGGTGTATTCTTCTTTATTTATATTATGAGGCTTGTTTTCAGCGTAAATAAAACTAACAAACGTAAATAATAATATTACTAATTTAAATGATTTCATATTTTTAATGTTTATAACTATATAATTCTATTTTATAATACCAAATATATATAAATTATAAACCAAAAAAGTTAAAACAATTGTAAAATATTTTAGTTCTATTAATATCGTATATGATTATATATAATAATAATATACGATATATAACCCAAAATATAGAGAACGAGAGACCTAGAATGTAGGTTTGTTAATTATTCATTGTTTACTACTCTCTGTAGTACATAGCCCTAGCCCTACTCTATAGGAAAACTCTTGCTCTTCCCCTCCTTAAGAGTAGAGCTGTGTTGTTTATACTGTTACTCACTATCTCAAGGCACACAGCTAGAATAGCCCTAGCCCCTCTCTAGAAGCGAAACTCTTACTCGTACGGACGTATCCACTACTACACCCCAATCCCTATAAACCAAAATAGCCCCAGAGGGGAAACTACTCACAACAGAAAAAACCCCTAATAATTACTAAGTAATTATTAGGGGTTTTAAAAAGAAAAGCAGCGACATACTCTCCCACCTTTTGGGCAGTACCATATGCGCTAATAGGTTTAACTTCTCTGTTCTATATGGGAAGAGGTGAGACCTATTGCTATAGCCACTTTAATACATTACTCGCTGTCTTAGCGATATATAATAAACAAATAAAAACCGACAATAAAATTAATAATTCATAATTAACAATTATATAAAGAGTTACGCCAGGGTCTTGCAATACAAGACCCCAACTTGTACATAAGCCTATGGATTATTAGTACTACTCAGCTATGACATCACTGCCTTTACACCTATAGCCTATCAACGTGGTAGTCTCCCAAGACCCTTTAAAGAAATCTCATCTTGTCTATCTGCTACAAATACTAGGTTTTATCTTACATAAGCCTTGTTGTATATTCTTTTTTATCTTTAGTATTTATTATTTCTAAAAATTGTATCTCATTATAGTTTCATAGTCCTCATTATTCCGATTAATGTAGGACGAACGACTGTTTAAGACCCTAAATAATCAGATATGATTCTATAACTTTCGATTATGTAAACATTAAAAAAACAATATAAAATTGAGTAAAAACTCTAAGTCATATATAGATTTTTATTTTATCATAAATTGTATTTTTAGAACAAAAGAGGATAT
>JABSPL010000209.1 GCA_013215105.1 Flavobacteriaceae bacterium
AAGTATAATTTATCATAATGCATGGTTATTTGCTGTAATATAGCAATAAACCTGCATTTGACCATATACAAATAAGTGTTTTATGTATTTATTTAACTAAGTATTAGTTAAATAAATACTTTTTCAGCAGACCCTATATAGTTAATATAAACAAAATATCTAAAATACAGGGTAATCAGGTTTTTATAGGGAAAGAAGATATCCCTATAGGTAAGACTTATAAAGAAGAGTTTATAAAAGAGATAAACAGTTTTAACTCAATATAATTAAATTGTCTTTTCTGCTTTAAGTCTTATTTAAATACAGTCAAAAAAGATTGCTTTTGGTTATTTTTTTGAGGTCATTTCAAACTTAAGTTGGTGTAAGTATAAAAAAAACAGGTAAATTCTTAAATGAATCACCTGTTTTTTTTGTTTTACATACTTATTCCAAACAGTATAACATTTTCTTTCTTATCTGCTAAAATAGTTTGTGCAAACATTACTTTGAAAAGCCTGAACTTTCCAAAACCAATATTACTAAACCCAAATGCAAACTCACTATAAGGCTCATCTCCATCTACAAACAGACTATTATAACTCACGTTTAGTTTGAACTGTAATTTATTAAGCAAGGGGATTTTCGTCATCAGAAAACCACCATCATTATATCTTAAAAACAAAGAAGAGTAATTTTCGGTAGTGCTATTATCATAATAATCGAGCAAATAGAAATTATTAACTTTATTGTTTACCAAATAACGTAATCTATTACCATTAAAATGATTATAATCGACAAACGAAGGATCATTCTTATTTATAAAACCACCTACCTCCATATGATAATCAAAGCTTCCCATATTAGCCAAACTTACACTTTCACTTATATTTAATTTTACTTTATCAAAATTATATTCTTTATTATTAGCTCCAAAACCTATATTATATTCTATTTTAATATTAGGATAAAAATTTTCAGAATAAATAGGACGTTTTTTCTTACCTATCATCTGATATTTCTGCCCTAAAGAGATATCAAATATAAAACCTACTTTATACAAATCATGATTTTCTCTCAAAAGGATATTTGGTTCATATAAAACATCTTTTTTCTTAAAAGAATAGTTTGTATTATTATAAACGCTCTTTCGTTGCTCATAGCCTAAATGAGTTATAAGTGAAACTCCATCAAACAACCTATGAGAGCTAACCAAATTAACACTTGTCTTTTCATAGTATTTAGCATAATTTTTCTTATCGAAAAGAGAAACTACTGCATTATATAAATTATCTATCGAGGGTTCAAATTTAAAATTCAACAAGTCGGTCCCTGCCGAAAAATACAAATATTTTAGAGTTTTATGATTGTCAAAACTGTAATAAGTTCTTAGTTTATATCTGAATTTCTTTTCATCGAAACCATAATCCATATCAGCAGATATAGACCATAGGTTTTTTGTAATATTGTTTCTATCTGAAAAACTTATTTTAGGTTTTATATTCAAACCTTGTACGGCATTGAAAGAAAATGATTTTATTGGTGTTATTTCAAATCTGGTTTTCTTTTTGGAGTTTTTATGAGTATAACCAAAAAATATATTCCTTATTTTAAATTTATTATTAGCAACATCAATAGAATCTAAATACTTATCAGACTTATGATATGTAGGGTCTGCTGAAAAAGTATTTATTTAACTAATACTTAGTTAAATAAATACATAAAACACTTATTTGTATATGGTCAAATGCAGGTTTATTGCTATATTACAGCAAATAACCATGCATTATGATAAATTATACTTCGGA
>JABSPL010000021.1 GCA_013215105.1 Flavobacteriaceae bacterium
ATACACTCTGCTCGAGTGGTGGAATTGGTAGACACGCTGGACTTAAAATCCAGTGGGCAGTAATGTCCGTATGGGTTCAAGTCCCATCTCGAGTACTAAAGCCTTGTTAAACATTAGTTTTTCAAGGCTTTTTTTATGCTCTATATTTAGATAAATACAACAATATTTTTTTGTTAAAAAAAACATATAAACATAATAGATTAACGGAAAAAATAATCTATATTTGCACTCGCATTACAACTATGCAAAAGCTCTTTAAATAAAACGAAATTAGATTTATTTATAATCTATATTTCATCTAAAATACACTCTGCTCGAGTGGTGGAATTGGTAGACACGCTGGACTTAAAATCCAGTGGGCAGTAATGTCCGTATGGGTTCAAGTCCCATCTCGAGTACTAAAGCCTTGTTAAACATCAGTTTTTCAAGGCTTTTTTTATGCTTGTAATATTGTTTTTTTTTTTGAATATAGATTATTTAAGAAGAGAACTATATCGTATTTTATATACACGATATTAAACGCTTTTAGTACTCTAAAACATCTTGAGGCTTATATCATATAATGATATAAATAAAGCTTAAATATTACTAGAAGGTAAGCTACATCAGCTCACTTATAATATCTTTTAAACTAACTCCATCTGCCTCTGCTTTATAATTTCTAACTACTCTATGATTAAGTACTGGGTAAGCAATTTTCTTTACATCCTCTATATCTGGGCTGTATTTTCCGTTAATTATAGCGTTTGCTTTTGCTGCTAGTATCATGTTTTGTGAAGCTCTAGGTCCTGCTCCCCAATCTAGGTAATCTTTTACTATTTTAGGAGAACCGTTACTATTAGGTCTTGTACTATGAGTTAAGTTTACTGCGTATTTCACCACATTGTCAGTCACAGGTGTTTTTCGTACCAATTCTTGGAAAGTTATTATATCTTCCGAATTCAATATGGTCTCTATATTTACCTTGTCGTTATTTGTAGTTTTTTTTACTATTTCTACTTCTTCATCAAAGCTAGGGTAGTCCATGTTTATAGAAAATATAAACCTATCTAACTGCGCCTCTGGTAGAGGGTAAGTTCCCTCTTGCTCTATAGGATTTTGGGTTGCTAATACAAAAAAAGGTTTATCTAGCTTATGAGTATAACCAGCAATACTTACGCTTTTTTCTTGCATAGCCTCCAAAAGTGCCGCTTGGGTTTTGGGAGGAGTCCTGTTTATTTCATCAGCAAGTATCATATTACTAAATATAGGTCCTTTTCTGAATTCTATATTTTTATCCAAGCCTAGTATTTCCGAACCTAATATATCCGAAGGCATAAGGTCAGGAGTAAACTGTATTCTTTTAAAATCGAGTCCTAATACTTCGGAAATAGTCTGTATCAACATGGTTTTAGCTAGTCCAGGTACTCCTATAAGCAAGGAGTGTCCCGAACAAAGTATCGCTAATAATATCTGATCAACAGCTTGGTGCTGCCCTACTATTTTTTTCGAAATCTCGGCTTTTACCAAGCCGAATTTCCGAACTAAATCATCTGTTTTAGTTATATCTGACATGTTTTTTGTTTTTCAAGCATTTTTTTATCTTTTATGGAACTTACAATTCTAAATGGTGATTATTTTTTTAACCAATTTTTTTTAAATTTCCAGTCTTTATAAGCGTCCCCTATTTTAATATAAGTGGTTTTTATTCTTTCATTAGTCCATTTATCAACCTCTTTCTGTTTCTTTTTCTCTAAGGCTAAATGTTGTAAAGTAACATAGTCCATCTTTATATCAGCTTGGTGGCTTGGTGTTTTAGATTTAACTAACACCAATTTGAACATTTTTTCACCTTCTCTGTTTTCGGTAAAAAAGACATCCGAAAACTCTCCTTGTTTTAGGTTCACTATCTGACCATGCAAAACAGGATCTAATTTGGTTATATCAAACTTAGTGTCTTTAGACATAGGGTTTATTATAACACCATCGTTAAGCCTAGTTTCATTGTCTTCAGAATTTTCTATTACAGCCTTTTCAAAAGATATTACACCACTTGTAATATCTTTTTTTAATTTTTCTAGTTTAGTTTTAGTTTCGTTCAGTTTTAAATCAGATATTTTAGGAGCCATAATTATATGACGAATTTTTAGCTTTTGACCCATAACCTTCTCTATTTTTAGTATATGATAACCGAACTTAGTAGGGAAAGGTTCAGAAATCTCGCCTTCTTTCAGACTAAAGGCAGTTTCTTTAAATTCCTTAACAAAACCTCCATCACGGGTTATTTCATATTCTCCACCATTACCCATACCAGTAGAACTAACAGCAGGGTCTTCAGAATAAAGTATAGCTTTCATTTTCATACTACTACCATTCAAAATATCTTCTCTTATACTAGTCAGTTCTTCTACTACTTTATCTATTTCATATTGCTCTGGTTTAGCATATACTACTATTTGAGCCAATTCCACTTCATCACCTATAGTAGGTAAACTATTACTTTCTTTAAGACTCATATAATAAGTATTTATCTCAGCAGGAGAAACACTTACATTTTTGGTGATATTTGCTTGTTCTTCACTTACCAAGTTAGACTCTCTTTCTATTCTTATAAGTTCTTCTTTTAAGTCTTTTTCATTATTAAAGCCATACATTTCTACAACTTTATCTTTATCTCCTAGCTGAGCCACTAAGTTAGCAAGAGTCCTATCTACATTAGCATTTATAAGATCATCCGAAACTAACACGCTATCGATAATAGCATTATGAGCCAAAAGTTTTTGCATCATAAGTTCTTCAAGCATCTCTACTTCACTTATTTTAACTTGCCCTCTACTCTGCTCTTCTAATCCTTTTTTGAACTTTGCTATATCAGAATCTAGAACTATTTCACTACCTATCTGAGCAGCTATACCGTCTATTTTAACTCTTTCCTGGGAGAAAACATTACCTACAACAAGCGTAAATAATAGCATGGTGAATACTTTAGTATATTTCAAATTGTTTTTTCTTTTTTGCATCGTCTATTAAAGTTTGTTCTATTTTTTTTATTAATTCTATTTTTCTTTTATGTAATATCATCATTTTTATGGTCGATGATATATGTTTTTGGGGTGATATTTTATTACGTTCTACTACCTCATTTATTTTAAGCAAAAATATACCTAATGAATCTTTTCGAGTAAAAACATGCTTATTTCTCTTAAGATAACCTTTGTTATACTTAGAAAAACCATAAGCTATATTTTTCATGTGAGCAAAACCATACCAAACAGAGTCGTTAAAATGAGTTGCTTTAAGTTCTAACTCTAACTCTACCAAAGTATCTCTATCGCTTTTGTTTGGAGATGTAAATAAATCTACAAAGTACTGGTCATTAGAGACTTCGTGACCTATATGTATATAAGAGAACCTAAATAAATCTTCGTTTAACTTGAAATTACTCTTGTTATTTAAGTAGTACTCATCTATATCCGAATCATTTATCAGAGTATCTAAATGCTGCTTTACTGCCATCTCCTTGTACGCATTTACATAAAGAGAGTATTTATAATCCTCTATAAGTTTATGAAATTCACCTTCCCTATTAGTTAAATTCTCTTGAGATTTGTACATCATAAGCTTATTTTTAACCCAAATATTCACATAACTATTAAGTAAAACTATACTGTCTTTAGGATCAATATTATCAGAGAAATTAATATTGACATCACCCATATATAGATAGCTGTCAAATACTCTAGCTAAAGGCTTGTCTGATTGTAGTTTGTTGAGATTCAGAAAATCGCAAGATGTAAAAATAATTGATATTATTATTAAAAATATTCTCAAAATAAAAATGTTTAGCTCCTAAGCGATATATTAAATATCACCATTAATTTAAAACGGAAATATATAACTTATTTTCATTAAAATAAAGGTTTTACAGTAAAACCATACAAAAGATATTGTTAAAATATAAATACTACATTATATAAGTATATTAGTGTATTTTATAAGTTTTCGCAACTTCTCCACAAGGCATCTTCTTTAGGGCAAGGTGCTGTTTTTTCTATCAATTCTTTACTAACCGGATGAGTGAAACTTATTTTACGAGAATGTAAATGTATACTTTTATCCTTATTGGGTCTTTTGGCTCCGTATTTCAAATCGCCTTTTATAGTACAACCTATAGCCGATAATTGACATCTTATCTGGTGATGCCTTCCTGTTTCCAGTCCTATTTCTAGCAAATGGTAGTTGTCTAAATCGTGAATATTGTTGTAATGTAATATAGCTTTTTTACTACCATCAACATTAATACTATGCCAAGAAGATTTGTTGTTTTTAGGGTTTTTTCTAAGGAAATGCTCTAAAGTAGATTGTTTTTGCTTTGGTTTTTGCTCGGTTATAGCCCAGTAAGTTTTATTTATTTCATGCTTTTGCAACATTGCATTAAGTCTAGTTAATGCTTTAGATGTTTTTGCAAAAACAACAATACCTGTAGTAGGTCTATCTAAACGATGTACAACTCCCAAGAAAACTTCTCCGGGTTTATTGTATTTCCTTTTGATAAAATCTTTGACTATATCACTAAGAGGTTTATCCCCTGTTTTATCACCTTGAACTATATCTCCAGCTTTTTTGTTGATGATAATAAGATGATTGTCTTCGTGTAAAACTTCTAGACTATCTATATTAGATGCCATTTTTAGAATTTATATTCAATTTTTCCAAATGATCTAAAAGCTCTTGCTTACCAACAGCATTTTCGGAAGAAGTAATAAACATATCTGGTAACTCTTGCCAAACTCCGTTAAGCATAGTCTTTTTATAAAAATCAAGGCTTTTACGAGTTTGTAACGGCTTTAACTTATCGGCTTTAGTAAAAACTATACTAAAAGGAACTCCGCTAGAACCAAGAAACTCCATAAAATTAAGATCTATATTCTGAGGCTTATGACGAATATCTATAAGTAAGAAAGTACATATTAATTCTTTTCTGGTTAAGAAATACTCTTCTATAAATTTCTCGAAAGCGTTTCTCTGATATTTAGGTACTTTAGCAAAACCATAACCTGGTAAATCTACCAAATACCAAGAATCATTAATAATGAAATGGTTGATCAGTTGAGTTTTTCCTGGTTTACCCGATGTTTTGGCTAAGTTTTTATGATTAGTAAGCATGTTGATAAGCGAAGACTTACCTACATTAGACCTACCTATAAATGCATATTCTGGTAAGTCGTGATGTAAACATTTCTCTACTTTAGAGTTACTTATTACAAATTTTGCTGTATTTACTTTCAATCTAAAGTTTGTTTTTGTGTGAAAAAATAATTGTAAAACTACAAATAGTAGCTGATTTAGTTTTTATATAACCATTCACTCATTATTTCATTAAATCTTTGCGGATGCTCCAACATAGGAGTATGACCACATTTATCTATCCAGTTAAGTGTAGAGTTAGGTAGTAGAGAGTGAAATTCTTCACCTACCTCAGGAGGTGTAACACTATCTTGTTTACCCCATATAAGGCAAATAGGTATATTTATTTTGGTTAATTCACCTGCCATATTATGTCTTATAGCACTTTTAGCTAAAGACAATATACGTAATACACTTCCTCTAGTGTTGACTATTTCAAACAAAGAATCTACTCTTTCTTTTTTGGCTATAGCTGGGTCATAAAAAACAGATTCTATTTTCTTTTTAAGAAATTCATAATCACCTCTTCTTGGATAACTATCTCCCATAGAGTTTTCGTACAAACCAGAGCTTCCTGTTAATATCAATTTACTAACATTAACGCCTTCGTTCATAAAAGCTGTCAAATATAAAGCTATATGACCACCCAAAGAGTTACCCAATATTATAGGATTTTTTATTTCCTTTTTGACTATAAAATCTTTCACTAGCTTAGCGAAATTTTTAATATTAGTTTTCAACAGAGGATAAGTGTAAATTGGTAAATCTACAAGTACTACTTTATAACCGTTTTTAGGGAAATAGTCTAAAACGCCTGCGAAATCAGTAATTTCACCCATTAATCCATATAGAATAACAATAGTTCCATTCTTATCTTCCCCAAGCTCTATATATTTATAACCGTCTTCCTCTTCTAGTTTATAATTCATTATTATATCCAAATTGTATTCATTTTACAAAAAGACAAATATATACTTTTTTTCGCAATATAGTCGTCTTACGTTTAGTTAAAAGGCTAAAGCCTCATTTATAGTATAATGAAGCATGAAACCATTACTTTATATTGTTATTTGTGCCCTTTGAATTAAGTGTTAATTGACTTTTAAGCTATAAAAAAAGAAAATAAGCCTAATTAATATTTAAAGAAAAGGCTTCGTTACTTAATAGTAACGAAGCCTTTTCTTAATTTAATCACAAACATTGTTTACTCACTATTCTAGCATTTTTGCGCAATCGATAGCTTTAGACATCTTAGCGTAATCTATAGCTTTATATCCGTTAGAAGACCTTATACCTGTTTTAGCTCCTTTGTCAAGGATTATCTTCATGCTTTTAGTCTTATTGTATTTGGCACAATACATTAGAGCTGTAATACCGTTTTTTGCTTTTTTATTAAGCTTAGCACCTTTATCGATTAGTAAAATCAAGATGTCTATTCTGTCATTTTCTATAGCAACTATTATTGCCGTTTTTCCATCTACAATCTTGTTTATTTTTACCGATTTGGCTTCTAGCATATTTTTTACAGCATCTATTTTCCCGTCTTTTATAAGGTTAAAAAATGTTGAACTGTACTTTTTGATAGATATAGCGTCTTTCGATGCCGTATTTAAATTTCCTGCAATACTAGAATAACTAAATAATACTAATACTACTAATGATAAAATTGATTTTTTCATGATATGTTTTTTATATGTTACAATATATAGACGCTAAACAGTTACTTGTGTTTCAGTATATTTATAGGTTTAACAGAACATTAACTACTACTGAAAGAGGGACGTGCTTAGTTGCTAGCTCTGTTGTTTTTTATTGTGAAAAAATTTAGAAATTAAAAACTATGTAGTTGATTATAAAAATAGTACTTTTGATAAATAATCAAAGATAGAATGAATACAAAAATAAAAATAGGTATAACAATAGGCGATATAAATGGTGTCGGTATTGAAGTGATATTGAAAACATTTGAGGATAAAAGAATGTTTGAGTTTTTTACTCCTATTGTTTTTGGAAGCGTAAAAGTGCTTTCTTATTATAAAAAGGCTTTAAATTTAAATAGTCCTATAAATTCTGTTCAAGATATAAACAAAATACAGCACGATAAACTAAATGTCGTAAATCTATGGCATGAAGATGTCCGTATAGAAGTAGGTCAGTCAACCGAAATATCAGGAAAATACGCTTACCTTTCGCTAAAACACACTACCGAAAGTCTTAAACAAGGCGATATAGACTGTATGGTTACCGCACCTATTAATAAGGACAATATACAATCTGCCGAATTCAAATTTCCAGGGCATACCGAATACTTAGCCAAAGAGTTTAATTCTGATGTTTTAATGTTTTTGGTAAGCAGTGGGCTTAGAGTTGGTGTAGTTACAGGGCATGTTCCTTTGTCGGAGGTTTCTTCTTTGATAACTCCAGAGTTGTTGAGTCATAAAATAGATATTATGTACGAAAGTCTTATAAAAGATTTCGGTATTAGAAAACCTAAAATAGCTTTACTAGGATTAAACCCTCATGCAGGAGATAATGGAGTTATAGGTAGTCAGGATATGGAAATAATAACTCCTGTTGTAGAAGAATATAGAGGCGATAATAAATTGGTTTTCGGTCCTTACTCTGCGGATGGTTTCTTCGGGAGTGATACTTATAAGGAGTTCGATGGAGTGCTGGCTATGTATCATGATCAAGGTCTTATTCCTTTCAAAACACTTTCGTTTGGAGAAGGGGTTAATTATACAGCAGGGCTTTCAGTAGTGAGAACTTCGCCTGACCACGGGACAGCTTATGGTATCGCAGGAAAGAATCAAGCAAATAGTAACTCGTTTAAGGAAGCAGTTTTCTTGGCAGCAAGCATCAGTAAACACCGAAATAGCTATAAAGAATTGACTAAAAATTCTATTTAAAAACTTTTGCAATATGGGGTTTGTTTTTATAAATCCTTTTTGTATATTTGTCCGCTCAAAATAAAGAGATAGTGAAAGTAAATAAAAAATATATTATTCCATTCATAGGGCTAAAATTAGGCTTACATGATTTCGATTTCCAATTGGATAAAGAATTCTTTGAGTCTTTTGATTATGATGAGTTTAATGAAGTTGGGTTAAAAGTAGAATTACAATTCGAAAAGAAAGAAATATTCTTTGAGCTTAACTTCAAAATGAGTGGATTTGTAGAAGTTCCTTGCGATGTAAGTAATGAGCTTTTCAAACTAAAAGTAGAGGGTGATTTGAGGTTAATAGTTCAGTTTTCGGACGAATTTAACGATGATGACATAGAAATATTGTATTTACCTCACGGAGAATACCAGGTAGATGTATCACAGTATATTTATGACTTATCGGTATTATCGGTGCCAATAAAACGAGTTCATCCTGGTATTGCAGATGGTAGTTTAAAACTAGATGTAATAGACAAATTAGAAGAGAATAATAGTAAGAGTAATATAGAAATTGATCCTCGTTGGGATAAATTAAAAGCATTAATAACAGAAAATAAATAAGTAAGATGGCACATCCTAAAAGAAAAATATCCAAACAAAGGAGAGATAAAAGAAGAACTCACTATAAAGCGATAGTTCCTCAAATAGCTACTGACCCTACAACGGGAGAAGCTCATTTGTATCACAGAGCTCACTGGCATGAAGATAAACTTTATTACAGAGGTCAAGTAATACTAGAGAAATCAGGAGTTGCTGAGGCTTAGTAATAAGCAGTATAACACAAGAAACCTCTATTAATAGAGGTTTTTTTGTGTTATATAACGGTTTAGCAGTTAAATAACTGATTTTTTTGTTAGAATTCTGATAAAAAAACTGTTACTTTGGCTCTTAATTTATTTTAAATATAAAGAAGTTTATATATTATGGCTAAAGTTACAGCAGTAATTACAGGTGTAGGAAAATATGTTCCTGATTATATATTGACCAACAAGGAATTGGAGACAATGGTTGATACAAACGATGAGTGGATTGTATCAAGAACAGGGATAAGAGAGAGAAGAATACTGAAAGAAGAAGGTAAAGGTACCAGCTTTTTGTGTATAGAGGCAGCTAAGGATTTGTTTAGTAAGAAAAAGACTGACCCTAAAACTATAGACTTAGTAATAGTATCAACAGCAACCAGAGACATGATAGCAGCTTCGACTGCAGCGTATGTAGCTAGTGAAATAGGTGCGACTAATGCTTTTTCTTTTGATATAGACTCGGCTTGTTCTAGTTTCTTATACGGGATGTCGGTTGTTTCGGCTTTTATAGAAAGTGGGAAATACAAAAAAATACTACTTATAGGTGGAGACAAAAACTCATCTATGATAAACTATAACGACAGAAATACTTGTATAATATTTGGGGATGGTGCAGGTGCTGTGCTTTTTGAACCAAATGAAGAAGGTCTAGGTGTTCAGGATGAATACTTGAGAACTGACGGTACAGGTAGAGAGTTCTTAAGGTCACTTAAAAGTGGGTCTTCTTATCCTCCAAAACTAGGAGATATAATAAATGAAGACAACTTCGTAAAACAAGAAGGTTCTACGGTATTCAAAAGAGCGGTATCAGAGATGGCTAACGTTTCGGAAGAAATACTTAAAAGAAACGACCTTAAAAAAGAAGATATTAACTGGTTAGCGGCACACCAAGCTAACAAACGTATAATAGACGCTACGGCAAAAAGAGTAGGTTTGGATGACAGTAAAGTGATGATGAATATAGAAAAGTACGGAAATACTACTTCTGCAACTCTTCCATTGCTTATTGCTGACTACGAAAAACAACTTAAAAAAGGAGATAAAATAATATTTGCAGCATTTGGTGGAGGTTTCTCTTGGGGAGCTATCTACATGAAATGGGCTTATAATTCTTAAAAAAAAACTTATAAAATACATTAATTATGGATTTAAAAGAAATACAAAATCTGATTAAATTTGTTTCAAAATCGGGTGTTAACGAAGTAAAGATAGAAACAGAAGGTCTTAAATTGACTATTAAAACAGGTGAAGTAAAATCAGCAACTACTATAATACAAGGTGGTCAAGCTATGCCTATGATGCAAGCTCCAATAATGGAACAAGTGCCTGCAGCAGCTAGTGCAATAGCTACTACTGACTCTTCTCAAGAAGATGATTCTAAATATATAACTATAAAGTCACCGATGATAGGTACTTTCTATATAAAACCATCTCCGGACAAGCCTCATTTTGTAAGTATAGGTGATACTGTAACTCCTGAGTCTGTAGTTTGTATAGTTGAGGCTATGAAGTTGTTTAACGAAATAGAATCGGAAGTTTCTGGTAAAATAGTTAAAATATTAGTTGACGACGCTACTCCAGTAGAGTTTGACCAACCATTATTTTTGGTTGACCCATCTTAAATAAGACTATTTTATAAACTCTAAACAACATAAAATGTTTAAAAAAATATTAATAGCAAACAGAGGCGAGATAGCTCTTAGAATTATCCGTACTTGTAAAGAAATGGGTATAAAAACCGTTGCAGTATATTCTACTGCCGATGCTGATAGTTTACACGTTAAGTTTGCTGACGAAGCCGTATGTATAGGACCACCACCAAGTAGTGATTCATACCTTAGAATACCTAGTATAATAGCGGCTGCAGAAATAACTAATGCCGATGCTATACACCCAGGATATGGGTTTTTGGCAGAAAACTCTAAGTTTTCGAAAATATGTGAAGAGCATAATATAAAATTTATAGGTGCTAGTGCCGAAATGATAGACCGAATGGGAGATAAAGCATCTGCCAGAGATACTATGAAAGAAGCTGGTGTGCCTATTATACCTGGTTCGGACGGGATAATAGAAACTTACGAAGAAGCTGAAAAGTTAGCTATAGAAATGAAGTTCCCTGTAATGCTAAAAGCTACCGCTGGTGGTGGAGGTAAAGGAATGAGAGCTGTTTGGAAGCTAGAAAACATGAGAGACGCATGGGATTCGGCAAGACAAGAAGCTAAAGCTTGTTTCGATAACGATACTATGTATATGGAAAAGCTTATAGAAGAGCCTAGACATATAGAAATACAAATAATAGGAGACTCTAACGGGAATGCTTGTCATTTGTCCGAAAGAGATTGTTCTATACAGAGAAGACATCAAAAACTTACCGAAGAAACTCCTTCGCCGTTTATGACTGATGAGCTTAGAGATAAAATGGGTGCAGCAGCCGTAAAAGCTTCTGAATTTATTAAATATGAAGGTGCTGGTACTGTTGAGTTTTTGGTTGACAAGAATAGGAATTTCTATTTTATGGAAATGAACACTCGTATACAAGTTGAGCATCCTATAACCGAACAAGTAATAGATTTTGATCTTATAAGAGAGCAAATATCTGTTGCAGCTGGTATAAGTATAATTGGTAAAAATTATTTACCTAAACTGCACTCTATAGAATGTAGAATAAATGCTGAGGACCCTGATAATGATTTCAGACCTTCGCCAGGTAAGGTTACTAGTTTTCACGTGCCAGGAGGACATGGTGTAAGAGTAGATACTCACGTATATGCGGGTTATACTATACCACCTAACTACGACTCGATGATAGCTAAGCTAATAGTTACTGCTCAGACCAGAGAAGAAGCTATCAATAAAATGAAACGTTCTTTGGACGAATTTATAATAGAAGGTATCAAAACAACTATACCTTTCCACAGGCAACTGATGGATCATCCAGATTATTTGGCAGGTAATTATACTACCAAATTTATGGAAGACTTCGTTATGAAGAAATCTAAATAAAAGATATAAAAAAGCCGATATTATTAATTTAATATCGGCTTTTTTTAGACATAGACTCTTCGTTTTCATTTCATACGGAAAGAGTATTATTGTTTATCCCCTAGAATAATTAGGTGCTTCCTTAGTTATAGTTATATCATGCGGATGACTCTCAGCTATACCTGAACTAGTAATTCTTACAAAACTAGCGGTCTTTTGAGTAGCTATATCTTTAGATCCACAGTACCCCATTCCCGCTCTTAGCCCTCCTAAGAATTGATGCATAGTTTCGTACATCTCTCCTTTATAAGAAACTCTTCCTTCTATTCCTTCAGGAACTAGTTTTTTGGCTTTATCATCTATGTCTGATTGAAAGTATCTGTCTTTGGAACCATCTTTCATAGCTTCTATAGATCCCATTCCTCTATACGATTTATACCTTCTTCCTTGGTACAATATTACATCTCCAGGAGCTTCTTTTGTTCCTGCAAGCAAAGAACCTAGCATAACAGAATCGGCACCTGCAGCTATAGCCTTAGGTATATCACCAGTGTATCTGACTCCGCCATCGGCTATTACGGGTACATTTTTGTCTTTTGCATATTCACAAACATTAATAACTGCCGAAAGTTGAGGGTAACCAACACCAGCAACCACACGAGTAGTACATATAGAACCTGGACCTATACCTACTTTTACCGCGTCAGCACCAGCATCTATAAGTGCCTTGGCAGCAGCTACGGTAACTATATTACCTGCAACTACGTCCAATTTAGGGAATTGTTTTTTTATTTCTTTTAATTTATTTATGATAGCTATAGAATGCCCGTGAGCAGAGTCCAAAACTACGGCATCAACACCGTTTTTGACCAATACTTGGACTCTCTCCATACAATCGGCAGTAACTCCTATAGCTGCAGCAACTCTCAGTCTACCGTAGCTGTCTTTGTTAGCGGCAGGATAATCTCTTACTTTGGTGATATCTCTGTAAGTTATAAGACCTACTAATTGGTTAGAATCATTTACAACAGGAAGTTTTTCTATTTTATTTTCTTGTAAAACTATTTCAGCTTGTTTTAGAGAAGTACCTTTGGGAACAGTTATAAGTCCTGTTTTGGTCATAAAACTATCGACGATATCGTTCATATCGGTCACAAACCTAAGGTCTCTATTGGTAACTATACCTATAAGAGTGTTTTGGCTGTCAACTACAGGTATTCCTCCTATTTTGTTTTCGCTCATCAAGGTCTTTACCTCGTGAACTTTTACGGTTTTACTAACCGTAATAGGGTCAAGTATCATTCCGCTTTCCGAACGTTTTACTTTCCTTACCTCTTCACCTTGCTGAGCTATGCTCATATTCTTATGAATGACTCCTATACCTCCTTCTCTTGCCATAGCTATAGCCATAGCCGATTCGGTTACAGTATCCATAGCGGCGGATATTATAGGTATATTCAAAGGTATATTCTTCGAAAATCTCGATTTGATATCAACATTGTTAGGTAATATTTCAGAATAAGAAGGTATAAGTAATACATCGTCGTATGTAAGTCCTTCTTCTATGATTTTTGGAGAGCCCATATTGCAATTAGTTTATAATTAATTGCAGGCAAATATAGTTATTATATTATTTAAAAACTGTAGTTATGCTAAGTATTGGTGTTATAAGGTGTTATATTTATGTTAAGTTAGTGTTATGTAAGGATTGTGTTTATTTAGGATTAGTTCTATTCCATAGGTTGAATTACGGTAAACCTATAGGAATAATCTTTAGTCGTCAGAATTCTTATTATAGTTCTTTGCTGATTAGATTTGTTTTCTTATATATTGATAACAAAAGTATTGTTGTCTTTTTTCTATATTTTAAAAATTAGGCAGCGTAATTAGTGATTAAACTGAAAAACACAAGCATCACCAAAAATGATACTTGTGTTTTATATATATTATAAGAAAGTGAAAAATATTAAGTTCTCTTTCTTTCTGTTATTCTTACTCTTAGCGTTAGTAGTTCTACTAGGTTTAACACTAGTAAACTCCTTTTTTGGAATTATTCTTCTTACCTCTATATTCGTTATTTATATTACTGCTAGGTTTTACGCTTTCGAACGATTTAGTACTTCCTCCTCCTTTGTTTTTAGAACCTTTCTTGCCATCTAAAGTTATTGTCACTATTACTAGGTGGTAATTTGTCTATAAGGAAGCTATTTCCAATCTTTATTCTCTTTTTTGTGTCAAAAGAAGAATTTATGCTGATTCCCCCTCTCTTTTTTACTTCTAGGGCTGTACATTTCCTTTAGAGTATACCGGAGGTAACCACTATAGTATATAGCGCTAGAAACTGTCATAGGAATAGGAGAGGAGCCTTGTACTTGTTCTAGTTGGAAGCCCATATCTTTGGTTTCGGAAGCTAGGTTAGCCATGTCTTCTAGTCTACTCTCAGGGTGGATCGATATAAAGTAAGGTATAAGCTGTAGGTTTAGTTTCTTGAGTATCTTTACCTTATCAAATAGCTTTTTGAACTGATGAAAGTTCGAAGGCGAAGGTTTACTCATTAACTTAAGTACAGGGTCAGAGCTGTGCTCGGCAACAACTTTTCAATCTTCCTGATACATGATTAGTTATTACCTATTCGGTGTGTTCTTCTAGCTCTTTTGGGTCTGCGTTTTTGTTAAACTTAGGAACTAACATATCGTAACGGATATCACTACCTATATAATATTTTTTTACTTTAGGGTTTTTATCAACCGCTCGGGATATATCGGTAAGTGGCTTATGTGAGGTGTCCAAATTGGAATAAATAACTGGGTTTATATACGATGGAGCTTGATATTTGTCACGTATAGATCGTGTTTTTTTTTCTTTAATACTCTTAGTGTAAGATTGTTAGTTGAAGGGGGTGGGTATATTATTATCACTAGTTGGTTATTATAAGATATGTAATGTCTTGTTCTTAAGATGTTTGTTTCTTTTTTGTTTCCATATGTTAAAAATATTCACTACCTTAGTCTTTGATAATGAGTTAGATATGGCTATGTTTGGTGATGGCTATTAAGTATTTAAATGAACTAACCGAATAGTTTGTTTTTGGTCATATCTAAGTGAGAAATAAATTATATTCTAGATTATAGTTAGATTTTCACCTTTATAAGACAAAAAAAATCCTGTTTTTAAAAGGTTATTTCAAAAGATGAGGAGGTGTAATTATATGCTATTGTAGCGTATGAAAAGATGAAGAGATGAAAAAAATACTAATTTTAATTTGTTTGCTGCTTGGTGCTAATGGTTTTACGCAAGTAGGTGTAGGTACAGATACCCCAAATGAGGAATCTATGTTGGAAGTTTTCTCAGAAGAAAAAGGAGTTATACTCCCAAGGTTACTCTTAGAGTCTATATATGATCCATATCCTATGTCTTCTCACGTACAGGGGATGATAGTTTTTAATATCTCAGAGACAGAAGAGCTTTATATGGGGTATTACTATAACGATGGAGAAAAGTGGATTAGATTTATAGCTAGTAACGATAAAATAGATACTGTAACAGATGTTGTTTTATATGGTTTGTCTGAAGATCTTAATGAAGATATAGGGGGTATTGGAGATTTCTTCTTAGACTTAAATGAGTATAAGTTATATGGTCCTAAAGATGAAAACGGTTGGAATTCTAATTCAAAAGATCTTGTAGGGCCAGCGGGTAACCAGACCTTGATGGGAAATGGACCTCCCAATGAAACAGATGTAGGTAGAAATGCTCATAATGGAGATATGTATATAGATGTTCAGAGTAATATTATGTATGGCCCTATAGAAGATGGTGTTTGGCTAAATGAAATAGCATTAGGAGCTGGACAGAAGGGAGATAGAGGTAATAGTATATTGAATGGTTCTAAAAACCCTAATATTGAAGATCCTGAAGATTCTATAGTTGGAGATTTATATATAGATCTGATTAGAAATCAATTATGGGGGCCTAAAGCGTTGACAGTACCTATATGGCCAGGACCAATTGCTATAACCAGAGGAGACCCTGGAGTAAAAGGAGAACCTGGGAAAAGTATATTGAGTGGTGCTGGTATTCCTAAGGATGAAGGTAATATAGGGGATTATTATATAAATACTTTGACGGTCGAATTATTCGGACCTAAAGAAGTAGGGGGCTGGTTCTTCCCTACAATAAGTCTTAGAGGAGGTAAAGGAACGTCTATACTCAGTGGTGATGGACTTCCGGCAGATACTCAACAAGGTCAAGAAGCTTTAGGCGGAGATTATTATATAGATATTTATGGAAAACGATTATATGGCCCTAAAAACACAGATGGAACTTGGCCTATAGATAGTATTAATTTTAATTCAGGAATCAGAGGTCTAAAAGGGGAAGTAGGTCAAAGAGGTAATATTATAGCTAGTGGGGATGGTTCTCCTTATGAAAGCCAAAAAGCTGTAGATTTGTTGATAGGAGATTTTTATATAAATAAGGGTAGTAATATTATATATGGTCCCAAAACAGATGAAGAAGGTCTTGAATGGTCTATTTATGCGACTATTTCAGGAGGTGCTCAAGGGGTCGCTGGTAGTATTATTCACTATGGAAAAGATTTTCCTATAGAGAATGATGATTTGTTAAATAAGTTAAGGACAGGAGATTATTATATTAGTCATGATAATACTATATCTGAGCCTACAGCAACTCTTTATGGACCTTATAATGCTACTGATGAGACTTGGGAAGCTACTATAGAGTTAAAAAGTGGTCCTATAGGCCCTCAGGGGGCTAGAGGACTTGAAGGTAAAACGTTGTTAAATGGAGTTGGACCTCCGAGTGCAGGTTTAACTTCTAATATAGGAGATTTCTATATTGATACAGATGATAGTATGATTTATGGACCTAAAGAAGCTAATGGTTGGTCTTCTATGGCAACTTCTCTGATAGGAGCAACTATAAGAGAAGGTGATGAAGCTCCTAGTGAAGGAACAACAGCCAATACAGGAGATTATTATTTGGATACAGTTAATAAAAAGTTTTATGGGCCTAGAACTGATAATGGAGAATGGGGCGAGCCTATGAAGATGTCAACAGGAGTTGATGGGAAGACTATACTTAGTGGAGATGGACCGCCTGAAGATGGTGATGCTGCAGGAATAGGTGTTCCAGGAGATTTCTATATTGATACTTATAATAAACTTATGTACGGACCTAAGAAGGGAGATAATACTTGGGGATTAAACAACCCGATAGAACTTACTGCTTCAGGAGATAGTGCATGGAGAAATGTTTTTGATAATTCAGGGGCTACTAATGTTAATGGATCAAATATTTTTTACGAAAGAGGAGATGTAAGTATAGGTAGTGCTACTAATAACAGAAACCTAAATATAACAGGTAATATAACTCTTGAAGACGATAAAACAGTTGACGGAGTAGATGTTTCAGCATTAAAAACAACAGTTGATGATAACGTTGTATCTATAGGTACTAAATTACCATTGGAAGGAGGTAATATGACAGGAAATATAACTCTTGAAGACGATATAACCGTTGACGGAGTAGATGTTTCTGTTTTAAAAACAACAGTTGAAGATAACGTTGTGTCTATAGGTGCTAAACTGCCATTGGCAGGAGGTAATATGACAGGAGATATAACTTTAGATGAAACAAAAACGGTTGACGGAGTAGATGTTTCTGTTTTAAAAACAAAAGTTGATGCTAATACTAATGCTGTAGTTACTGCTTCTCCTGTAGGAAGTGTGATAGCTTTTAGCATACCTGATGGACAAATCTATTCTGAACTCTTTGATAATTCTGGAAATGGGATAGAACAGATGGTAGGTTGGGCATTATGTAATGGGAACAATGGTACTCCAGACTTGAGAGGACGTTTTATAAGAGCTTGGAATGATGATGATTCTAATACTGCGGTACCTAACGGAGGGACGTTAACTCCTGGAGAAACTTATAATTACAATACTGCATTACCTACTTCTGACTTTAAAACTAATAACACATCAATAAATATTAAAGGAAGTACAGATGCTACTTATTATACTGTTCCTGAATACCATACTCGAGAATCATCAGTATTTCAGACAACACCTCCTCAATTCCTAAAGGAAGATAGTTATTATATTCCATATAAGTATTTAATATTTCGAAAACTAAATTCAACCGATTCTTCAAAAATTAGCTATCATATTGAATTAACAGGAGGTGGTTCCGGTAATTCAAGGGATAAGGTTTATTACGATCAAGTAGAATTTAGACTTAAAAATGATTATGGAAAGCATATACATAAAGTCGATGCTAGGAACACTCTAACGAAAAATACTTTAATGGATTTTGATGTTGATTCTGGTGAAATATCTATCATTGGAGGAGACAATGAAACAGTACCTGCAAACATAATACTGTATTATATAATGCGTATAAACAATACTCAATAATAAAATATATAAAACTCTAGATAAGTAGTTAAATGAGCACAATGTAATTCAGACAATATCTCAATAATAATAACTTTAGTTGTTGTCAGAAAAAATATATCTGTAATTCAATTATAATACCAGTTAAATTTTTAATGGTTGTGTATTACCGATAATCAATGTACAAAGAAGAGCTCAATAAGACGGACAACAAATAGATAACTCTTCTGGCGATTTTAGGGTCTTAAACAATTATACCTTACTGTAATGTTATATTCAGATTTAACCCATTCTACAGCTTGAATATAACTCAATAACTGGTCTGTATTATTGTTTGATTTAACTTCTAAGCCGGCATGTGTATATTGAGTAACGGCTTCTCTACGCTTACCTCCTTTTGACATATTCAACAATTTAATCGAACCAAATTATTTATATAAAAGCGATTCTAGCTCTCTTTTACTTTCTGTTATATTGAATTTAGCCATGCATAAAGACACAATAAGTAACGGAGTTATGGAAAATTAATTGGTATAATAAGAGCCGTGTAATAATTTATCTTTAAAACATTTTTTAATTTAATTTGAATATATAAAAATATTTGTTAACTTAGCGTTCTGATAATGAGTTTGTTTGTCTGTAAGGAATAATAATATGCTTGTCGTTGTAAAAAAAATATTATGAAGAAAAAAATATTATTTATAGGATTATTATTGATTAATTTTATAGGGTTTTCACAAGTAGGTATAGGTACCGATAACCCCAATATAGAATCTATATTAGAGGTTTTTTCAGAGGAAAAAGGAATTATACTTCCAAGGTTATTCTTAGAGTCTATATATGATCCACTTCCTATGGATACTCACGTACAGGGTATGATAGTTTTTAATCTTTCAGAAACAGAAGGTCTTTATAAGGGGTATTACTATAACGATGGCGAAAAATGGATTAGATTTGTAGGGAACAATGATGAAACAGATGACGGAGTGGATATATCTGCATTAGAAGCTTTGGTTAAAGAGTTGGAGAAAAAAATAACGAATAATTTAGATCCTGTAGGGGTGTCTAAATTATGGTCTGGCTCAAAGGCTAATATACCTGAAGGATATTTATTAGAGGATGGTAGATCGATATTAAGAACAGAATTCCAAGAATTATTTGATGTAATAGGTACTTCCTATGGAGAAGGAGACGACTTAGGTAATACATTCCAATTACCTAATTCTAGTAATAGAACTGTTATGGGAGTTGGTACGGATATTATTGAATATACTACAGGTGGGGAAAAAGAAATAACATTAGAAGAAGATCAAATGCCCTCACATAATCATACTATTGGAGGGACGAACCTAGGTACTCCTAGTGGAACTGTTAATGTTGTTGATCTTAGTGTTGAATGGATGACGGCTTCTAGTTTTGAAGTTTTTATTCCTATTAGGGTGTCTACAAGTTCATTCGGACCAAGAGTTCCTAGTTCAAACACTGATAGTCAAGGATGGGCTAGTATTAGTCATGGTCATACTGCTACCTTTTCAGGGAATCCGTTGGGTAGCCATGGTCACGGTATGAGTAACGCTGGTTCGGGTGAAGGTATAGATATAACCCCAAAGTATATAGCCAAGTGCTATATTATAAAAGCAAAATCACTTATAGAAGAAGTAGATATAATCTCGAATCCTACTCCTGAATAACATCTTAAGAACAAAAGCACATTCACAATATACTTGTATTTAAGTATATTGTGAGTGTTTGGTATATTATATACTTGTTGTTTATTTATATTAGTGCCTTTAGAAATTTAGGATGGTATAACTTAGACTGCTTAAAGTGTTATTTCGAAACACATTTGAGATTACTGTATTAATATCAGGATAAATCAGAAATATAAAGGCTTATATGTTTTAATATTGATAGTTATATTGATTTTTGTTGATTTATTGAAGAGATTAAATATAATTGTAGTATACTTCTAGTCAGCTTATTGCGTTTGAAAATAAAGGTGAAATATAAAAAAAACTATGAAAACTATACTGTATACATTGATATTTATTAGTACTCTTAACCTGTATTCTCAAGTGTTTTTCTTAGGGGGTGTTAAAAATTCAGTTCCAGAAAAGAAAGTGTTAAGTACGAATGGTGTTTGGGAAGTTGATTCTAACGGAACTCATATAGGAATATGGAAAATAGAAGATTTAGAAGATATAAAAGATGAATTGTCTGAAAAATACGTTCTGATGAATGATTTGGATTTCGACAAAGATGAAGACTATAGAGATAATAGCCTTAAAGGAGGTTTTACCTCAGGTGAAGGTTGGGCTCCTATAGTTGGATTTAGAGGTGATTTTGAAGGTAATAATAAAACCATATCTAATTTGTTTATAAATAGGCCAGATAACTTTTTGGTAGGTTTATTCGGTTTTATTGATGGATCTAATATAGAAAATATAGGGATACTAAATTGTGACATAACTGGAGGAGGTAGTTCTGTAGGGGGAATACCTATTTGTGTAGGAGGCTTAGTCGGTCTTGGGCATGATTTTACAATAAAGAATTCATATGCTACTGGTGATATTACAGGAGATAAACATGTAGGAGGTTTAGTCGGTTATATGGTAGGATCTACGATGGAAACTTCTTATTCTAAATGTACTGTTGCAGGAAATACATATGTAGGAGGCTTAGTCGGTTATAGTTTTATTTCTGTAATAGAAAACTCTTATGCTACTGGTGATGTTAGAGGAACTTATTATATAGGAGGATTAGTTGGTGATGTTGAGGATAATTCAATAATAAATAACTCTTATGCTACTGGTAGTGTTACAGGAACTAATTATGTAGGAGGCTTAGTTGGTCTTAATAAAAATAACTCTACAATAAAGAATTCGATAGCTTTTAACGATGGTATTGAGGATGCTACGTTTACTAATAGAGTTGTGGGTTCTAATACTTCTACCATAACTAATAATTATGCTAATGTAGGTATGACTGTAAATTCGAACGCTAGAAGTGGTACGAATAGTAACTCAATAGATGGTGCTAATATGACTTCAGATAATATGAAAGACCAAACCTTCTTTACAAC